>NZ_JBEXUX010000046.1:0-83210 GCF_040629175.1 Embleya sp. NPDC005971 | reverse complement strand
CATCAGGCCGCGCGAAGTCAGGCCGAGGCGCAGACGCTGAGCTTTCTGGCGGGCAGTGTGTCCGGGGGTGCGGGCCGGTCAGTTGAACCGGTCCGGGTGCGGCCCGGTGCGCAGGCCGCGGTCGCCCGCGGCGATGGCGGCCACGTCCTCGTCGGTCAGCCGGAAGTCGAAAACGTCCAGGTTCTGGCGGATGCGCGCCGGGGTGACGGACTTCGGGATGACGATGTTGCCGAGCTGGAGGTGCCAGCGCAGGACCACCTGGGCGGCGGACTTGCCGGTGCGGGCGGCGATCGAGGTGATCGCTGGGTCGTCCAGGACGGCGCCCTGGGCGAGCGGGCTCCACGCCTCGGTGGCGATGCCGTGCTCGGCGTGGAAGGTGCGCAGGTCGGCCTGCTGGAGGCCGGGATGCAGCTCGACCTGGTTGACGGCGGGCACCAGGTCGCTGTGGTCCATCAGGCGCCGGAGGTGGGCGGGCTGGAAGTTGGAGACGCCGGCGGCGCGGATGCGGCCCTCCTCGGCGAGGCGCTCGATGGCGCGCCAGGAGTCGAGGTAGAGGTCGCGCTCGGGGGTGGGCCAGTGGATCAGGTACAGGTCGACGGTGTCGAGGCCGAGCTTGCCGAGAGCGGTGTCGAAGGCGCGCAGGGTCTTGTCGTAGCCCTGGTCGGCGTTCCACAGCTTGGTGGTGACGAACAGTTCCTCGCGCGGCAGGCCGGACGCCGCGAGCGCTCGGCCGACGCCGGTCTCGTTGCCGTAGATCGCGGCGGTGTCGATGCTGCGGTAGCCGGCCTCCAGGGCGGAGGTGACGGCGGCGGTGGTCTGGTCGTCGGGGACCTGGAAGACGCCGAAGCCGAGCTGGGGGATCTCGACCCCGTTGTTGAGCTTCACGGTGGGGACGGTGGGGTTGTTCATGGTGCGTGCTTCCTTCAGTGAGGGTGGGCGGTGAGGGTGTAGCGGACGGTCTGGGCGCTGATGAGTCCGTCGCGGAAGACGAAGGTGTCGGTGCCGTCGGTGACCCGGTGGGTGGCGGTGGCGGCGGTCCACTGGAGGAACAGCACTCCGCCCGCGAACCGCGGGTCCAGGTGCCAGTCGGCGTCCGGGAGATCGGCCAGGAGGCGGCCGATGACCCGGCGGACCCCGGCGTGGCCGCAGAACGCGCCCTCGGGGGTGATGAGGACGGTGTCCTCGGTGTAGTTCCCGGCGATGTGGTCGAGGTCCCCGGTGCCCAGGCGCCGACCGTGGTCGGCGAAGACCTCCTGCGGGGTGCGGGTCACCGGGGGAGTTTCGTCAGCGCGGCGGTGGCGAACGAGTGGTCCTGCTCGGGGGCGCCGCCGCCGAGGCCGATGGCGCCGACGAGCCTGCCGTCGCGGTGGATCGGGACGCCGCCGGCGATGAACAGGAGCGGCCGGTCGAGCGCGGTGGGCAGGGTGTGGAAGGGTCCGTCCGGCTTGACGAGGTCGACCAGGTCGGCGGTGGGGGCGCCCAGTTGGAGGGCGGTGTACGCCTTGCGGGTGCTGGTCTCGCCGGAGATCAGCACGGCGCTGTCGTCGCGGAGGAAGGCGAGCGGGTGGCCGCCCGCGTCCAGGACGGTGACGCTGACCGCGACCCCGGCCGCCCGGGCGGCGCGGCGGGCGGCGTCGACGAGGGTCTCGGCGTCGGCGGTGGTCAGCGGGGTGAGGGTGGTGCTCATGGTGGCTCTTCTCCTGGAAGGAACGGGGGAGGGGGAACGGAGGGCGGTCAGTGGCGGCCGGCGACGGCGACGGCGGCGGGGGTGGGAGCGGCGGCGGGGGTGCTCTCCCGTACGGGGGTTCGGCGCTCCAGGGCGGCGGACCAGACGGCCAGCAGGAGCGCGGCTCCGGCGAGCAGCGCGCCGACCCAGTTCGGGGCGGTGTAACCGAGGCCGGCGGAGATGACCATTCCGCCGAGCCAGGCGGCAAGGGCGTTGCCGAGGTTGAAGGCGCCGATGTTGACGGCGGAGGCCAGGGTGGGCGCGCCGTGCGCCTGGTCCAGGACCCGCTTCTGGAGCGGTGGGACGGTGGCGAAGCCGAGCCCCCCGACGAGCAGGATGGTCACCGCGGCCAGGATCTTGTTGTGGGCGGTGACGGTGAACAGCGCCAGCACGACGGCGAGTCCGCCGAGAGAGGCGTAGAGCATCGGCATCAGCTTGCGGTCGGCGAACTTGCCGCCGAGCAGGTTGCCGAGGAACATGCCGATGCCGAACAGGACCAGCAGCCAGGTGACGGCGCCGTCGGAGTAGCCGGCCGTGTGGGTCATCATCGGGGCGATGTAGGTGATCGCCGCGAAAACGCCGCCGAAGCCGAGGACGGTCATCGCCATGGCGAGCAGGACCTGGGGGTTGCGGAACGCCGTGAGCTCGCGCCGCAGGTGGGCGCCTTCGGGGCGGGGCATGGCCGGTACCAGCTTCGCGATGCCGAGCAGGCCGATCACTCCGAGTGCGGCGACGCCGGCGAAGGTGACGCGCCAGCCGACGGCCTGGCCGATGAAGGTGCCCAGCGGCACGCCGACGATGTTGGCGACGGTGAGGCCGGTGAACATGGTGGCGATGGCGCCGGCCTTCTTGTCGGGGGCCACGAGGTCGGCGGCGACCACCGAGCCGATGCCGAAGAACGCGCCGTGGGCGAGGGAGGCCACGATGCGGCCGGCGAGCATCACGCCCATGGTCGGTGCCACGGCGGAGAGCAGGTTTCCAGCCACGAACAGGCCCATGAGGACCATGAGCATCGTCTTGCGGCCGATCCGGGTGCCGAGCACCGTCATCAGCGGGGCGCCGATGACGACGCCGATCGCGTAACCGGTGACCAGGAGCCCGGCGGAGGGGATGGACACCCCGTAGTCGGCGGCGATCTCGGGCAGCAGGCCCATGATCACGAACTCGGTGGTGCCGATCCCGAAGGCCCCGATGGCCAAGGCCAGGAGCGCGAGAGGCATGGTGTGCCACCCTCCATACGATTGCTGTTGCGCCTTACGTGCTCCGACAATAGTTGCATACGCTGGCTAATGCAAGTGCGGGCATTCGCTTATGGCCGATGGTGGGCGATGGCGGCGGACACGCGAACGCGGGTGGGGTCCAGGACCGTGTCGGTCCGGATCCCACCCGCGCCGGTCAAGCCCCTCAAGCGGCGAAGCCGCCCTCGGGCCGGATGATCTCCAGGTTGGTGCCGTCCGGGTCGTTGAAGTACGCCACCCTGGTGCCGAGCGCCGCCGCCGGCGTCACCTCACCCGCGATGAACGTGTAGTCGTCGCCGAGGAAGCCGTAGCCCGCGTCCTTCATCCGCCGGTACACCACGTCGAAGTCGTCCACCCGCAGACACAGGTGCATCGAGCCCGGACGGTTGGCGGCGCCCCGGGTCGGCTCGCCGGGCGGGTTGCGGAACTCGATGAGGTCGATGCCGAGGCTGTTGTCGAGGTTGATCGTGGCGTAGCGCAGCTCCGCGGTGGACAGGCCCTGCGACCCGCCGAACGGCACGCTGTGCATGGTTCCCGAGGCGACGGGCTCGCGCCCGGTGAGGGCCTGATAGAACGCGATCGAGGCGTCCAGGTCCGACACCGAGATCCCGACGTGGGCCGCCCGGGTGAGGTTCATCGGGGTGCTGGAAACGGCCATGACGATTCCCTTCGTTCCGAGCCCTGTGCGGCGGCGATTGCCGCGCGGGTGCAGGGGGGATTCCTGGGGGCCAGGTAGGACCGATTCTCCGGACGGCGGCGGGATCGCGCATTCGGGCGGTGTGGAGGGCAATATTTGTATAGGCGGAATACATGCGCTGGCCGATATTTGCGCGAGGCTTATCCTGGGGGGCGACGTACCCGGAAGGAGCCTCGCCCATGACCGCCACGGACCCCGCGCTGACCGCCCTCGCCAACGGATGGGCCGCCCTCTACCTCCTGGCCGGCCGGATCGAGGCGCACATCGAGCGCGCGCTCCAGGCCGAGCACGACCTGAGCGTGCGCGAGTACTCGCTGCTCGACGTGCTCAGCCGCCAGCACGACGGCGAGGGCGGTCACCTGCAGATGAAGCAGGTCGCCGACGCGGTGGTGCTCAGCCAGAGCGCCACCACGCGCCTGGTCACCCGGCTGGAGGACCGCGGCCTGCTCTCGCGCTACCTCTGCGCGACCGACCGCCGCGGCATCTACACCGACGTGACCGGGCCGGGCCTGGAACTCCTGGAAGCGGCCAGGCCGACCAACGAGGCCGCCCTCCGGGAGGCACTGGACGAGGCCGCCAAGAACCCAGAGCCGGCCCCGCTGGTCGCCACCACCGAGGAGATGAACACGTCGCGACGGCTCCCGGAGCCCGCCGCCACGCGCTGAGCACGACGAAGCCCCGGGACCTCGCCAAGGCGGCCCCGGGGCTTCGTGCCGACCACTGCCGCCCGTCCTCGACCGGGCCCACTCCCGGAAAGCAGCCCGCCGACCTCGACGACCAAGAGGGGCGGCGCCCGACACCGGGAGGCTCCGCGATCGCGCGGCGTGCCGGACGCCCCCGCCGCGCACCCTCCACGCCGCCCGCCCGGCGAACCAGGGGAATGCGGGAACGACTTCGAACACCCCAGCGCTCACCCGGCCACACTCAAGGCCCGGGCCGACATGAAACCGCGGCCCACGACGCCGAGCGGCGGGCCGCGGCGGACGCGGCGGAGGAACGGCTGCGGATGGCCCGCGAGTTGCACGACGTGGTCGCGCACAGCATGAGCCTGATCACCGTGCAGGCCGGCGTCGCGCACCTCGTCGGGGCCCGAGCGGCCCGAGGAGGCGCTGCGCGCTCGGCTCGATCGAGGCCACCGGGCGCACCGCGCTGCGCGAGATGCGCCGCCTGCTCGGCATCCTGCGAGAGGGGAGCGATACCCCGCAGAGCGCCGACCTGGCCCCGGCGCCCACGCTCGCCGCCGTCGATGACGCGGCGGCGGCCGGACTACGGGTCGAACTGATCGTGCACGGTGAACGACGCGAACTGCCCGTCGGCATCCCGACGCGTCCTTCAGGGGATCGGGTGCCGGCGGCGCGCACGGGCTCGAACTCGTTGCGAAGGGCGCGCGAGATCAGGCCGCGCCCGGGCTCTCGTCGTGGGTGGACCCGCCCCCGTCGAGCAGGTCGCCCGATCGACGATGCCGATCGTCGGCCCGCGCGTGACGTACGCCGAGAACACCACGACCTCCGGGCTGCCCGCGACGTTCACCGGAGTCGCCGACGCGAACCTCTTGTCGTTGGTATGCGCGTTGTATACATTGTGTTCATGAGCAGCGTACGAAAGCCCGCCGGCGGTGGATCCGCCCAGGACATCACCTATCGATGGCTCAAGAAGCACATCTCCGCCCTGCCTCGGGACGGGGGAACCTTCCTGATCGAGTCCGAGGTCGCCCAGGCGGCGGGCACGTCGCGAACTCCGGTGCGCGAGGCGTTGCTGCGCCTGGAAACCGAGGGATTCGTGCAGATCATGCCGAAGAAGGGCGCCTTCGTACCGCCCATCTCGGACGCGGAGGTACGCACCGTGATGGAAGCCCGCGAACTGATCGAGGACTGGAGCATGCGGCGCGTGGTCCCGGCCGGCGAAGCGTTCCTGGACGAGCTCGACGCCCTCGTGGCCGCCCAGGAGGGCCTGGTCGACGACGCGGTGGGATTCATCGACTGCGACCGGGCCTTCCACGGCGCGATCGTGCGGCAGGCCGGCAACCCGGTCCTCGCCGACTTCTACGAGGCGTTGCGCGAGCGCCAGGTCCGGATGGGTCTGCGTGCCGTCGTCGGCGACGAGGGCCGTTTCCGCAAGGTCTTGGCCGAGCACGCGGCGATCGTGTCCGCTCTGCGCACCGGTGATCCGGACCGGGCGGCCCAGGCACTGGGGACCCACCTGGGCAGCACGCTCGCCGCGCTGCACCTGCCCGAAGTCGCCCGCCGGGGCTCCGACGACTCCCTGGGGGCGTGATGAGGATCGCCCTGGTCCAGGTCGCCAGCCCGCCCACCGAAACGCCCCGAGCCCGCCGCGAGCGGGTGGGCTCGATGGTCGAACAGGCCCGCGGGGCCGACCTGGTCGTGCTCCCCGAACTGTGGGCGGCCGGCTACTTCGGCTTCGAGTCCTACGCCGAACACGCCGAGCCGCTGAACGGTCCCACGGTCACCGCGGCCCGCGCCTGGGCCCGGGCGCTGGACGCGCACGTGCACCTGGGCAGCTTCGTCCAGCGCGACGACGACGGCCGACTGTTCAACACCGCCGCCCTGATCACCCCGGACGGGCTGATCGCGCACACCTACCGCAAGATCCACGTCTTCGGCCACGCCTCCCGCGAGGCCGAACTGCTCACCCCCGGCGACCGGATCGACGTGGCCGGCACCGCCCTCGGGCGCCTGGGCGCCACCACCTGCTACGACCTGCGCTTCCCCGAACTGTGGCGCGACCTGGTCGACCGAGGGGCCCGCATCGCCGTCGTACCCGCCGCCTGGCCCGCCGCCCGCCGCGAGCACTGGCAACTGTTCACCTCCTGCCGAGCCGTCGAACAACAACTGCTCGTGATCGCCTGCAACGCGGTCGGCGTCCAGGACGGCGGCGTCGAACTCGGTGGACACAGCCGTGTCGTCGACGCCTGGGGCCGCGTCCTGGTCGAGGCCGGCACCGAGGAGGGCGTCACCTTCTGCGACGCCGACCCCGCCGACGTCGACCGGGTACGCGCCCAGTTCCCGGTCCTCGCCGACCGTCGCCCCATCTCGTCGTTTCCACCCCGGGGGAGCGCGCCGGACCCACGCTAAGGAACCACTTGTGAGCACTTCGATACCACCGCTGCGTATGCGCGTGGTCGACACCGACGAATACCTGGACGTGCGGCCGGCGCGCCTGGTCGTGGCGGGCTACACCGCGCGCGACGAGGCCGCCGCACGACGCCACATCGAGGAACTCGCGGCCATCGGCATCCCGCCACCCGCGACCGTGCCGGCCTTCTACGATCTCGACCCGTCCCTGCTCACCACCGAACGAACCGTCGCGGTGGACGGCGAGGCGACCTCGGGCGAGGTGGAACCCGTGGTCATCCGCCACCGAGGCCGCCTGTTCCTGGCGGTCGGCTCGGACCATACCGATCGCGAACGCGAACGCCTGGACATCACCTCGTCCAAGGCCGCCTGCCCCAAGCCGCTGGGCACCGACGTGATCGAACTCGACGCCGGCACCCGCCCACCGAACTGGGAACAGCTGACCGCCGAATCCGCGATCGACGGTCGCCCCTATCAGCACGGACCACTGTCCGCGCTGCGCCACCCCCGCGAACTGCTCCACCGGATGACCGCGGCCATCGGCGACGTCGCCGGTGACCTGGTGTTGTTCTGCGGCACCCTGCCCCTGCTCACCGGCGACTTCGTGTACGGCTCCCGCTGGCTGCTGTCCATCGAACTGCCCGGCGGGCCCTCCCTGACCCATGACTACACCGTGCACCAGAGGAGTTCGTGATGCGCACCGGAGCCGAATACCTGGCCTCTCTCAAGGACGACCGTCGTGTCCACGTCGACGGCGAGGTCGTCGCGGACGTCGCCCACCACCCGGCCTTCACCCCCATCGCGACGACGATCGCCGAACTCTTCGACATCGCCGCCGACCCCGAATCCGGCTTCACCCGCCCCGACCCGGAGACCGGCGAGCCGATCAACCTGCTGTTCACGGCCCCGCGAAGCCGGGACGAACTCACCGCCTACCGCACCGCCGCGACCCGCTGGGCCAGACACACCCACGGCTGGGTCGGACGCAGCCCCGACCATGTCGGTGCGTTCGTCGCCGCGTTCGGGGCCCACCCGGAGGCGTTCGCGAGCGGCGAGCGCGATCTGGCCGCCAACATCGTCGCCTACCGACGCCGGGTCGCCGCCGAGAATCTGTACGTGTCCTACGCGATCATCCCGCCGCAGGTCTCCCGGGCGACCACCGCACACGCCTGGGAAGGCGAGTTGGTCCAGGTCGGCGTGGCAGAGGAGCGTCCCGACGGCATCGTGGTGCGCGGCGCGCAGATGCTGGCCACCGGCGGCGCGGTCGCCGACGAGATCCTGGTGTCGTGCATCAAACCGCTCGGCCCCGAGGACACCGACTTCGCGCTGAGCTTCGCGGTGCCCGTCGGCGCCCAGGGCCTGAAGCTGTACTGTCGACGCCCCTACGCGCCGGCCGCCACCAGCGCCTACGACTACCCGCTGACCACGCGCTACGACGAGACCGACGCACTGTTGGTCTTCGACGATGTGTTCATCCCGTGGGAGCAGGTGTTCGTCTACCGCGATGTCCCCGGACTGCGACGCCAGTTCTTCGACACCGGCGCCCACGTGCTGGGCAACTGGCAGGCCCAGATCCGACTGAGCGTCAAGCTCCAGTTCCTGGCCGGCCTGGCCCGCAAGGTGGCCGCCGTCAACGGAGTCGATCGTTTCCCGGGCGTCGTCGAGAAACTCGGTGAACTCGCGAGCCTGGTCTCGCTCGCCGAGTCCGCGGTCCTCGCCGCCGAATACACCGCCGAGCCCGACGAGCAGGGCATGTGGCGCCCCGGCTCCCGGGCCGTCTACGGGGCGATGGGCATGCAGTCGGAACTGTACCCACGCGTGCTGGCGATCCTGCGCGACCTCGTCGGCGGGGGAGTGCTCCAAGTGCCCTCCGGCATCGCCGACATGACCAATCCCGAAACGCGCGCCGACATCGATCGCTACATCCAGAGCCCCGGTGCCACGGCCGAGGAGCGGGTCAAGCTCTTCAAGCTGGTCTGGGACGCCGTCGGCAGCGAGTTCGCCGGGCGCCACCACCAGTACGAACTCTTCTACGCGGGCGCACCGTTCGTGGTGAAGGGCTACGCCTACCGCAACTACGACTTCGACGCGCCACTCGCCGCGGTGGACGCCTTCCTGGCGAGCTACCACGTCGAGAGCACCGTGTGAAACCACAGGAGCGTGACCAAGTGAGCAAGCCCGAACACGAGTTCTTCCCCGTCTCCGACATCGAGTTCACCCTGTGTCCGGGCGACGACCCGGCGATCACCGAACGAGTCCTGGCCAAGGACCCCGCCACCGGGGTCGCGACCCGAATCCTGCGCTACGCGCCGGGCGCCGATTCCACCCCGATGGGCGTGCAGCGCCACGACTTCTGGGAAGAGGTGTACATCCTGGAGGGCTCGTTCACCGACATCACCCTGGGCCGCACATTCACCGCCGGCATGTACGCCTGCCGCCCGCCGGGCATGCCGCACGGGCCCTGGCGAACCGACGAGGGCGTGGTCACCTTCGAAGTGCGCTACCGCGCCTGAGCATCGGAGACAACGACATGGCTTCCACCCTCGCGTCCGTGGACCCGCAGACGATGCGCCGGACCATGGGCCGTTTCGCCACCGGGGTGGCGGTGGTCACGACCTACGCTCCCGACGGCACGCCGCACGGGATGACGGTCAACTCGCTGACCTCGGTGTCCCTGGACCCGCCGCTGCTGCTGGTCTGCCTCAACATCGGCGCGCGCAGCACCGACGCGATCACCGCTTCGGGTCGATTCGCCGTCAGCATCCTGTCGTCGCGTCAGGAACCGATCGCGATGCGCTTCGCCCGGCGCGCCGAGGACCACTTCGCCGGCCTCGAACCCGCCTACGGAAGGCACCACGTACCGGTGATCCCGGATGCCCTCGCCCACCTGGAATGCGACGTGGAGCGCCACTTCGTCGCCGGAGACCACATCGTGGTCGTCGGCCGCGTCCTGGACACCTGCGAGCGCGCCGGCGAACCGCTGGCCTTCCTCGGTGGACGCTTCGGCGACCTCGTCGACCGCGGGCACGCCCAGGTGCCCTGGTACTTCTGAACCCCACTCGGCCCGACGCTCTCGGGGCCTGATCGCCCCGAACGGCCGAACGGCGGACGCCGCAATCCGGGCTGCCCCCACGGGTCGCAGCCCCCGAACCGCAACCGACAAGCGCCGCCCCGCGGCGCCCCTGCGAAGGCGAACAGACATGCCCCTGACAGTGGAAGACAAGCTGGCGATCCAAGAGCTCGCCGCCCGGCAGTTCAAATACCTCGACGCGCACGACGTCGATGCCTGGGCACAGTGTTGGATCCCCGACGGAACGTTCGTCGCGAACTACGGGACCTTCCAGGGCCACACGTCCATCATGGAGTTCCTCCGCGGTCACATCGCGGCGGGCAAGGAGGACGGCGCGCGACACCTGGGCGTCAATCACGTGATCGAAGGCGACGCCGAGCGGGCCGAGATGTACAGCGTCGTGGTCAAACTCCAGGTCGTGCAGTCGCCGTTCATCATCGCGACGGGCATCTACCGCGACACCCTGGTCCGCACGCCCGACGGTTGGCGATTCGAGTCCCGCCGGCTCGACATCGACCCGGGTGTCTTCGCCGCCGGCCCGCGTGCCTGAGCAGAACGGAGTACGTCGTTGAACACGCTCGCCTCGGAGCGATGGGGTGATCACGGCCCCCGGCTCCTGCTGATTCACGGCAGCCTGAACTCCGCCGCCGCCGCATTCGTGGAGCAGCAAGCCTTCGCGGACGAATGGACCGTGATCGCGCCCTATCGACGCGGTTACCGTCCGAGCCCGCACACCGATCGCATCGACCCCGATCGCGATGCCGAAGAGATCGTGGAACTGATCGGTTCCGGTGCCCACCTCGTGGGCACCTCCATGGGCGGTGTCGTGGCCATGCGGGCGGCGGCGCTGGTCCCGGATCGTGTGTGGTCCCTCACCGTCATCGAACCACCCGCGCTGCCCAACGGGATCGGCCATCCCGCGGTCGACGAGCTGCGCGAGGCACTGATGCGGCACTGGCAGCGGAACGTCTCGGCCGACGACGAGACGTTCCTGGCGGGATTCCTGGAGGCCCTCGGCGTCAAGCTTTCGCTGCCGAGCCCGCTTCCCCCGGAGTTCGTGGAGGCCGTACACAATCTGAAGACGGAACGGCCGTGGGACACGGGAGTTCCGTTGCCGTTGCTCGCCGGGACCACCTTCCCCAAGCTCGTCGTATCGGGCGGCGGAACCCCCGCGTTCGAAGCGGTATGCGACGTGCTGGCGACACACATGAACGCCGAGCGCAGGCTCTTCCCGGGAAGCCCGCACGCCGTACAGCGGATCGGCCGACCGTTCAACGACGCGCTGAGAGCCTTCCTCACCGCGGCCGAATCCCGACGGGGCAATCCCGAATAGCCGAACACGTCAAGCCGGGACGGCCGCCCGGCGAAGACGACCGATCCCGTCTCGACACGAGAGGCGCGAAGCAGCCGGGGCGACGACCAACGTCGCCCCGGCTCCTCGGCATGCGGCCGGCGCCGGTGAGCCCGTCCTGCGGTTGTTTTCGGGACCCCTGGCCGAGAACGCCGAACAGGCAGCCCCTTTCGTGCGCGCGACGGCCCTCGTCCGCGGGGACTGCGCACTCGCCCTCCTCGAATCCTGCGCGGACGACAAGCGCTACCAGGCCTCGGCGGCGTGTTGGAGGAAGGCATGGCGCGGCAAGGGGCCGTGGCCGAGCCGGCGTGCGTCCATCGCGGCCTCGATCACCGCCCTGGTGCCGGGCAGGTCCCGGGCCTTGCGGTAGCGCTCGATCACGGCGGGAGCGTCCGCCGGATATCGGGTGACGCCCCCTGGGGAACCCCGGCGACCTGCGCGACTGCGCCTCCGCGGGCACCCCGGGCGGCGACGACGACCCCCGCCTCGTGTCGTCACCGTTTCCGGCGCCGGGCGCGCGGTCGTGACCGCGGCGGGGCCGGACGTTCGGGCGACCGCGTCGGTGGGGGTGGCCTCGCGCCGGTCTTTGTCCGACCGCTCCCCGTACCGATGTCCCTCTTCGTTCGGTGGCGCCCGGCAAGCAGGCGCGGACCTTGCCGGGCGCCTCCGGCGGATCACGGGGCGGCCCCGGCCGGACCGGCGGGGCCGCCCCCGGCGTGGGCGGGACGGGTCAGGACTGTTGTGCCGGGCCGAACGAGGCGATCGGGGACCACGTCGTGCCCAAGGTGGGCGGTGTGACGGGGTCGGCGGGCGGCGGCGGGACGTAGGCTGCGAGGATCGGCGCCCAGGCCGGGTTCCTCAGGATGGACAGGGCCTGCTCGTCGGTCAGCGGCAAGGTGCTGCGGGTGGGCTTGCCGTTGTCCGACAGTTCGCCGTTTCCGTAGCTCAGTTCGACCATGGTCTCCCCGGTGACGTAGTTGACGCTCTTCCAGGCGATGCCCTTGTCCGGAAAGGGCTTCTCGAAGGTGCCGAGCAGCGTTCCGTCCGGTGCGTTGCGGCAGCCGCCGAAGTTGTTCTCCTTGGGCTTGGGCCTGCCGTCGGCCATGGTGCACCCGGAGAACCGCTTGCCCACCATGTGGAAGGTCACCTCGACCACGCCCTGGCCGGTGTCCCAGGTGACCTTCGCGTAGAGGCCGCCGTCGACGGCGGTGTTGGTCGTGATCTGCTTCGTCCCCCCGGGCAGCAGGTTCCTGATGATCGGACCGAGCCGATCGGCGAGGGGATTCGGTGCCACCGGCTGCGCCGGCAGTTCCGGGTTCACGCCCCCCAACCGTCCGTCGATCCGGGACGGCGACGGATCCGCCGCGGGCCCCGCCTTGGTCGCCGGACTCGTCCGCAGCTGTGCCGCGCCCAGCCCGCCCGCCACGATCACTCCCACCGCCAGGGTCACGCCAACGGTCTGCCCCAACGCACGCCGCCGCGCCCGGCGGCGGCCGCCCTCGGCCGCCCGGGTAGCCAGCCCCGCGCCCGGCGGGATCACCAACTCGTCCACTTCGGCGCGCAGTTCGCTGCGAAACAGGTCCTCGGTCTCCACTGCCTGCCCTTCCACGACGTCGGTTCCCCTCATGTATGCCACTGTGTCCGCCGCCGGCCATTCCGTTGTGCGCCGTTTCCTCACGGCTGTCCCTCCGCAGCGGCCTCGCGGGTCAGCTCCGGCACGCGCTCGCGCAGCCTGGCGAGCGCGCGCATCGTGCCGGTCTTCACGGCGGACACGCCCATACCCAGCCGCCGTGCGGTCTCCTCGACGCTCAGGTCCTCCCAGTACCGCAGCACCAGCAGGGCGCGGTCGCGTGGTTCGAGGGTGCGCAGCGCGCCGACGAGGGTGAGCCGCAGTTCGGGGTCGCCGTGAACGAGGGCGGGGGTGCGGGCCAGCACGTCGGCGTCTATGCCCGTCATCTCGCCGCTGCTCTTGCGGCGGCGCCCATCCAGGAACGCGTTGATCAGGACGCGCTTGGCGTAGGCCTGCGGGTGCTCCTGCCGCTCGAGCTTGGGCCACACGACGTAGACCTTCTCCAACGCGGTCTGCGCGAGGTCCTCGGCCGCATGCCAGTCGCCGCAGAGCAGGAAGGCGGTGCGGCGCAGTACGGTCTGGTTCGCCTCGGCGAACTCGGCGAATCCGATGCGCTCCCTGTGGAACCAACCCATCCTTCTCCCCGCTCCGTCGTCGACCTCACAGAGTCTTGACGGGTCGAACCGCCGGTTCGGTCACACCTGGCTGCGCAGGCGAGAACGAAGAGCGGTCGATTGATCATGTGTTGACCATTGGATTTGCAGGATCTGGGACTTTGGATCCTGGCTGCGTGGCCTGGGTTTTGCTGCGGTGGTCCGATATCGCGTGCGGTTCACCGACAGCGCCGAGAACAACATCGCGAAACTCCCCGCCGCGCGCCGGCAGCAGAGCAAAAGTGCGGCCGACAGCGCACTCGGTTCCGACCCGTACGGCAACGGCTCCTCACCGGTGCGTGGCGACCGGGACCGCCGCGACGTCACCCTCGCCGACGCGATCCCGACCTACGAGGCCGGCCCGAACGTGGTGGTCGTCGCCCCCTTCGGGTGACCTCCGCCCCCGGCGGTGTCGCGTGGCGCTGTCCGACCCGGTGGTGGGGGTTGGGCCGGGTGCGGGAGGTCGCCACCCGACTCGAAACCTGGACGGGTTGAGTCGATCACCGTGACCCGCGAGGATGGTCGCGTCACGCTCGGTCGTCGAACCCCCACCCCGGAGGCGGATGTGCGCGCATGTGTGAAGCGTCGAATCGTGTTGGGCGTCGCGTCGATCGCGTTGGGCGGTGGCGTCGTGATCGGCGCCGCGGCCCAACTGGCGAAGATGATCGTGCCCGGCGCGGCGTGACGTGGGGCGCCGGGCCGCGGGCGTCACCCGCCCGCGCCCGGCGCGGCCGCACTGCCCGACACGGCCGGAGCCTCGTTCTCTCTACCGGGTGCGGCGCCGCGTGTACCGAGTCCGAGAGACCCGGACATCCCTGCCCGGGTGGCGGGTGGGCGGGGCGACGCCGCGATTACTCTCTCGCGCACTGCGGGTTCGCCCTATGCGAGCACTGTTCGGGGCGGGTCTGAAGATGAGGAAGAGGTTCGCGGTGCCCCTTCCGCAACAGCCGACGTGCTCGTCGTAGTCGGCGATCAAGGGGGCGGGCGGGGGCGGACGAGGGGAGGTCTGAGGGGTGCCGCTAGCGTGGCCGCATGGTGCGCAGCCCGCTGGACGAATGGCAAGCAACGCGTCGCGTCGTCGACGGCGTTCGGCGCGACGGCGCGTTCGAGGCGCGGACCTCCACGAAGGCCCTCGCGGCCATTGCCGGCTGCACGGTGCCGTTGCTCGCGGCGATGGCGGGGTCGTTCGCGAGTCCGAATCCGGACATGCCGAAGGTGCTCGTTCCGGTCGTGGCGGTGCCGCTGGTGGCCGTCGTCGTGTGGATCGTGTGGCTGGTCGTGCCGCGCGTGCGGCTGCGGGTGGACACGGACGGCATCGCGGTCCGCGGGCGGCGCGTCGTGGCGTGGGGGGACGTGGCCGAGTTCCGGACCGGGATCGCCGCGGGGCGGGCACCGCAAAGCTACGTGCTGGTCGAACGCGGCGGCGCCGCCGGCCCGCTGCCGCCCGTGAAGCTGCCGATTCTGCTCGACGTCGACACGGCGATTCTGCGCGCCGCACTCAACACCCTCGTCGTCGAGCGGCGCGAAGGAACACGGCCCGGCCCCGGCCCCGGGCCCGTCCGGCCGCGCCCGAGCCGGCCCTGACGCGGCCCACCGCGCACGCGCTTCCCGCACGTCGAATCGGACGAACTGGCTTGCGCGGTCGAGGCGTTCGTCGCCCACTCGGTCTCGGAGTGACCAGCGCGGCGGCCTCGGCGGAACTTGCCGCTGCGCCGCCGCGATCACCGCGTTCGCACGCGCTCGGGACTCCGACCGCCACGGGCACGACGCCCGCGCCGCCCGCAAGCGCCTTCTCGACCGACCCGGCCCCGCCCGACTCCGCGTCGTCGTATCCGAGAGGACAATGAATCGCCCAACTCGAGGCGGTCCCACAGTCGGCCGTCACCGCCAAGCGCGACGCCATGCCTGCCGAGGTTCGTCACGACATTCCCCAGGCCCGGATCCTCGACAGCAACGACAGCTACAGCGGTTCGAGCCGGACACGAAGTCCCACCTCGCCCGTGCCGCCGCGGCGTCCACAGCGCGCGGCCTGCGCACCGCGTTCGATACACGGACGTCCGAACCGGCGGAGGGGGCTGCGACAGGGTCTTCCCGAAGATCGGTACGTCGCCGCTGTCCTGGCCCCTTCGGGGAGTGGCGGGGGAGTCGACCGGAGCCTCGACGCCGTGCGGCGCCGGGGGCTGTATCCGGGCAGTCGAGTCATGCGGAGGGAGAGGGGTGCGGGGCCGGGGTCGGCTCGGTGAGCCGGCCGGTGCGGCGGGCCCAGGTTTCGAATGCCACGGTCATGAAGGGAGGTATCGCGGCGAGCAGGGCGAAGAGAGTCGTCCGGCCCAGCCGCCACTTCAGCCGGATCGCCACGAAAACGGTCAGGAGCAGGTAGGCGATGAAGGCGGCTCCGTGGAGTGTTCCGAAGATCCGTACGCCGAGTTCGGTGGTCTTCGGGATGTACTTGACGTACATCCCGATCAGCAGGCCGGCCCAGGTGCATGCCTCGATGACCGCGATCCAGGTGAAGGCGCGCAGCAGGCGCCCGGTCGGGACGGCGGTTTCGCCGGCGGGCCGGGGAGTTGTCCTGCGGCTGGGGCGTGCGGGCCACAGGGCGTGGTCACCGAGAAGGCGGACGATGGCGGGGACCAGGAGCGGCCGGATGAGGAAGGTGTCCAGCAGGATGCCGAAGGCCATGGCGAAGCCGAACTGGAACAGTTCGCGGATCGGTTGGGTCATCAGGACGGCGAAGGTCGCGGCAAGGATGAGGCCCGCGGAGGAGACGACGCCGCCGGTGCGGGTGAGGGCGGCGCTGATGGCCTTGTCCGGGGGCAGGGCGCGCAGCTCCTGCTTGAACCGGCTCATGATGAAGATGTTGTAGTCGACGCCGAGTGCGACGAGGAAGACGAAGATGTATGCGGTGACGCGGTTGCCGATGCCTTCGTCACCCAGGACGGTGACGGTGAGGAAGGTGGTGGCGCCCAAGGTGGCCAGAAAGGACAGGAGGAGGGTCGCCACCAGGTAGAGCGGTGCGAGGAGCGAGCGCAGCAGGAGGATGAGGACCGCTGTGACGATGGCGAGGACCAGGAGCACGATGAAGGTCGTGTCGCGGTCGAGGGCCGAGCGGATGTCGGCGGTCTGTGCCGTCTCTCCCGCGATGAACACCGTGGTGCCCGTCACGCCGGCGGCATCGGCCGCGGCCCGCGCGGTCTCCTTGAGCGGACCGATGGCGTCGAGTGCCTTCGAGCTGTACGGGTCGAGGCTGAGGACGACGTCGTAGAAGACCGTTGTGCCGTCGGGCCCGAAGCGGGGGTGCCGTCCGACCCTGCCGACGTCGTCGACGCCGGCGAGCGCGGCGGCGATGGCGGTGGGCGCGGTGCCGGATCTCAGGTCGTCCCGGGACTGGACGACGACGGTGCCGGGCGCGATCTCACCCGGGCCGAACTTCTCCTGGATGAGGTGCTGCCCGCGCTCGGACTCGGTGGCGGCACGGAAGCCGCCGAGCGTGTTGAAGCTCTCGTGGTAGCCGAGCAACCCGGCACTCATCACCACGAGCAGCGCGACCACGGCCATGCCCACTCGGACCGGGGCCCGGGCGACGAGAGCGGCAACGCGGTGCCAGACGCCCGTGCCGCGGCTTCGTTCGGCGGCTTTGGTCGCGCCACCGGGCCAGAAGACGCTCCCGCCCAGCAGCAGGATCAGGGCGGGGACGAAGGTGAACGCCACCGGCGCCATGACGGCCACGCCGAGAGCGAGGTAGGGCCCGAAGCCGTGCAGCGCCGGGGAGACGGCCACGAGCAGGGCGAACATGGCGAGCACGATGGTCAAGGCGCCGGCGAGGACGGATTCGGCCGTTCGGCGCACCGCGGTCTGCATCGCGCGCGGACGGTCCGTCTCGTCGAGGAGGGCCTCGCGGTAGCGGGCGGTGATGATCAGCGCGTAGTCCGTGCCCACGCCGAACAGCAGCACGGTCATGATCGAGGCGGTTTGGGAGCTGACCGTGATGATCCCGGCGTCCGCGAGGAGTGCTCCGGTCGTCTCCGCCACGCGCATGGCCACGCCGACGGCGAGGAGGGGCACGAGGGCCATCAGGGGTGAGCGGTAGACGGCCAGGAGGATGACGAGGACGAGCAGGATGGTGGCCAGGAGCATGACCTTGTCGCCGCCGCTGAAGACTTTCACGGTGTCGGTGGCGATCCCGGCGGGGCCGGTCACGGCGACTTCGGTGGGACCCGCACGGTCGGCCGCGAGGGCGCGTACCTCGTCGACGGCGTGCTGGAAGGACTCGTCCGAGGGGCTTCCGGTCATGGGCACGATGACCAGTTGGGCGCTGCGGTCCTGCGAGACCAGTTCGGCTACGGCGTCGGGAGTGGTCACCGTGGAGATCACGCTCGCCACATGGTCGGGCCGGGTGGATTCCGAGAGCTCCGAGGTGATGCGAGTGACGGCCTCCCCGGCGCTTGCCGCGGCGTCGGTTCCCTCGCCGCGCACCACGATGATCGCCGGCGTCGCGTCCTGGCCCGGAAGCTGCGCACGGACGAGGGCGCGGGCCTTCATGGAATCCGAGGCGGCGGGCGGAAGGTTGGCGGAGGCGTTGTCCTCGACGGATTCCAGAGCGGGGGCGACCCCGGCGAGGAGGCCCGCGATCAGTACCCAGAACGCGACCACCACGGCGGCACGTTTTCTTGATCCCAGGAGACATCGGAGCATGCGGGAGTACATCGGTTGCATCGGGAAGCCTTCGGCCGGAAGCACGGACAGAACTTAGCGACAGGGGTGTCGCTAAGTTGCGGCCAAGTTAGCACGGGCTCTCTCGGCACCCCGGATACGGCGGTAGATTGGCGCGGGGGACAGCGAATGGCCGAGGCGGAGCGGGGAGAATGCCCAAGATCGAAGCCGGCAGTGTGCGTGAGCACCGGGCCAAGCGGCTCGCTCGGCTGATCGACGCGGCCGAGGCGATCCTGAACGAGGACGGCGTGGAGAACCTCACCGCCGGCGCGGTCGCCGCGCGGGCCGGTATCGCCCGCAACAGCATCTACCGCTACTTCGACTCCATCGAAGACCTGCTCGAACTCGTCGTGACCCGCGAGTTCCCCGCCTGGGTCACCGCCGTCGAGGACGCCATCGCCGCCGAGGCCACACCCCGGGCCCGGGCCGCCGCGTATGTGCGGGCGAATGTCGAGCAGGCGGCCCGCGGTACCCACGGCCGGCGCGCGTCGCTGTCGCGCGGCTCGCTGTCCGATCGCGTCCGGCAGCGGGTCAGGGATCTGCACGGGTCGCTGCACAGGGCGCTGGAGGGCGTGGTCGCCGAACTCGGTCCGGCGCAGCCCGAACTCACCACAGCGGTGATCCAAGCGGTCGTCGACGCGTGCGTCCGCAGGATCGACCAGGGCGACGACCCCGCGGAGGTCACCTCGTTCGCCCTGCGCGCCGTGCACCGATTGCTCGCCCCGGACGCCGACCGACAGTGAGCGTCGGCGTACACCTGTACGTCGCCCCGTGTCGGGGACGCCGAACCCGGTCGCCGGCGTCGGCTGTTCGTTCGCCGTCGGTGCCGGCCTCGGGTCGCCGGCCCCGCGCGGTTGGGGTCGGTGCCGGCCGGTGCGCGGGGCGGTGTCGTCTTCCGGGCCGGCTGCCTGCTGTTCCCTGATCGCCGTCTCCACCAGGGCGCGTGCGGCCCAGGTGATGGCCTCCTGCTCGGCCTGTGGGCCGAGTCCGCGGACGTCGCGCAGGGCGATCGGTTGCGTGCGGCCGACCAGCATCCGTCGAAGGCGATGCACCTGCGGATCCCGACCGTCGGATGGTCACATTCCGACGAAGCTCACTGTTTCGGTCGTGTCCGCCCGCCCGGTGCGCAGCCGTGGCGTGCCTTCCTTCTCGAATCCCACGGAGACACCGCAGAACAGCACGAGCCCCTCGTCGGCTCCGACCACTTCGTTGACGGTCTTGCGATACATCGTCCACATCACCTGCGGACAGCTGTGCAGCCCTTCCGCCCTCAGCAACAGCATGACCGTCTGCAGGTACATCCCCGCGTCCGCCCACTGCCCGGGACCCATCGTCTCGTCGAGGTAGCAGAACAGCACGACCGGCGCCCCGAAGGCCCGCGAGTTCAAGGCGGCGATCTTCATGGGCCTTTCGGGGTCGTCGCGCTCGATACCCAACGCTTCGTAGCGCTGGGCGGCCGCGGCGGCGAAGCGGTCCGTATACGGCGAGGTCAGTTCGGCCGGGTACATCGGATACTCCCGTTCGTCGCCCGGGTCGCCCGCCAGGGCCCTGGCCGTCGCGCGCCTCTTCAGTTCGGCCAGGGGCTCGCCCGCCACGACATAGGCATGCCACGGCTGGAGGTTCCCGCTCGACGGAGCCCGCGTTGCCGCGGTCAGCACTCGTTCGAGAACCTCCCGGGGTACCGGCTCGTCGCTGAACGCCCGCACGGCCCGGCGGCCGTCCACCGCTTCATACACATCCACGTGGTTCTCGTCCTCTCAGTCGACGCAGCTCGACCTGTCGGTCGGCAAAGGCTCTTCGTCGGTCCCGGGTCGTTTCGGTTCAGCTCTTCCTCGACGGTACGGATGGTGGTCACGGGGTTGTCGGCCGGCTCGCGGAAACGGTGTCCTTCGTCGTCAGCGTGTTGCCGGACCAGCACAGCCGGTAGAGGTCGACCTCGGTCAACAGGTCGCGGCCGGATCGGTAGAACTCGCAACGGACACCGGGCGGTCGAGGTGCGAAACGGGCATGGTCGGGCGGGTACGGGTAGGCGTGGTCCGGCAACAAGGAAGCGAGTTCGGCGCGGGGCCGGCCGATGGTCAGCTCGTCGAACCGGGACGGCGGCAGCACGCTGGTTGTCAACTGCCAGGCCAGGTAGACGGCTGAGGGTACGAAGAAGGCGGCTGCGACGACGGGAGCCGCGAAGGCGGCGACGGAGCGGCGGCGGGCGGCATTTCGTACGG
This sequence comes from Embleya sp. NPDC005971, assembly GCF_040629175.1. Taxonomy (NCBI): domain Bacteria; kingdom Bacillati; phylum Actinomycetota; class Actinomycetes; order Kitasatosporales; family Streptomycetaceae; genus Embleya; species Embleya sp. NPDC005971. Next base: position 62,878 of record NZ_JBEXUX010000046.1, on the reverse strand, counting down.
AGGCGAGCCGTCTGACGGACTCCGGTACGACGGTGTTCGTATCCGGCCGCGCGGATCCTGCGTGCGGCCCGCGAGGTGCGGGCGCCGTCTTCGGGTGCGGCGTCGGCGTTCCCGGGCAAGCCGCGACCTGGTGCGGGAAGACGGCGGTGACGCGGAATCCGCCCTGGTGGGGGCCGGTCCACAAGGAGCCGCCGAGTACCGTCACCCGCTCCCTGAGCCCCGTCAGGCCCCGGCCGCCGGCACCGATCGTCGGGCCTTCGGCCGCGAACGCCGGCCGGTCGGCCGGCGGAGCTGCGTTCACGACGTCTACGCGGGTACGGTCGGCCGCGTGCGAGATCCGCACCCGGATCTCGCCGTCCGGTGCGTGCTTGACCGCGTTGGTGAGTGCCTCCTGCACCGCCCGGTAGACACCTCCTTGGACCAGGGCGGACAGTATGGGCATCGCCCCGTGCCGCTCCCAGCGCACCGGCACTCCGCAGGCGGCCGCCCGCCCGAGGAGGTCCTCGACGGTGTCGGTGACGGGCAGGCCCGTTTCGGCCGGGTCGTGCAGGACCGCGACGGTCTCGCGCAGTTGCTCCACGGCGTCCGCGATCGTCGCGCGCAGCTCGGCGAGGTCGGTGCGGTCGCGGTCGGTGAGGTCGGGAGAGAGTTCCAGGGCGCCGGCGCGCAGGGCGACCAGGCTCAGCACGTGCCCGAGAGAGTCGTGCATGTCGGCCGCGATGTCCGCGCGTTCGGTCAGCCGCGCCTGCTCCGCGACCAGGTGCTGGTGTTCCTCCAGGCTCCGGGCCAACTGCCAGCCTTCCCTCACCAGTTCGTGCCGCCCGCGCCAGTGCCGTCCGGCCAGCCAGGGCAACACGAGAGCGGCGGGCAGCACGGTCGACGCGTAGAACCACCACACGGCCGGCGTCCGCAGCACCGCGCACGTCGCGAGAACGACGGCGAGGCAGCCGGCCAGCACCAGGAGCGGGCGTCGGGCCGCGGCGACCCGGAGTCCCAGCAGAAAGCTCAGGGCGGCCAGTGACAGGACGTGGGCGTTGGCAGGGGTCGCGGGGTCGGCCATGCCCAGCGCGCACAGTCCGTTGACCAGGACGACCGCGGTTCCCGGCCGGCGGCGGGACAGCGGGACGGCCACCACCAGGACGGCCAGCGGCAGACACAGGTCCTCGACCGGCGAGGCCGCGGCGCCCGCGTCCCGGAACCCGTAGCCGGTGGCAGCGGCGAGCACGCTCGACAGGGCCACGTCACCGCACACCTGTCTGACCGGGGGCATCCGTATGTAGGGCATGGTGCGTCGATCGTCCTTCCGGCTCATGTCCTCACCTTTCGGGTCGATTCTGTGGGACGGCCCCGGACGCCCGGCGCGGGAGTGGGCCCGACGAGGGCTGCGGGCCGCCCCCGCGCCGGTCAGGCGTCCCGTCGACGCAGCACGTACAGGCCGATCAGGTGTGCGGTCGCGGCCCACGCCGTCACGATCAGGACCGCCGTTGCCGGCCCGTACGGTGCGTCGGCCTCCAGACGCATGAAGTGGCCCCCCGCACCCTGCGGTAGCCGGTCGTCGAGGTCCGCGAGCGTCGGGCCTCCCAGGCCCAGGAGGATGCCGGGCAGCGCCCACAGGAGGGTGGCGAGGATCGAGAGAGCACCTGCCGGATGACGCATGGCGAACGCCACCCCGATGCTCAGCACAGCGACCAACGCCTCGTAGAGACCGACCGCGAGGACCTGACGCAGGCTCGCGCCGGCCGCGAAGGAGGCCCGTCCGTCGAACCCCACCCAGGCCACGGCCGTGCCCACGACGGCGAACGTGGTGCCGGCGACGAACGCCACTACGGCTGCCACCAGGGCCTTCGCGGCGTGGACCCGATGCCGCCGAGGAACCGACAGGAGGGAAGTCCGCACGCTGCCCGTCGCGTACTCGGAGGTGACCGCGACCGTGGCCAGGACGACGACGGCGAACTGCACGAGGACTGCGGAGGAGGCCGCCGCGTTCCCGACGGGCTGCACCGGATGCTCGTTGATGCGGGCGATCGAAGCGTAGTAGTAGGTGAAGACACCGGTGATCGCAAGGCCCGCCACAAGACAGAGATAGGAGGCTCGGAGGGACCACAGTTTGGTCCACTCGGCGGCGACGGCCCCGGCGAAACCTGCGGGTGCGCCCCGGCCCGGGGCCTCAGGAACGGCGTGTGGCGGGTCCGCGCGCCTGACGGGTGTCGTCGGGATGGTCATGCTCGTCCCGCTTCGTTCGGCGCCGCGAGTGCGGCGGTCGGGTCCGCGGCGCTGCCCGCGGTGTACTCGGCGCTGCGTGCGGTCAGGTCCATGTACGCCTGCTCCAACGAGACTTCGACGTCGCTCAGCCGGTGCAACCGGACTCGGCAGTAGTGGGCCAGGTCGCCGATCTCCGCGGCGGTGCGGCCCTCGACGGTGAGTTCGCCGGACGCGGACACCTCGACGCTCACCCCGTCGATGCTCGTCAGGCGACGGATCAGCGTCGCCCTGCCCTCGGGGTCGGGCACCACCGTGCGCGCCGACGCCAAAGAAGCGGCGGCGAGAAACTCCCCCATGGAGGCGTCGCTCAGAAGCCGGCCACGTCCGATGACGACGAGATGGTCGGCCGTCAGTTGCATCTCGCTCATCAGGTGGCTGGAGAGGAACACGGTGCGTCCTTGGGCCGCCTGCTCACGGACCAGCCGGCGGATCCACCGCACGCCATCCGGGTCGAGGCCGTTGACCGGCTCGTCCAGGACGAGTACGGACGGGTCGCCGAGCAGTGCGCCCGCCACCCCCAGCCGCCCGTTCATGCCGAGCGAGTACGTGCCGGCGGGCCGCCGGGCGGCCTTGGCCAGGCCCACGCGCTCCAGCACCTCGTCCACGCGCCGCGCCGGGATTCCGTTGGCCCGGGCTTGGGCGACAAGGTGGGTGCGGCCGGAACGGGCCGGGTGGACGGCCCGCGCATCCAGCATCGCGCCGACCTCGCACAGCGGCCGCCGCAGGCTTGTGTAGGGCCGGCCGCCGATCAGGGCCTCGCCGCGCGTGGGGTGGTCCAAGCCGAGGATCATCCGCATGGTGGTGGATTTGCCGGCCCCGTTGGGGCCGAGGAAGCCGGTCACCCGGCCGGCTCGGACATCGAAGGTCAGGTCGTCCACGGCGAGGATGTCGCCGTGGCGTTTGGTGAGTCCTCGGACGGTGATCACGGAGATCCTTGCTGTCGGCCGCTGACCGCGGAAACGAGCTCGCGGAAGTCGACAGCGGCGCACACCGACGCACGGTGGGTCTGGGCCGGCCGCTTCGTTTCCCGTACGAAGCGACGCTAGGAGTTCGCGGCGTCGGTGCCCATCGGTCGAACGGCAGGGATGCCCTGCCGTTCGTCGGGGGTAAGCTCCGACCCGGGGCGGATCCGAGGTCTCCCGGTCCGCCGCCGGAGCACGCCGCCCGTAGGCTCGCCGGGTGACGGATACGACACCCGGCGATCGACCGGTCCGAGTCCTGGTGGCCGACGACGAGGCGATGGTCCGGGCGGGAGTGCGGGCCATCCTGGCCAGGGCCTTGGACATCGACGTGGTCGCCGAGGCGGGTGACGGGCACGAGGCCATCGCGCTCGCCCGCCGACACCGGCCCGATGTGGTCCTGTTGGACATCCAAATGCCCGGCCTGGACGGGCTCACGGCGGCTGCGCTGCTGCACCGGGATCGGACGGCGGCCGGTGTCGTCATGCTGACGACCTTCGGTCAGGACGAGTACATCACCCGCGCCTTGGAGGAGGGCGCCGACGGCTTCCTGTTGAAGGCGGACGACCCGAGGGAACTGCTCAACGGGGTACGTGCGGTGGGAGCCGGCGGGGCCTACCTGTCCCCGCGGGTCGCGGGCCGGGTCGTCGCCGGCATGCGTGCGCACCGCGCGGCACATCCCCACCGCTCTCTGGAACGGCTCACGGATCGGGAGCGCGAGGTCCTGGCCGGACTCGGGACCGGCCTCTCCAACGCGGAGATCGCGCGCCGACTGCACCTGGTCGAGGGCACGGTGAAGGCACACGTGAGCGCGGTACTCGCGAAACTGGGCGCTCGCAACCGGGTCGAGGCGGCCATCGCCGCCTACGAGGCAGGCATGGTCCCATCACGCCGCGGCTGATCCGACATCACGTCACGGGTCACGTTTCCGTCATGTCCACGGCCGCGTGATTACGCGTCGAGCGCGAGGCGTGCCCACCCTCCAGGCCCTAGGGGCGCCGCCCGGGCCGACTACCGCCTCGCGCCTGCCGACTCGGTGCCCGGTCGCCGGCCGGCGAAACACGCGTTCCTCACCCTGCCCGGCGTGGCACCGCACGCCGAGGCCGCCCGGGCGGAGATCCTCGCGCTCCTCCGTGCCGCCCTGGCGCACGGACAGAGTGACGCCCCCACCACCCCGAATACGGAGAACCTCAAGCATGCGAATCACCGAGCCGCAAACCGGCGAGCTGACCTACACCGACCTGATGGAGGGATGGCGCAAGGTCGGCGTCCGGGACGGCATGTCCGTAATCGTTCACTCGTCCTTGTCCAGCATCGGCCGTGTCGACGGCGGCGCAGCCACCGTGGTCGACAGCCTGCGCGCCGCACTCGGACCGGCCGGAACGCTCCTTGCCCCCACCTTCACGTGGCAGGTCGCCGATCCCGACCCTGATCACGTCGGTATCCCCGACGCCGCAGTGATCGAAAGGCGCGCGGCCGTGCCCGTGTTTCATCCCGACTTGCCGTCCACCGGGATGGGCGCCGTCCCCGAACTCTTGCGCTCCTTGCCCGGGAGCGTGCGCAGCTCGCATCCGCAGGCGTCCGTCACCGCCATCGGTGTTCGGGCAGTCGACGTCGTTCGCCGCCAGACGCTCGGGTTCGCGGTCGGCCGCGCGTCGCCGTTCGGGCGTCTGCACGACCTCGGGGGCCACGTCCTCCTCGTGGGCGTCGGCCACGACCGCAACACCTTCCTGCACCACGCCGAAACACTCACGCCCCGTCCGCGCCTGAAGGTCCGCCGCTTCCCCCGGGACCTCGAAGGCGAGCGGGTGTGGGTCGAGACGCTCGACGTCGGCAACGACAACGGCAGGTACTTCCCGACGATCGGCCGCGAGTTCGAGGAGCAGGCCGGCATCGACGAAGTCCTGGTCGGCGACGCTCCATGCCGACTGATCCCGGTGCGGGAGCTTGTCGCTTTCGCGGTTGGCCGTCTCACCGAACTACTCGACGCGGAGCGCACAACCAACAGCCTCCGGTCCATGGATGCCCGCCCGCGGCCTGGTGAAGACCGCCCCTGACGTCCACCGGCCCACCAGGCCCGCCACGCGCAGAACACGTGCGGAAGAGCGCCGAGGATTTCGATTTCCGAGCCGTAAACGAACGGGAACTCGACGCGGAGCGCGAGCAGATCGCGAAATCGGTACTCGACATCCACAACGAAGCGAACCGGGTCTCTGTGCGGGATCTCTCGTCGGCTGCGGCATCTTCGACAGCGGGCGCAGGAACCGGGGGAGAACTCGTACCGGCTCAGTGACCGCGAGTGGCGCTCCCTCGCGCGATCGTCGCCCCCTGTGCGGCACCGACCGGCGGTAGGCCCGCAGCAGCGCCTCCCGCGTATGCCCGGCTCCCGTGTTCGGCGCCCCCGTGCCGGCCGTCGCCGGTGCGCGCATCGGCCGCGATGCGAGCGACGGCGTGGTACGCGGCGGTCGCCGGAACGGACTGGGTGCTCTCCCACGTCGGACACGGCACGACGACGTGGCCGGACGACCGCGGCCCGGTGCCGCACATGCTTGCCGAAGGCGGCCTCGACACGGTCCAACGGCACTGCAACACTCGCTTCGCCATCCGCCCACCCTGACCAGACGCGAACGCGTCGACCTACGGGTCGTCCGCCTCCTCCTCGACGGACACTGCGTCGTCCACCCCACACGCAACCTCCGCTCCGCCCGACTACTCGACGACACCGACCCGACCGTACGCGCCCTCCTTCGCGGAGAAGCAGCAAGCTTCTCTCCGCGGGCCCCTACGACATCGACGTGGCCGGACGCGTCCTGGCCGTGGGACAAGTCGCCTCCTACCACCCCGACATCGTCCTCGCGCCGACCCCCACAACCGGACAGGGCGACCCAACGAACGAAACCGGCGGTCCACTCGTGCGACTCACCACCGCCGACGGCACAGGCTTCCATCTGTTCGGGCGTTCGCCCACTTCGACGGGCGCTAAAGCCGTACGCCGACACGACCACGCGTGATCCGGATCCTCCCGGGCCGTAGCGCTACCGGATGGTCCCGTCCCGTCCCGGCGCGGGCGTGTCGTGCGGCGGTCTTTGTCAGGCCGAGGTGGGGAGGTGGAAGCGGCGGCCGGTGTCGGGGTCGCCCTCCCACACGTACTGCTCGTCCCGGCCGATGGTGATGCCGTGGTCCCAGCGGCTTACCTGCCCGTGCGCGATCCATGCGTCCCAGGCGGTCTCGAGCGCGTCGAGCAGGCGCAGGGGACCGCCTTGTTCGGTGCGGGCGCCGCCGTCGGGCTCGGTGGTGACGACGGCCCAGGAGGAGGTGCCGTCGTGGATCCAGGCGTTGACGCCGTCGTCGTCGGTGTCGGCGGTGTAGAGCACGTCGGGCAGCGCCATGCGCAGCGCCCACAGGAGGTTCGGGTCGGTGTGCAGGGGGGTGATGTCGCGGTGGACGGCGCGTTTGTCGTCGGGGGCCCGGCCGGCGCGGACCTGGGTCCAGGAGCGGACGGTGGCGGCGGGGGCGGGGGTGCCGCGTGCGTGCATGAATTGCGCGAGGCCGTGCATCCAGCCTCGGGCGCTGCGATGGTCGTCGGCGACGGTGACGGCGAAGTGCCCCATGCGGCCGAGGGGGAAGACCAGGTCGCCGCCGGGGACGGTCTGTTCGATCCAGGCCCAGGGGACGTGGTCGACGGCGTAGGTGGCGATCACCCTGTCGTAGGGGGCCGTTTCGGGCCGCCCGAGGTTGCCGTCGCCGACCGAGACGTCGACGCGAACCCCGGAACGCCGCAGCCTCCCGTCCGCCGCGTCCGCGAGTCCCGCCGCAGCCTCCACACCGGTCACCCGCCCGGAGCCGCCGACGCGGTGTGCGAGCAGTGCCGCGTTCCAGCCGGTCCCCGTGCCCAACTCAAGCACGCGGTGGCCGGGTTCGACGTCGAGGGAGTCGAGCATGGTCGCCACGACCGCAGGCGCCGACAGCGACGACGACGGGATGCCGTCGGTGATCTCGGTGACGGCCGCGTCGTCGGGCCCGGCGTAGACGAGTTCGGCCCATCGGTCGGGGTCGGCGGTGCGGTCGACGGGTACATAAGCGGTTTCGTTCCAGTCCCAGAGCCGGTCCGGTGCGAACGCGTGGCGGGGCAGCGCGTCGAACGCGTCGCGAACCCAGGGGGCGTCCTCGGGCCAAGCGTGACGCGCCCGCATCGCCTCGTCCAGGGCACGGCGACGAACTTCGAGGACGCCGGCCATCTACTTCGGGTCCTTCTTGTGGCGGCCGTCCGGGGTCGGCTCCGGGGTGGGCTGCCCGTCCTTGTTGCCTGGCGGGGGGTTGCCCTTGGACGGGTCGGGGGCCGGTTTGTTGTGCTCGCCCATGATGGTGGTCGCCCCTTCTCGGGTCGTCACAGTCCGAAACCTCATGATGACGCAACCGGGAGCGGAGGGGGAACGGTTCGTGACGACCGAAGCCATCACGCGACAGGACACAGTGTCATGGCCGCCTTCCCGTGCCGCCGCCGTCGAGGACCACCTCGCTGTGTTCGTACGCATCGCGGCGGGTCGGGCGGACGCGGTGGTACTCCTGCATGAGTAGAGACGCCGAGGTCATCGTGCCGGCCCGTCATGCGGACGAGGTCATGGAGCCGCTGACCCGGCAGGACACGGAACGCACCTGGCGGGGCCATGTCGGGCCGATCTCGGGTCGGTGGGGCTTCGACTTCGGGTGGGCCCTGGAGTTCGACAAGGCCCGGGCCCGCCACGGCCTGCTCAGGCATCTGGAGTCGCTGCCGTGGCCGTATCCGGGAACGGTGCGGGTGCTGCTCCGCGACCAGGACGACGACTGTTTCGGGTTGTGGATGCTCCGGGACGGCAGGCTCGTGGAGATCGCCATCGAGCGCACGGAGCGGTTTCACCGAGCTTCTCCGCCCAACGAGCGGTTCGAGCCCGCCCCGGGGCTGCTGCTGCGGACCGATCCGGGCGCGGATCTGCCCGAGCAGACGCCGGAGGAACTCCGCGATCCCCGCCCGGCCCGGTAGGCCCCCGACGACGACCTCGTCGGGCCCCGCCGCCCGGCGCCGAGGGCCGGCCTTCGATCCGCGCCGAACGGCCGAGGGTGTGGTGGCAATGCCGTGCGGGCCTTCCCTGCGGGTGTCTGCTGCTCGGCGCGGACGCGGACCTGCTCGAGCGCGTTGCCCGTAGCCTCTGCGCGTGACGCTTATGAAGCAAATATGTGGGCGCCTGGCGCTCCTGTGCGCGGTGGTGGCCGTGGTCGTCGGCAATCTGCCGCTCTTCCTCGTCCCGCCCAAGGGCGCAATGCTGTATCCGGCCGTCGCGGCGCCGGCGTTCGCCGTCGCCTGGGCCGCGTTGTCCGCGTCCGACCGGCGCGGTATCGCGCGTGTGGACCTCGACAAGCCGGACACCTCCCGCCAGGCGCGTCCCGGCTCCGCCTGGCCCGTACGCATCGGCCTCGCCGTCGTCGTCGGCCTCGGCAGCGGTGCCGCGCTGATCCAGGTGATCGGACCCGACGGCGAGTACGGGCGCCGCGTGGCCGAGGTCCGCGAGGCCGGCGGCGGACGCCACACCCTGCCCATCGACAGCGTCGTCGGCACGGCGCGCCGAACCGGCACGAGCATCAACGAGCAGGACCAGTACGCCGCCACGGTCACCGTCACCGTCCCGTTCACCGACGGCCCGCGCAGTGTCACCGTGTCGGGGGTGCGCACGCTCGATGCGCCCGCCCCTGGTCGCGCCGCACATCTGGTCTATGCCGCCGATCACCCGGAACTCGGCGTCCACGACGACCCGTACGGGTTCTTCGACACCACCTTCCCGATGATCTTCATATGGGCGTTCACCGGCGTTCTCACGCTCGTCCTCGCCGGCGGCTTCGCCACCGTGAACATCGGCCGCCTGCGGATCTTCCATCCGCGTGTGCACCTGCCGGCCATGCTGATCCTCGGCGCGGGCGGCGCGCTGCTGCTGCCCCTGGTACTCGGCCACCCGGACGGCAGCACGGACATCCTCCTCGCCGTCCCGGCCGCCGCGGCGCCCTGGGCCGCGGCGGTGTGGATGATCGTCAAACTCGGGCGCCTGCACGGCACGGACGCGGTGTTCGCACCCACCCACTTCGATGCCTGAGTCGCGATATCGCCCGGGTATCGGAGTTCCGAGGTAGTCCTCCCAGGTCCGGACGCCCACCGCGTTCTCCGGCGTAATGGCTTCGTCCACTTCCAGGAGGAGCATTTGGCGATGGGTTCGACGGCAGCAGACGATCATCAGGGCCAAGGATGTTCGCCGATTTCGACGGCACGGCTGAGGCGGGTGTTTCGGGGCGATGATGCCTTGTGGTGTGGACGTCACGGCTTCCCCGTCCTCGGGGCCGCGTCATTGCCTGGCGTGTGGCCCTGCGCGGGCCGTTCCGACCTTGCCTGGCGGAGGAACTCGTTGTGGGCGTCGCCCGGGAAGAGCGTGTCGTTTCGGAACGAGGCGTCCGAGGACTCGAACAACACCGCTGCATGCGGCGGTCGAGGCTGCGGCGGACGATCGGCGACGACGTCCCGAAGGATCCGCCGGCTCGGCGGATCTTCGCTCTCAGGGGTTGCCGCCGCAACCGGCCCGCATCCCTCTCCCGCCGTCTTCGTTGGTCTTCGCGCTGGTGCTCGGAATCTCCGGGTGCCGCCTTGACGGGTCGGGTGCGAGGAAGGTGTGCCGGTGACGTCCCGGTTGCGGGTGATCCGAGGTGGCGGTGTCCCGCTTGAACCGGTGACCGCCGATCCGTTCGACTGCGGCGCCCCGGTCGCGGTCGGCATCATCGGCGGCGAACACCGCTGCCGCGTCCACCGCATCCGCGACGCTCCCGCTCACCAGCCGGTGGGTATGTCCGCCAGTGCGTACTCGTCCTGTCCGCGGGCGCAGAGCGCCAAGCGGACGTCCTTGCCGCTGCGGTCCCTTCCGATCATCGACGCGACGGGTGGCTCGGTGCAGTCGCTGCCGTGCAGGCTGCATCGTTCCCGGTGGGCGACAGTGTTCTTGCGGTGGTGGTCCGGGCTGTATCGCGTCCACCTGATCGGTGTGTAGCGTGCCATCGCCGGTCGCCCCCTCGGTCGGTGCGAGGTCTTTCACGGTCGTGTCGGGGCACAGGGAGGAACATCGGCCGATCGAGGTCGCGATTGACGATCGGCGACATGCGGCTCCGGTGACGCGTCCGCAGGCGCCCCGACTGTGCGACACACCGTACGCTCCGCGGTTGCTCTTCCTTGTGGAACCCGCCGATTTGCCAGGAGCGTTCGCGATTCTGCCCCGGCGGGTGCCGCCGTCGGGCGTGGTTGGGGCCTCGTCACCGATCACGCCACCACGGGAGCGCCGGAGGCGCGGTATCCGGCCCGGATCCGTGTCAGGTTGCCTCCGTGTGTGAGGGGTCGCGTCGGTGCGCACCTCGTATGCCGGTTCCGCCGCGAACAACTGGGTTCGCGTGTCATCGTGAGGCGGAGGGCCCCACGACGGCGGATGGGCGGTGTTGCGCGCCGTCGCTCTCGTCGGGGCCGTCGTGCGGGCGCGATCGCACCGATGGGGGATGCGGGGCCACTCGGACTCCGGGCCGCAGCGGTGTCGATATGCCGGAAGGGGCCTCGAGCTCATGTCCACGACCGTTTCGTCCCACTTACGTCTACCGCGAACGCGGCGGCGCCTGGGCGCCGTCGTCTCCTCGTGTGCGCTGTTGTGCGGGGGCCTGGTGGCTCTGGCGGCGTCCCCGGCGTCGGCCGCCGGAGTGTGCGCCGTCCCCGTGGTGACCGCGACCACCACCACGATCACCTGCACGGCCGGCGGCACCGGCAGCCTGACCGTGCCGGCCGACGTCACCTTCGGGCAGGTCGTCCTCGACGGCGCGGGCGGCGGCGCCTCGGCCGACGGAGTACCCGGCGGCAAGGGCGCCCATGTCGAGGCGACCCTGGCCGTGACCGCGGGCACCACACTCAACGTCGTCGTCGGCTCCCGCGGGGGACGCCTGAGCGGCTACCGCGGTTCCTCCGGTCTCGGCGGTGGCCTTGTCGCGGTCACCGACTCCGGCGGCACCCGTCTGCTGACCGCCGGTTCCGGCGGCGGCGCGGGCGGGCCCGGTGTCGCGACCCCCGCCTTCCCGGGCACGCCCGGCGGCGACAGCGGTGCCGCCGGGTCCGCCGGTGCCGGCGACTCCGTCGGAGGGGGAGGGGGAGGCGGCGGCGCCGGGAGCGCGACCGCGGGCGGCGCCGGCGGCACGGGAGCGGGCGCCGGACAAACCCCCGGACCCAGCGCGGGCAACCCGGGCGCGTGGCCGAACGCGGCCGGAGGGTTCCCCAGCCCCAACATCTACGACGGCGCCGGCTACGGCGGCCAGGGCGGCGCGGGCTACGGCTCCGGCGGTGCCGGTGGTGGCGGCGGCGTGAACGTCGTCCCCGGAGGGGGGCAGACCGGTGGTGCCGGCGGCAGCGGGGGCGGCGGCTCCAGCCTGGTGTCCGGAACCGTTCCCGGTTCACCTTCCTCGGTCACCGACGGCGTCAACGCCGGCAACGGCCTCGTCGTCTTCACCTTCCCCAACCCCAAGGCCGACATCGACGTCGACGTCACCGCGCAGCCACACCTGGGCATCCTGGTGCCGTACCTGACCTACACGCTGACCGCGCACAACACCGGACCCGACGCCGTCACCTCGGCCACCCTCACCGCCACGCTGCCCACCGGCGCGACCGCCACCGACCTTTCGCCCGGATGCACCACGACCACCGACACCGTGACCTGTTCCTACGGCGCCATCGCCAACGGTTCCAACTCCGCCAAGTCGTTCCGCGTCCCGCTGCACCTGCTGTCGTTGGGACACGTCTCCGTCACCGGCACGCGCACCGCGTCCGCGCCTGCCGACCCCAACTCCGCCAACGACAGCGCCACCGCCACTTGCACCGTGGTCTCCGTCGTCCTCGCCATCTGCCCCTGACCGCCCCACCCGCCCATCCGGACACGGCTCAGCCGGGTTCGGATGGGACGCTCGTTCGACGTGATCGAGACCCGCCGGCCGAATGCCCGCCGCGGCAGCGCGTGTTCGACCGCCTCCCCACCCGCACAAGCGGGCGCCTCGGCGCGGAGCGCCACGAGGGAGAGGGCGGTGCGCGGGTGGACCGAAACGGTACATGTCGTCGGCCGGGCGTCGAACGCGGAGGGAAATCCGATGTCGACGTCGTCCCACGGGCGTTCCCCCGAGACCTTCCGCACGCCGTACCCGTCGGGGCATGCGACTCGGCCTCGGGACGCCGTCGCCGGGCACGGCATCCGCGCGGAGGGCCCCCGGCGCCCCGGCTCCCCGAACGGGCCATGCCCGCCGGGCCGTCGGCGCTCCCCGGCGGCGGCCGCGGCCGCCGCCGGCGACATCCGCCCGTCCAGGTACGGCGCAAGTATCCGGTAGCGGGCCATCGCCACCGCGCCGACCGCGGGCTCGGAGGCGGCGAGGCGGCCGGCGTCGGCCCGGGATCCGGCACTCCCGGCTGGATCGTGGACGGCCGGATCGTTCCGCGGCGCGCCGCCCGCGGACCCACCGAACGATTCAGTCGCCCATGGCGATAGCGAAGAACGGCTTCGGCGCCGCTCGGGCTCAGAGGCGGACGACCTCGGCGGCGGGCACGGCCGGTGGGAGTTCCACGGTGATGCGGAGCCCGCCAGTGGGGCGCGGGGTGAGCGTGAGGGTTCCGTTGTGTGCGCGCGTGATGGTCTTGACGATGGTCAGGCCGAGGCCGACGCCCGCGTGGTCGGCGTGGAGGCGCTCGGTGCCGCGCTGGAACGGTTCGGTGAGTGTCGAGGCCAGTTCCGGGGTGACCATCCCGCCGGTGTTCTCGACGGCGAGGACCGCGGCGTCGGGGCGAAGGCTCGTATGCACCCACACGGTGCCGTGGTCGGGCAGATTGTGGACGATCGCGTTGTGCACGAGGTTCGTGGTCAGTTGCAGCAGGAGCGCGGGTGAGCCGAGGGCAGGGGTGACGTCGCCGGAGGTCTCGAGGGTGACGTCGTGCTTCTCGGCCAGGGGGAGGAGAGTTTCGACGGTCTCCTCCGCCATCAGGGACAGGTCGCCGGATTCGAGGGTGAAGGACCGCCGGCCGGCGCGGCTGAGCAGGAGCAGCGCCTCGGTGAGGTCGATCGCCCGGGTGTTGACGGAGTGGAGACGTTCGATGAGTTCGGCGGCATCGTGGTCCGGATCGTTGCGGGCGACGTCGAGAAGTGTCTGCGCGATCGCCAGCGGGGTGCGCAGTTCGTGGGAGGCGTTGGCCGCGAATCTCTGTTGTTCGGCGACGTGTGCTTCGAGCTGCGCGAGCATCGTGTCGAAAACGTCGGCGAGTTCGCGGAACTCGTCGTTGGGGCCCGCCAGACGGATCCGGTGGGTCAGTGATCCGTGCGAGGCCATCCGCGCCGCGTCCGCGATCCGGGTGAGCGGTGCGAGCATGCGTCCGGCGAGGATCCATCCCCCCACGAGGCCGAACACGAGGAGGAAGGCCAGCGCCGCGACGGCGGCAGGGGTGAAGCCGCGCATGAGTTCGGAGCGGCCGGGCCCGGTGACGATGATCACCGAGTCGTGCTCCTGCTTGTACTCGTCCGGGTGGGTGCGGGTCGGCACCCAGCGCAGTACGAACACCCAGAACACGGCCAGCATGAGGGTGCCGGCGACGAGGACGAATCCGGCGTAGCTGAAGGTGAGCTTCAGCCGGGCGCTGAGCCCCGCTCGTCTATGCATGAGTGCCGCCGGGTCCGGGGGTGTCCAGGGTGTCCGTGCCGGTGTCGATTCGGTAGCCGACACCGGGCACCGTGGCGATCAGCCACGGTTCGCCGAGACGTTTGCGCAACGCGGAGATGGTGATGCGGACGGCGTTGGTGAAGGGGTCGGCGTTGCTGTCCCAGGCCCGCTCCAGGAGCTCTTCGGCGCTGACCACACCGCCTTCGGCGGCGACGAGCACTTCGAGTACGGCGAACTGCTTCCGGGTGAGCGCGACGTAGCGGCCGTCGCGGTAGACCTGGCGGCGGAACGCGTCCAGCCGCAGGCCCGCGATCTCGCGCACCGGCGGCCTGCTGTACGCCCGCCTGCGGTCGAGTGCCCTGAGCCTGAGCACGAGTTCCCGGAGTTCGAACGGCTTCGTGAGGTAGTCGTCGGCGCCGAGTTCGAACCCGGTGGTCTTGTCGTCCAGCCGGTCGGCGGCGGTAAGCATGAGGATCGGCATGCCGCTGCCGGAGGCGACGATGCGCCGGGTGATCTCGTCGCCGTCGGGGCCGGGGATGTCCCGGTCGAGGACGGCGATGTCGTACGCGTTGACGCTCAGCAGCTCCAGGGCGGTGTCCCCGTCCCCCGCGATATCGCCGGCGATCGCCTCCAGGCGCAGACCATCGCGGATCGCCTCCGCCATCAGGGGTTCGTCCTCGACGATCAACACACGCACGCTCCGAGGCTACGAGGCGACGCGTATCGTCGGCGTATCGAAAACCGGATACGCGCCGACAACACCGCAGCGAGTCGACTGGGCGGATGAACCACAGCGAACCGGCACGACCGGCGGGTATGCGTCCGAGCATCCGGCCGATCAGCGACGCCGAGCACTTGGCGTTCGTCCGGACCCAGCGGTCGGTCAGCTTCCTGCAGACCCCGGCGTGGGGCCAGGTCAAGACCGAATGGCGCAGCGAGTCCCTCGGCTGGTACGACGGGCGGCGGCTGGTCGGCGCCGGGCTCGTGCTGCACCGCCCGGTGCCGCGGCTGGAGCGCTACACGCTGGCCTACCTGCCCGAAGGCCCGGCCATCGACTGGACCGGCGACATCGGCGCGTGGCTCGACCCGTTGGCGGCCCACCTCAAGGCGCACGGCGCGTTCGCGATCCGGCTCGGACCGCCCGTGCGCACGGATGCCTGGAGTGCCGCCCAGGTCAAGGAGGGCATCGCCGACCCGGGCAGCAAGCGGCTCACCGACATGCCCACCTGGCAGGCCCATCCGGTCGGCGCCCGCGTGGCCGCCGGCCTCAGGGACGCCGGCTGGCTGCCGCAGAGCCCCGAGAACGGCTTCGGGGTCGGGCATCCGCAGTTCAAGTACGAGATCCCGCTGGCAGGCAGGACCGAGGACGACCTGCTCGGGGGCATGAACCAGCTCTGGCGCCGCAACATCAAGAAGGCCGCCAAGGAAGGCGTCGAGGTCACGGTCGCCGGGGGACCGACAGGTGCCTCGGCGGAAGACGGACAGGCAGGTGCGGGCCGCGTCGCTGCGGACCTGAAGGCGTTCCACGACCTCTACGTCCACACCGCCGAACGCGACCGCTTCAGACCCCGGCCGCTGCGCTACTTCGAGACCATGTTCGCGGCGATGAGCGCCGAGGACCCCGAGCGGATCAGGCTCTACCTGGCCCACCACCAGGGCGACCTGGTCGCCGCGACCATCCTCGTCCGCGTCGGCGCCCACGCGTGGTACTCCTACGGCGCCTCCTCCACCCGCAAGCGCGAGGTACGCGGCTCCAACGCCTGCCAGTGGGCGATGATCCGCGACGCGCTGGCGGCCGGCTGCGACGTCTACGACCTGCGCGGCATCACCCCCACCCTCGATTCCGACGACCCACACGTCGGACTGATCCGGTTCAAGGTCGGCACCGGCGGTCAGGCGGTCAGGTACGCCGGCGAGTGGGACCTGCCGCTGCGGCCGATGGTCTACCGGGCCTTCGACCTGTACATGCGGCGGCGGGGGCGATGAGGGCGGATCGGGTACACGGATCGCCCGGCCCGCGCCCCGGCCGGGCGCCGACCCACCGAGCAACCGGCTACGCCAACGCCGCGGCGACCTCGTCGAGGCGTGCCCCGCGCGAGGCCTTGACCAGCACCACGTCGTCGGCGGCGAGGCGGCCGCGCAGCCAGTCCACGGCCGCGGCGTTGTCGGTCAGTGCCACCGCCCGCTCGCCCGCGCCGTCGGCGATCGGCCGGGCGGCCTCGCCGACCGCGGCGACCACGTCGGCCCGGGAGGCGGCGTACTCCCCGATGGCGCGGTGCTCGGCCCCGCCGGCGGCACCGAGCTCCAGCATTTCGCCGAGGACGGCGATGCGGCGCCCGCCCTCGATCGTGGCCAGCGCGTCCAGGGCCGCGCGGGTCGACTCGGGGTTGGCGTTGTAGGAGTCGTTGAGCAGCGTCGCGCCGCACGCGAGGCCGCGCAGCTCCATACGCCACTTCGACAGCGAGGCGGAGGCCGCCGCGGCCGTCGCCACGTCGAGCGGTACGCCGAGCGCCAGCCCCGCCGCCACGGCGGCCGACGCGTTGAACGCCTGGTGGGCGCCGACGAACGGCAGTGCCAGGGGAGCCGAGGCGTCGGCGGTCCGCAGCGTGCAGGACGGCCGGCCGAGCCGGTCCAGCGCGACATCGAGCACTCGTACGTCGGCGTGCGCCGCCCGGCCGAAGGTCAGCACCGGGCCGTCGGTGAGCGCGCGCATGGCGGCCACCCGGGGGTCGTCGGCGTTGAGTACGGCGGTGCCGCCGGCCGCCAGCCCCTGCACCAGCTCGCCCTTGGCTTTGGCGATGGCCGCGCGCGACCCGAACTCGCCGAGGTGGGCCTGGCCGACGTTGAGGACGACGGCGACGTCGGGCGCGGCCAACGCGGTGAGGTCGGCGATGTCGTCGATGTGGCGGGCTCCCATCTCGAGGACGAGGAAGCGGGTGGCCGCGTCGGCGCGCAGCATGGTGAGCGGCACACCGAGCTCGTTGTTGAGCGAGCCGAATGTGGCGACCGTTGGTGCGGCACCCGAAAGCACCGCCGCCAGCAGGTCCTTGGTGCCGGTCTTGCCCTGGGAACCGGTCAGCCCGACGACGGTCAGCCGGTCGCGCAGCCGGGCCACGACGTGAGTGGCGAGGGCTTGCAGCGCGGCCTGGGCGTCCTCGACGACGACGGTGGGGAGCGCGGTGGGCCGGGAGCCGAGCACGGCCACTGCACCGGCCCGGCCGGCCTGGGCGGCGTAGTCGTGGCCGTCGACCCGCTCGCCGGCGACGGCGACGAAGAGGCCGCCCGGCTCGGCCTGCCGACCGTCGAGTACGGCCGGCGCGGTCACCGTGACGCAGGAGTCGCCCTTGACCGTCCCGCCGACGATCGCGGCGATCTCGTCGAGGCCGAGCGGGATCATGAGGTTGCTTCGCGGTAGGTCATGCCTCCAGTGAAAGCGGCGCGGCGTTGCGCGAGCGTATGCGGATTTCCATACACCGACGAAATGCTATCGAGAAGTAGCTTATTGTCGGCATATCGAAAACCGCATACGCTCGCGCAACGCCGCGCCGCTTTCACTGGGACGCATGACGTACAGCGAACCAGCGCGAACAGGCGCCCGCCGCACCCGATCGCCGGCGCCGCTTTCCTCCTCGGTCGCCGCGACAACGGGGATCACCATATATGGATGCGGGCCCGACGAGGCCGCATTGTTCCGGGAGCTGGCGCCTCCCTTCGGTGTCCTGCCGACCATTGCCGAGGCCCCGGTATCCGACGCCAATATCGACCTGGCACTCGGAAACCGATGCATCAGCATCGGACACAAGACCCGGATCGCAAACTCCACATTGCTCGAGCTCCGCCGAGCCGGCGTCACGTACGTCTCCACCAGAAGCATCGGCTACAACCACATCGATGTGCCGTACGCGGAGAGTATCGGCATTTCCGTGGAGAATGTCACCTACTCGCCCGACAGCGTGGCCGACTACACGCTCATGCTCATGCTCATGGCGGTACGCCACGCGAAATCCGTCATTCGCCGCGCGGACGTGCACGACTACCGGCTGCACGACGTGCGCGGGAAGGAACTGCGGGACCTGACCGTGGGTGTGGTCGGAACCGGACGCATCGGTGCGGCGGTCATCGACAGGCTGCGGGGCTTCGGCTGCCGAATACTGGCCCACGACACCGGCCCCAAGACCACCGCCGACTACGTCCCCCTCGATGAATTGCTGCGCCGGAGCGACATGGTGACGCTCCACACGCCGCTCACCGCGGAAACCCACCACCTCCTCGACCGCCGACGCATCCGGCACATGAGGCACGGTGCCTTCATCGTCAATACCGGACGCGGCGCACTGCTGGACACCGAGGCCCTCGTGGCGGCCTTGGAAAGCGGCAGATTGGGTGGTGCCGCGTTGGACGTCCTCGAAGGCGAGGAGGGAATCTTCTACGCCGACTGCAGCGACAAACCCCTGCGCAGCGATCTCTTGCTGCGACTGCAAAAACTTCCGAATGTGCTGGTCAGTCCGCACACCGCCTACTACACGGACCGCGCCCTGCGCGACACCGTCGAAAACTCCATGGCCAACTGCCTGAAACACGAGAGCGGGAACCAGCATGGCTAGGCCCAGGGTCGGCATCATCTTCGGGGGCCGTTCCGAAGAGCACTTCATCTCCGTCAAATCCGCACAGGAGGTCGCCGGAAGCCTCGACACCGAAAAGTACGAGCCGTTCTACATCGGAATCACGAAGAGCGGCGCCTGGCTGCTCTGCGACCGTCCCGGCCCGGGCTGGGAGAACGGTGGCGCCCGTCCGGCCGTGCTGGCGCCGGACAGCGGCGTGCGCGGCCTGCTCGTGCTGGACCGGGGGCGATACGAAACCATCGGCCTGGACGTCGTGTTGCCCGTGCTGCACGGCAAGCTGGGCGAGGACGGTGCGATACAGGGCCTGCTGGAGCTCTCCGGCATCCCCTACGCGGGCTGCGACGTACAGAGTTCCGCCGTGTGCATGGACAAGTCCCTCGCCTACGTCGTCGCCCGGAGCGCCGGAATCGCCACCCCGGACTTCCGGATCGTCGCGGCGGACGAGAACATCGACCCCGACCGGCTCACCTATCCCGTCTTCGTGAAGCCGGCCCGTTCCGGGTCGTCCTTCGGCGTCAGCAAGGTGTCCCGGACGTCGGAACTGCAGTGCGCGGTGGAATCCGCGAGGCAGTACGACACGAAGGTGCTGATCGAACAGGCCGTCGTCGGCAGCGAGGTCGGATGCGCCATCCTGGGGAACGGCCTGGACGTGATCGCCGGCGAGGTCGACCGCATCGCGCTGTCCCACGGCTTCTTCCGCATCCACCAGGAGGACGAGCCGGAAAGCGGCTCCGAGAACTCGACACCCGTCGTTCCCGCCGACATCTCGGCGGCGTCGCGAGCACGTGTCCAGGACACCGCAAAGGCCGTATACCGCGCCATGGGCTGCCGGGGGCCGGCACGGGTGGACATGTTCCTCGCGGGCGACGGAAAAGTGATCCTCAACGAGGTCAACACGCTGCCCGGCCTGACCTCCTACAGCCGCTACCCGCGCATGATGGCGGCGGCCGGGCTGCCGCTCGCCGAAGTGCTCGACCGGATGGTGTCGCAGGCCCTGACGGGAACAGTCCGATGAACCATGACTTCGTCTTCGCGGACGAGTTCGTCCCCGGAATACGCTGGGACGCCAAGTACGCCACCTGGGACAACTTCACCGGCAAGCCGGTGGACGGCTACCTGGCCAATCGCATCGTCGGGACAAGGGCGTTGTGCGCGGCCCTGAACCGAGCACGAAAAGAGGCCGAGACCCTCGGCTTCGGCCTGCTCCTCTGGGACGGCTACCGCCCGCAACACGCCGTGGACTGCTTTCTGCGCTGGTCACAGCAGCCGGAGGACGGCCGGACGAAGCCCCGGCATTATCCGAACATCGACCGAACCGAGATGTTCGACCATGGATACGTGGCCGCCAAGTCGGGCCACAGCCGGGGCGCCACCGTCGACCTCACGCTCTTCCACCTGGACACCGGTGAACTCGCCCCCATGGGCGGCGACCACGACCTGATGGACTCGATCTCCCATCACGGAGCACCAGGGATCACACCGGTCGAAGCGAGGAACCGCCTGCACCTTTCCGCGATCATGGAGGCCTGCGGTTTCAGCTCCTACGACCGCGAGTGGTGGCACTACACCCTGAAGGACGAACCGTATCCGGACACGTATTTCGACTTCCCCATCACCTAACCTCGACGTTTCGTGACGGCCCGTCAGCTTGCCGGCGGGTCGTGGGTGTCCTGGGGTGTGTGGATGTCCGGTGCTTGGGTGTGCCGGCGGCCCGGCTGTCGCGTCGGGTGGGCGCCGGCTCCCACGGCCCGGGCGCGTGGTGCAGTGCTCGAAGGCCGCTGGTCAGCCGGGGGTTCGGGAGTGTGTCCAGGCGGCCGGCCGCGCCGGTGACCACGTGGGTTCACGGCCAGTGGCGGGCGAGCCGCAGGATCGTTCGACGGCCGGTCGTGACGATCTGTGCGGCGGAGCACAGCCGCAGGCGCAGTCGCTCGCCGGTCAACCCACCCACGGCGTACCGGCTGACTGCACCGACCCGGATGCCCTGGGCCGGCTCGGGGTCCCCGAATTCCACAAGCGCTCGTGGCCATCGGCACCGTCCTGAAGCCGGCATCCTGGCCACGTCGATCCTCGTCGAACTCGGTATCGCCGACATCGGGCCAAGGCGGTCAGCCGTCAGCATGGCCGGGCTCGTCCACCAACCACCGCATCATCGCCACCCGGGCGGCCGCGCAGTTGTCGCGGGGAATGCCGGATTCCCCGCGACAACGTATCCCGGTCTCCGGAGCCGCACCACGCTCACCTGCCGCGCTGTCGCTGCGTCGGTGCCGCCCGGCATCCTCGACGTGTACGCATTTCCTGCGACACCGACCCGGGAGCCCGCGATGGCCCGGATCCACCAGTTGCCGACGACGACCGCGCCGACTTTCGACCACGCGGCCGCAGCGTTCCTCGCCGCGCACACCGCCGGCCCCGGCGCGCGGTCGATGGGCACCGCGAAGAAGTACCGCGAGACCTTCACCGCGCTCGGCGCCACGCCGGACTCAGCGGCCGCCGCATCGATCGCGTTGCTGGACGGACCGGCCGGCGCGGCAGGCGGCGTTCACCACCCCGGCTCCGGCGACCTACGCCCGGCACCGGTCCGCACTGCGCTCGGGCATCGCTTGGTGGCAGGACGCCGGATGGGTCACCGCTGACCCGAGCATCGGCCTGGTCCGGCCGAAGATCCCGGTCGACACCACCCGGGCCCTGACCCGCGCGCAGGTCGATGCCGTCTTCCGCCTTGACGCGCCGCTACGGGAGAAGACCCTCCGGCGCCTCGCCTACGAATCGGCCGGACCGAACGCCACGAAGTTCGCGGGGCTCGTGGGTGCCTCGCGCGCCGCTGCGGCGAGGGTGCGGTTCATGCGCTTCTGAAGCAGGTCGAACGCGAGCTTGCCGTCGTGCCACACCACCAACTCGCCGTCCAGCAACACCCCTTCCGGCAGATCGCGCTCGCCCGCGGCGGCGATGTCGACGAATCCGTCCGTCGGGCGGGTGCCTCTGCGCGAGATCACCTGGACCGGTCCGTCGGTCGGGCGCAGCAGCCAGGCGCGAAAGTTGGGAACAGCCGAGGTGTCCCACGGGGGTAGATGTCTCAGTCCGGGGCCGCGCCTCGCGCATCGCGTCGCCGAGCCGATACAGCGTCGGTTGTCTCCACGGCCCGGCTTCGTTGTCACGCGAACCGGACCGTCTTCCGACAGTGGCGGGGAGAGGCCACGGACGGGCTCGCTCCTCGACCGCCGGTGCGTTCAACTCATCAACCCGCCTTCATAGGCGGCGATCACCAACTGGGCCCGATCACGCGCGTCGAGCTTCAGCAGCAGCCGGCTGACGTGGGTCTTGGTCGTGGACAACGACAGGTGCAGCCGCTCGGCGATCTCGGCATTGGACCGGCCACGCGCCACCTCGTGCAACACCTCGCGCTCCCGATCGGTGATGCCGCCGAGCAGCGCCGGAGCACGCACCGCGGCGAGCGGGCGCTGCGCGAACTCCTCGATCAGGCGCCGGGTGACGCCGGGCGAGAGCAGACCGTCCCCGGCCGCGACCACCCGGATCGCGGCGAGCAGGTCGGCGGGCGGGGTGTCCTTGAGCAGGAAACCGCTGGCCCCCGCGCGCAGTGCGGCAAACACGTACTCGTCCAGGTCGAACGTGGTCAGCACCAGCACCCGGGTGGTCGGCGGTTGCGGGCCCTCGGCGAGTACCTGCCGGGTCGCCTCGATGCCGTCCACCTCCGGCATCTGAATGTCCATCAGGACCACGTCCGGTCGTTCGCGCCGGATCAACTCGACGGCCTGCGCCCCGTTCGCGGCCTCGCCCACCACGGTCAGTTCGGGGTCGGACTCGACCAGGACCCGAAAGCCCGCCCGGACCAGCGCCTGGTCGTCGGCGACCAACACCCGGATGTTCATCCGCCCGCCCCCAGCGGCAGCCGGGCGACCACCCGGAATCCGCCCCGGATGCCCGGGCCGGCCTGGAACTCGCCGTCGTAGAGCGCGACCCGCTCGCGCATGCCCACCAGGCCGTGGCCCACGGCCGGTCCCGGCAGGTCGGCGATCGGGCCGACACCCTCGTCGGTGATCTCGATCCGCACGTCGCCGGCGCCGTAGTGGATGCGCACGTCGCCGCACTCGGTCCCGGCATGCTTGACCACGTTGGTCAGGGCCTCCTGGATGATCCGGTACGCGGCGCGGTCCATCCCGGCGGGCAACTCGCGCGGGGTGCCCTCGACTCGGACCGCGACCCGCAGGCCGGCCCGGCCGGTCTTCTCCACCAGAGCCGGCACGTCGGCGAGACCGGGCGCCGCGTGGAAGGTCGACGGGTCGTCGGCCGGCGCCTTCTCCTCGCGCAACACACCGAGCAGCGCCCGCAGTTCGCGCAGTGCCGAGCGGCTGGTGGTCTCGATCGCGGCGAGCGCCTTGGCCGCCTCGTCCGGTCGGTTGCCGCTCACGTGGTGGCCGACGCCGGCCTGCACCGCGATCACGCTCATGCTGTGCGCGACCACGTCGTGCATCTCCCGGGCGATCCGCAGCCGCTCCTCGATCAGCGTGCGGCGTGCCTGCTCCGCCTGTGCCCGGGCCCGTCGTTCGGCCTGCTCGCGCAGGCCCGCGTTGTACGCCCGTTGTTTGCCCACGGTCACCCCGATCACCCAGAAGGCCAGCAGCGGCCCGATCTCCGCCGGCAGCCAGCCGGTCAGGTAGGACCAGGTCGACTCGTCGGACCCGGCCAGGCGCGGGGCGATGCCCACCATCAGCGCCGCCGTGCCCACCAGCACGCCCGATCGCCGCGGTGGTTGGGTCAGGCCCACCGTGTAGATCACGAAGATCAGCGGGATCAGCGGCGACTTCGCGTAGCCGTGCGTGGCCATGGTCGCGTATCCCACGCAGCAGAGCCCGAAGGCCGGCAGCGGAGCCGGTCGGCGCACCAACACGGCCGCGGCCAGCGCGATCACGACCGGGACGAACAGCGCCGGCGGCAGGCCGCGTTCGTCCAGACGCCGCGGGTCCGGGCTGACCACGACCGTGACGAAGACGGCGGCGATCGCGTCCAGCGTGACCAGGTGACGCAGGGTCAGGCGCTGGGTGAGGGGCGGTCGGCTGTGTTCCACGGACAGACGGTAGTTCGCCCCCGCTCGACCGCGCGTCCCCCCGGGGAGGGACCTTCCGGCATCGGTCGCACGACCGATGCCGCAGGCGGACCCGGACCGGGCGACCCGGTCCCGCCCGGGGGTCGCGAGCCGGACGCGCGCGAACGGGTGGCGGCGGGAGCGTTGCGGCACCGGGACCGCGTCGACGCGGTCCGCTTCGAGTGAGGACGGTCATGAAACACCGCACACCGGCGCCGGCCCCGGGCGCACCGGGGCACACCACCCGAGCCGACCGCGTGGGCCCGGGCCCGGTCGAATCGGCCGCGCGGGCCCCTCGGTTCCGGATCGGGCGGGGGTGAGCGCATGTTGCGGACAACCCTGCGCGGGTTCCTGGCACATCGCGGTCGGCTGCTGCTGTCCGGTCTCGCGGTGCTGCTGTCGGTGGCGTTCGTGACGGGCACGCTGGTGCTCGCCGATACGACGTCCCGGGCCGCGACGGATCTGGCGGCGGACGGCGCGGCCGATGTGACGGTGCGTGCGCCGGATCCGGACAGCGACGCCGGGCTGCGCTCGGCCGCGCCCGGTGGGCTGCCGACCCTGCCGGCCGGCGTGCTCGAGGCGGTCCGGCGGGTGCCGGGGGTGGCTGCCGCCCATCCGGTGATCGAGGTGCACAACGTGGCCGTGGTGGCGCGCGGCGATCAGCGGGTGGAGGGCACGGCGGGCGGCCGGACCGTGGCCGGGAACCGGCTTCCCGATCCGGGCTCGCCCGTCCGGTTGACCTCGGGCCGGGAGCCGCACGGCCCCAGTGAGGTGGTGCTCGACGCGAGTTCGTCGCGGCGGGCTCACCTGAGGCTCGGTGATCGGGTCCGGATCGTCGCGGTGCCCGGCGGCTTCGAGGCGGTGATCGTGGGCATCGCGACGTTTCGCGCCCTCGATCCCGGATATCCCGCGGTCTTCCTGGACACCGACGCCGCCCGCTCCCGGCTCCTGGGTGTGCCGGACGTGCTGACCTCGGTACGGGTGGACGCGGCGGCCGGTGTCGCCGACACCGAATTGGCCCGGCGCGTGAGCGACGCCCTGGGCGCGAGCGCGAGCGCGCAGGTGCGCACTCGGGCCCAACTCGCCGCCGCGGAGGCGGACGAGGCGGGTGCCGGTGTCGAGTTTGTACGTACGGCGATGCTCGGCTTCGCGGGCGTCTCGCTGCTGGTGGCCGGCTTTCTGATCGTCAACACGTTCTCCATGCTTGTCGCCCGCCGCACCCGGGAGCTGGGGCTGCTGCGAGCGCTGGGCGCCAGCCGTGGCCAGGTCCGTCGCTCGGTCCAGGTCGAGGCGCTGCCGCTCGCCACGATCGGCTCGACTCTGGGCCTGGCCACGGGTATCGGCCTGGCCGCGCTGGTGCGTGAGGCGATCGGCGGCGCGGGCGTGGGCCCGGCCGACGCCCCGTTGGCGATCACCGCCCGCACGCCGATCGCGGCCTACCTGGTCGGCGTACTGGGCACCCTGCTCGCCGCCGCCGTGCCCGCCGCCCGGGCGAGCCGGGTCGCGCCGATGGCGGCGCTGCGCGAGGCGGCGGGTCCCGCGACCACCCGTCCCGCCCGGCGGCGCACCGTGATCGGCGCGGGGATCGGCGCGGCCGGCGTCCTGGCGGCCGTGGTCGGCGGGGCGCTTGCGATCGTGGGGGTCGTACTGAGCCTGGTGGCCGTGATCGTGCTCGGCCCGCTGCTGGTGCGCACGGTGATCCCGGTGCTCGCGCGGCTCACCGGCCGGCGCGGCGCCGGCATCGATCGACTCGGGCGGGAGAACCTGGTGCGCGACCCCCGACGTACCTCGGCCACCGCCGCCGCACTGGCGATCGGCGTGGCCGTGGTCGCGGCCACCGCGGTGGTCGCCGCGTCCGCGAGTGCGTCAATGGATGCCCGGATCGATCGCACCCTCGGGTCCGACATCACGGTTCAGAGCAGCAAGGGCGACGCCCCGCTGACCGCGGAGGTGGTCGAGGCCGTCCGCCGGGCGCCGGGTGTGGGCCGGGTGATCCGGCTGCGCGAGGCCCGGGTCGAGGTGGTAACCGACGGCGGATCCCGAAACGCGTGGGTACAGGGCGCCGATCCGGACCTGCCCGCGGTCCTGCGGCAGCGGTCGCCGACCGGAGTGCTGCTGCCGGCGCCGCCTCCGGGCACGATCAGCCTGGGCGCCGGATACGCGGCCGGCCTGCGGCTGTCCGTCGGCAGCCCGGTGCGTCTGCGCGGCCCCGTCGGCGCCGAGGCCACCGTGACGGTCGGTGCGCTGCGGGCGCCGGACCCGGCGGGTCGGTCGATCGGCCGTCGGGACGCACCGCTGACCGACCTGGACACGCCGGCCCGGATCGCGCCGGGCGCGCAGGAGGCGATGATCTTCGTCGACGCCGCGCCGGGCACCGAGCGAGCCGCGCTGAAGGCGAGCCTGGCCCGGGCCCTGGCACCGTTCCCCCAGGCCGCGGCCCGCGACCGGGAGGAGTACAAGAACGTGATCCGGGCCGGAATCGACGGGGTGCTCGACCTGGTCTACGCGCTGCTCGGGTTGGCGATCCTGATCGCCGCCCTGGGCGTGGTCAACACGCTCACCCTGTCGGTGCTCGAACGCACCCGGGAGATCGGCCTGTTGCGGGCGATCGGCACCTCGCACGGGCAGATCCGGCGCATGGTCCGGGCCGAATCGGTGGCACTGTCGGCGTACGGCACGCTCCTGGGACTGCTGCTGGGCGTCGGCTGGGGAGTGACCGCCCGGCGCGGACTGGCCGATCAGGGCCTGGAGGTGCTCGCCGTCCCGTGGTCGACGCTCGCCGTGATCGCAGCCGGATCCGCAGTGGTGGGTGTGCTCGCGGCGCTGCTCCCCGCACGCCGGGCGGCACGGATCCCGGTCCTCACCGCGATCGGGGCACAGTAGTGCGACGCCGACTCCGGTCCGCCGCCGCACTCGTGCCCACGAGCTCGTGCTCGCCGACTCCGATCAGGACGGGAACTCCCATGTGGCCCAAGCGTTCACCATCTTTCGCCGGCCGCGCACTCGGTCGCCCGGTGCGCCTGTGCGTGCTCACCGGCCTCCTGCTGGGCGGATCCGCGTGTGCCGAACCGGACTCGCCGTCTCAGGCAACCACCCGCCGGGCGCAGTACACCATCGACGCGCCGCTCACCCGGCTCGTGATCGTCGGCGGAGCGGGCCGGGTGCAGGTGGTTCAGGGCGGGCCCGGGTCGGTGCGGGTCACCGAGATCAAGCATTTCGGCACCGCCGAACCCGCAACCGAACACGTGTCGGCCGAGGGCACGCTCACGCTGCGGCACACCGTGAGCGGCAGCGCGCAGGTCTCCTACGAGGTGAGGGTGCCGCCGGGGCTCGCGGTCCGGGTCGGCACCACCTCGGGGCAGGTCATGCTGACCGGCCTGTCCGGCGATCTGGACGCGCGGACGGCACAAGGCGGCATCCGCGGCGAGCGGTTGACCACGCGTACGGTCGTCGCCCGGGCCGACCGGGACGCGGTGGACCTGTCCTTCGCCGCGCCGCCCGATCGGGTCGACGCCGAAGGCGACAACGCCCGGGTCAGGCTGCCGGCCGGCACCGTCTACGCGACGGACGCGAGCAGCGAGCACGGCTCGGTCAAGGTCGACGTGGCCCGGGATCCGGCCGCACCGCACCGGGTGCGGGTGCATGCCACGTCCGGCGAGGCGGACATCCTCCACACGCGGTAGCGCCGCCCCGTGCGGCTCCGGGCGATGCGCCGGATGGGGGAGTATCACCTCCTCCGACTCGGCCCGCATCCGGGCCGCTTGGACGTCGCGCGCGACGGCCTGGGCAAGCAGCATCCGCAGCACGAGCCCGACGAGCGCAACCCCCAGGACGGCCATGCCCCGTAGGCGACCTCCGCCGCAGGGACCCACCTTCGGATCCATCCGCGTCTCCACCCGTTGTTCCACCCGCGGGTCCAGGCGCGGAGCGGGTTGCCGGTCCCGAGAGGACCCGGCCGGCGTCGGTGGGCGTGAGCGCCGACGAGGCACGACGAGCGGTTTGGTAGCCTATCGCCGCCGTGGTGTACGGGAAGCCGGTCGAATGCCGGCGCGGCCCTCGCCACTGTAGCCGCGGAGTCTCGCGGCCCTCGCCGACCGCTCCCACAGCGGTCGGGGTCACTGGGTGGATCGGGAACGAGCCAACCGGGAAGGCCGGCTGCGGAACGTCGATGCGGAAGCCAGGAGACCGGCCACGGCGCGACATGTTCCACGAGGGTTGGAGAACACATGCCCCGCGCTGCCCTGCGCCCGTTTCGATTCGAACGTTTCATACCTCCGGCGCGCGCCCCGCGTTCCACGCGCTCCGGCCTCGCTGTCGTGGCGATCCTGCTCGTCGGCGCGCTCGGCGCGTGCACGGGTGCGCCCGAGGCCGACAAGCCCGCCGCGGCGGCCGGGAGCAGCCACTCGACGCCGGTGAGCGTGAGCAGGTGCGGCGTCACCACCACCGTGACGTCACCGCCGGCCCGGTTGGTCACCCTCAACCAGGGCGCCACCGAAGTCGCCCTGGCTCTCGATCTACAGACCCGGATGGCCGGGACGGCGTACCTCGACGACGCGGTCCCGGCGCGATGGAAGGCGGCCTACGACACCGTCCCGGTGCTCTCCGAGAAGTATCCGTCCAAGGAGAAACTCCTCGCGGCGCGCCCGGATTTCCTCTACGCCTCCTACTCCAGCGCCTTCACCGACAAGGTGGCGGGCACGCGGGACGAACTGGGTTCCCAGGGCATCACCACCTACCTGTCGCCGTTGGGGTGCGCCGACAGCAAGCAGCAGGCGTCGGCGTCCTTCCAGACGGTGTGGGACGAACTGGGCGATGTCGCCGAGGTGTTCGGTGTCGCACAGCGCGCCGCCGCCATCCGGGACGCGCAGAAGCGGCAACTTGCCGAAGTCACGGCCAAGTCGGCGGGCAAGGGCCTGAACGTGCTCTGGTACGACTCGGGTACCAAAACCCCGTACGTCGGCGCGGGCCACGGCGGACCCCAGCTCGTGCTCGACGCCGTCGGCGCCCGCAACGTCTTCGACACGCTGGCCGGTGGCTGGAAGACCACGAGTTGGGAGCAGGTGGTCGCGGCGGACCCGGACGCCATCGTGCTCGCGGACGCCGGTTGGGACACCGCACAGTCCAAGATCGACTACCTCGAACACGACCCCGTGCTGAACAAGCTCAAGGCCGTCCAGCGCCGTGCGTACGTGGTCGTGCCGTTCTCCGAGTCGACCCCCGGCGTGCTGCTCGCCGACGGTGCCGTCCGGGTATCGGCCGGCCTGGGCAACCTGACCCCGCGTCCGTGACCGTGACGGATCGTCCCGCCGCACGGCTCGCCGGCGCGAGCCGTGCGGCGGTGGCCCTGGCCGTCGCCGCCGTACTGCTGTTGTCCACCGTGCTGCTCGGCCTCGCCGTGGGATCGGTCCACGAGCCGCCGCACGTCGTGGCCGACGTGGTGCTGCGCCGACTCGGTCTCGGTGGCTCCGACGTCACGGCGCTGGACGACCGGATCATCTGGCAACTGCGGCTGCCCCGCGTCCTGGGGGCCGCCGCGACGGGCGCGGGACTCGCGGTGTGCGGCGCGGTGTTGCAGACCCTGACCGGCAACGACCTGGCCGACCCCTACCTGCTCGGGATCTCCAACGGCGCCGCCGTCGGCGCGGTCACCGTGATCGTACTCGGTGTCGGAGTCTCCGGCACCGCGGTGATCGGCGCGCTCCCGGCCGCCGCCTTCGTCGGTGCCCTGCTCGCCGTCCTGGTCGTGCTGACCCTCGCCGGTGCGCACAGCCGGACCCTGCCGGCCTCGCGGACCGTGCTGGCCGGCATCGCGGTGGGGCAGTTGTGCGGCGCGTACACCTCGTTCGTCGTGCTCGTCCTCGGCGACCGCAACGCCGCCCGCGGCGTCATGGAGTGGACGCTGGGCTCGGTGGCCGGGGTGCGGTGGAACACGGCCGTCTTCCTGGTTGTGGTGGCCGTCCTCGGCACGGTGGCGATGGTCGCGGCCGCCCGGGACCTCGACGCGTTCGCGTTCGGCGAGACCGCGGCTCGTTCCGTCGGTGTGCACGTCGAACGCACCCTGCTGGGCCCTGATCGCCGCGGCGGCGCTGGTGACCGCATGTCTGGTCGCCAATACCGGCGTCATCGGGTTCGTGGGTCTGGTCGTGCCGCACGTCGTCCGCCTGGTGTGCGGCCCGCGCCATGCCCTCCTGCTGCCCATGTCCGCACTCGTGGGCGCGTCGCTGCTCGTGGGCAGCGACATCGTGGCGCGCTCGGTGCTCCCGGAGCAGGAGATCCCCGTCGGCGTCGTCACCGCCGGGCTCGGAGCGCCGTTCTTCGCATGGTTGTTGTGGCGCCAGGCGGCCGGCAGGTCGGCCGGGGGGAGTCGGCCGTGATCGTCGTGAACCCGGCGGCGCCGGCCGCCGAACACGTCGGCGTGCGCGTCGACGGCGCCACGTTGTTGACGGACGTGACGGTCGGCTTCGCCCTCGGTCGGGTGACGGGCCTGCTCGGGCCGAACGGCGCCGGCAAGACGACGCTGCTGCGGGCCCTGGCCGGGCTGCGCCGGCCGCAGACGGGCCGAGTCCTCCTCGACGGCGAGGACCTGTACAGCCTCACGGCCCGCCGACGCGCGCGCCGGGTGGCCTTCATGGAACAGCAGGCCGACACCGCGCTGCCGCTGACGGCCCGCCAGGTCATCGACCTGGGGCGCACGCCGCACCGCGGCCGGTGGCCCGTGCTGCCCGGCCTCGCGACCGCACACGAGCAGGCCGTGCTCGCCGAGGCCGCCGCCGCCACCGATGTCGGCGCGCTGCTCGACAGGACCTGGTCGTCCCTGTCCGGCGGCGAGCGCCAGCGCGTGCAACTCGCGCGCGCCCTGGTCCAGGAACCGGAGGTGCTCCTGCTCGACGAGCCCACCAACCACCTCGACCTGCGCTACCAACTCGGCTTCCTCGACACCGTGCGCGGGCTCGGTATCACCACCGTCGCGGCTCTGCACGACCTCGAACTCGCCGCCGCCTACTGCGACGACGTCGC
The DNA here is from genome assembly GCF_040629175.1 of Embleya sp. NPDC005971. Taxonomy (NCBI): domain Bacteria; kingdom Bacillati; phylum Actinomycetota; class Actinomycetes; order Kitasatosporales; family Streptomycetaceae; genus Embleya; species Embleya sp. NPDC005971. The sequence continues at coordinate 32,183 of NZ_JBEXUX010000046.1, read as the reverse complement.
CGTGCTGCTCGAAGGCCGGCTGGTGGCCCATGGGCCCGTCGCCGAGGTGCTCACCTCCGCCACGATCGCGCGCGTCTACGGCGTCGACGCGACCGTGGAGCGGCACCCCCTGCACCACCGACCGCACATCCGATGGAACGGCTTGCTTTCCGAGGGGATCGAGTCATGAGCCAAGACCGTGCGGGATCCTCCGCAGGGCCTGCTTCGGGCCGTACGACGGTCCTGGTCGGCATGTCCGGCACGGAGGTCGATCGCCGGGCCGAGCTGTGCACGGCCGCCGTGTCGTGTCACGCCACGACGGCGTTCCTGCAACTGGGTGAGCCGTCCCTGTCGGCCGAGCTGACCAGGCTGGCCGACGCGGGCGCGGAGACCGTCGTCCTGATCGGGGTCCGCCTCGGCGCGTCCGGTCCGGGCCACTCCTGGCTGCGGCGGATCGCGGCCTACTGGTGGCGCGAGCGCGCCGGCCATCGCCCCGTGCTGCTCGTCGCCGCCCGGCTCGTCGACTCGGCGGATGGCGTGGCCGATGCCGTGGCATCCGCCGAACCGATCACCGGCGAGGAACCCGGTCTCACCTCTCCGGTCTGGGAGGAGGTCACCGGCCACCGACACCAGGTGATGGTGTGCCGCGGGCCGCGCTGCACGGCCAAGGGCGCGGACGACACCCAGCGTTCGCTGATACGGCAACTCAGGGAGCACGGGCTCGGCGACGACGACGTCCTCGTCACGCAGACGGGGTGCCAGTTCCCCTGCAACCAGGCTCCGCTGGTCAGCGTGCAGCCCGACGACGTCTGGTACGGGCACGTGGACCCGGCGGCGATCACCGCGATCGTGACCGACCATCTCGTCGGCGGCCGGCCGATCACGACGCATCGCCTCCCACGGCGCAGGAAGGAGCCGGCAAACCGGCCGGAAGACTGACCCGTCCGCCCGGTGACACGGATGCCCCGACGGCCGACGGAGTCGCTCGTGCCCGCCCCCTCCGCGCAGCGCTGCCACAGCGGAGGCGCGGGCGGAGGCGGCGCGGGAGACGACGTCATGCCGTCGGGGACACCCGGCAGCGAGCGGGTGGTTGCGCACGCAGCGATCGGATCGCCGAAGGCGACCGCGGGGGCCGGCTTCTCGCGTTGTTCGTGATTGCGGGACTCGGAGCCGGTGCGATGCGCGTCGACCCACGCGGCGGACCGCCCCCGGTTTCGCCAAGGACGATTTCACCTTCGACCGGCAACACCGCACCGCGACCTGTCCCTGCGGCGTCACCGGTTCCGATTTCCCACGACGTTCGGGCACGGTTTTCCCACGACGTTCGGGCACGGTCGTCGGCCGTGTGCGAGGTCGCGCCTGGTCGAAGTCGTGACAAATCTCCGGCCCGTAGCCCTGGGTTCGCGCCACACGCTGCCACCTTCCGCACGCGTGCGGCGGTGGCCGAGGTCTCGTGTCGGTGAGGCGGCCGGGGGCTCGCGACCTGCGGTGCGATTCGGCGCGACAGGCGTCCGGCCGAGCGGCCTCTTCGCTCCTGCGTGGACGTTATGGCCGACTGGTATGCCTGCGAACCCACGGGCACGCACATACTCCCAAAGACGAACACGAGTCGACAGGTCGCCGACAACCCAGGGACCTGTGCTCTCCCCGCCACGGACAAATCCAGCGGAAGGACGCTTATGCCCCACTCCAAGTGGTTCGCGGCAGTCGGGACCGCCGCGGTCGTCACCATGGTCATGGTGCCTGCGGAGCAAGCCGCCTCCGCGCCGTCCAACGCCGCCCCGAACAGCGTTTCGGCGGCGACGACCCTCTACTATGACGACTCCCGAGCCGGTGGCTGGGAAGCGGCCATCGCGGCCGGAGTCGCCACCTGGAACGCGAACGTCACCAACGTGAAGCTGGCGAAGGCGCCGTCCGGTACTCGTGCCCAGATTCGGATCATCGCCACCAACGGTTGGCCGCAGGCAAGCCTGGGCCCTGTCCGCCCGGGTGGACAGGGATGGGTGGAACTCGGCAGCCAGGCGGTCGCCCAAGGCTACGACAAGACCCGCATAGCGGCCCATGAGATCGGCCACAACCTGGGCCTCCCGGACACCAAACCAGGTCCGTGCTCCAAGCTGATGTCAGGCTCCAGCGCGGGAGTCGCCTGTAGGAACCCCGTCCCCGACGCGGCCGAGCGGTCCCGCGTCGAGTCCGCCTACGGCGGCCGTGCCGCCGCCGCGCAGACCCCGGCCGACGGTCGGGTGATGGTCGACGTGCCCTGAGGTCCGACGACGAACGCGTCCGCCGATCGCAACGCCCGACCCGCGCACCGGTCTCGGGTCGGCCGCGAACCACCGGAGGGCGCGGGGCAGCCACATGAGATGTGTGTACCACCGGGGACGACCACGCCCGGCAACGGTTTCGCCCCGCATCGACGCGGTCGCCCCGCCATTGCCGCCGGTACGCCCGACGCCCGACCCGCCACGGCGAGGCGATGCGCCGCGGCCGGTGGTATCGACACCCCGGCCGCGGCGACACCCACCCCGTGTCCAGCGCATGTCTCGGCGACGGACCGTTCCGGGAAGCAGCCGCAGCCGGAACCAACGCGCGGCATTCCCCGGCGCACCAAGCCATGCCGAGCCACACCGAGCCGCACCGGGCAACACCGGGCCGCACCGGGCCGCACCAAGCCGTGCCGAGCAACACCAAGCCACACCACCGGTCGTCGCCGCCCCGCCCTCGGCCGGCGATGCCCCGCCGATCTGGCGCGCGATACCAGTCGGCGGACACAATGACCGCGTACCGAGACATCGGAAGGCTTGGCGGGGCATGGAATTCGTGGTCACGACGGACGGCCTGCGCGGCGCCGACCGCTTCGAGTACTGGCGATCGGCCGTCTCCGAAACCTTCGTCCCGCTGCGCGCCGAGCCGGCGCACAACTCCGGGCGGCCGTTCCGGGGCCGGATGCGGTCCATGGAGCTGGGCGCGCTACAGATCACCGAGGTCTCGGCGAATGCTCACGCGGTACACCGGACCCCTCGCTTGATCACGGCGTCCGGTGGCGAGTACTTCAAGCTGGGCCTCCAACTCTCCGGAGCATGCGTGCTGAGCCAGGACGGCCGGGAAGTGGCGCTCGCGGCCGGTGACTTCGCGATCTACGACACCACCCGCCCGTACAGCCTGTCCTTCGGGGCGGAATACCGCCAACTGGTGGTGATGTTGCCGCGGCCCCTGCTGCGCGTCCCGTTGCGGGAGATGGGCCGGGCCACCGCCCGGCGGCTGTCCGGGCAGCGCGGCTTCGGTGCCCTCGCGGTGAGCCTGTTGCGGGAACTTCCGCAGCACCACGCGGAGTTCGAAGGGGCCGAGCTGCACCGACTGGCGGATACGGTGAGCGATCTGGTGGCCGGTCTGGTCACGGCCCGGTTCGACCCGGTCGCGTCCGCCGGCGGGACGGGCCGAGGGGTGTCGATCACCACGATCCGGGCCTATATCGAGGACCGGCTCGGCGATCCCGGCCTGGGCCCGGAACGGGTGGCCGCCGCGCACTACGTCTCCACCCGTCATCTGCACCGGCTCTTCCAGGAGGAGGGGACGACCGTGTCCGGCTGGATACGGCATCGCCGACTGGAGCACTGCCGCCGCGAGTTGGGCGATCCCACCTTCCGGGAACGCCCGGTCGGGGCCGTCGCCGCCCGCTGGGGCCTGACGGACGCGGCCCGATTCAGCCGCACGTTCCGCCGCGCGTACGGATGCAGCCCGCGCGAGTATCGGGCGACGGCGCTCGGATGAGGCGTCGCGTGGGCGGCCGGAACGCGGACCGGGCCGGCGCCCACGGACAAGTACCGGGCGCCCAAAGACAAGAAGACCCGGCCCCCGAAGGGAGATCCTCGCTCCGGGAGGCGCGCGTCGGACGCGCCGTGACACCAGGGCGGCGGCATGGCGAAGGGCCGGCTTCTCATCGGCGGAACGTGGACGGCGGCGGCGGACGGTGCGGAGTTCCCCGCGCACGACCCGGCGAACGGTGCGCTGCTCGGTCGGCTGGCCGCGGCCGGTCGGTCGGACGTGGACGCCGCCGTCGATGCGGCGAGGGCCGCCCTCGGCGATCCGGCCTGGGCGCGGATCACCGCGGCCGAACGGGCCCGCCTACTGTGGCGCATCGCCGACCTGATCGAGCGCGACGCCGCCGAGTTGGCCGAGTTGGAGACCCGTGACCAGGGTCAGCCGCTGGGGGTGGCGCGCGCGGTGAGCGTGGCGGGAGCCGCCGAGCACTTCCGCTATTACGCGGGGTGGGTGACCAAGATCCAGGGGTCGGTCGCCCCGGTGTCCTTTCCCGACACCCTGCACTACACCCGGCGCGAACCGGTCGGCGTCTGCGCGCTGATCACCCCGTGGAACTTCCCGCTGATGATCGCGGCCTGGAAGATCGCGCCCGCGCTGGCCTGCGGCAATACGGTGATCCTGAAGCCCGCCGAGCAGACCTCGCTGACCTCGGTACACCTGATCCGGCTCTGCCAGGAGGCGGGACTGCCCGCCGGGGTGGTCAACCTGCTCACCGGCGGCCCGCAGACCGGACAGGCGCTGGTCGCCCACCGGGGGGTGGACAAGGTCTCGTTCACCGGCTCCACCGCGGTGGGCCGGGAGATCGCCCGGACGAGCGCCGACGACCTCAAGCGGGTCACGCTCGAACTGGGCGGCAAAGCCCCCAGCGTCATCGCCCGCGACGCGGACATCGACGCCGCCGTGGCGGGCAACCTCCAAGGCGCGCTGCTGAACAGCGGTCAGGTGTGCGCGGCGTACTCCCGGTTCTACGTGGACCGCGCCCGCGCTGCGGAGTTCACCGACAAGCTCGCCGCGGCCGTCACCGCGCTCCGACTGGGCCCGGGACTGGCCGCCGGGACCGACCTCGGCCCCCTGGTCAGCGAGGAGCACCTGAACCGGGTGGAGTCCATGGTCGCCGCGGGCGTCGCCGAGGGCGCCGAGGTCGTCACCGGTGGCGGCCGGGCCGGCGGCGACCTGGCGCGGGGCAATTTCTACCGGCCCACCGTACTGGCCGGCGTCGGGGACACCATGTCCATCGCCCGCGACGAGGTGTTCGGCCCGGTGCTGCCGGTGCTCACCTACGAGGACGAGGACGAGCTGATCGCCCGCGCCAACGACACCGACTACGGGCTGGCCGCCGCGGTGTGGACCGCGGACCTGCGCACCGCGCACCGGCTGACGGCCGGCATCCGGGCCGGGGCGGTGTTCGTGAACATGCCGCCCATCCCCGACCCGGCGGCGCCCTGGGGCGGGTTTCGCAGCAGCGGCTGGGGACGGGAGATGGGCTCGTACGCCCTCGACGCGTTCACCGAAACCAAGGGCGTCTGGCTGCACCACGGCTGAGCGTCCCGCTTCGACGACGAAAGCCGGGTACCCGATATGACCTCCGTCCACTCTCACCCCGACCACGACGGCGTCCACGCCGCCGTCCTGTCCTATGTGCGCGCGGTGACCGCCGGGGACAGCGACGCCGTCCGGGCCGTCTTCCACCCCGACGCCCACATGTGGGGTTACCTCGGCGATGCGTTCGTCTCCGCGCCCATCGAGGCGTTCTGCGGGGTGGTGGCCGCCGAGTCCGGCGAGCGGCAATGGTCGGCGCAGTACTCCTGGGAAATCCGCTCCATCGAGGTGAACGGCGAGGTCGCGGTGGCGGTGTTGGAGGAATACGGCTACCAGGGCGCCGACTTCGTCAACCATTTCTCCCTGGTGCGTACGGACGGCCGATGGCTGATCGCCGGCAAGACGTTCCACAGCCCGGCCACGTGACGACCCGTCCATGGCCCCGAATCCCAGGGCGAGTTCGTGCCGGACATCGGGCGTTCTCGTCGTCGATTCGCGGCGGCGCGGCGGCGAGGGAGGTGGGCGGGCGAACAGGGGCGGAGCCGGTGGTCGGTGCACAGCACCCGGCGGTGCGGCGGCTCGGGTTCTTCCCGTCCGAGTCGACCTGAGGCCACGAGCGGATCAACGCCCGTACGTGGGCGGGCAGTACCCGGCGTCCGTCGGGAGGATCCACCGCGGTGACCACTTGTCCGGCGGACGAGCGCCCCCACCATCCGCTGCGCGCCGTTCCCTGCACGCCGGCCCATTACTTCGCGAAGGGGAACGCCCACCCCGGTTTCCGCACGAAACTGCAAAACCAGCCGCTCCGGCCCGTGCGGCGAAGCAGGCCGGCGGGGGTCCATTCGGATGGTTGCCGCGGACCGCGCGTACGGCGACCAGGACGGCCTTCGCTGTGAACTCGCCGACATCGTGGCGCCGTTCGCGATGGCGTCGAGGCTGCGGCGGGGGATCCGGGCACGCACCGACCGGGCCCACCTGGTATCTCGCCACCGACCCGCCCCACCCGGGGCGGAGTACGCCAGGACGAACGCCCGCCCCCCCGCACCCGACCTGACGGAAATCAGCCGCATTCATGGGATCCGTCATCGGATCGAGCAGAGCACCGGTTCGCCACCCGCCGGGATGATCGCCTGCATGCCGTCATCGTGCTCGACGGCCTGTCCCGAGGCCGGATTCGGCACCTCGGGCCCGTTCCCGGTCCTGCCCCTGGAGTGCTCGGTTGTGGACCGGGTCGGCGATCGTCGAGCGGACGGTGGGCGAACCGGTCGACGGCCTCGTGCCGCGGGCACGGTCGGCCGCCGCTCACCGACCCGACGCGGACACCGATGTGCCCGACAGCGAGTCTCGCCCGTAGGCCACTGCCTCGAATCAGCATCCAGGCTCCGGGACCGAATCACCCCACTCGCGTGGGGACTTCCACCCATGGGGGAGGGGCCCGCGGCGCTACTTCTTGGCTCGCTCCGTCTGCGCCGCCAGGTACCGCCCGTACAACTCGCGCCCCCCGATCACAACCAGCGGCGCCAGCCCGATCAAAACACCCACCCACGACGTGGACATGGCCAATACCACCACCAGCAACACGCACGCGACCACAGCCGTCGTCGTACTCACTTCGCCCCCTCACCACAGCCCTGATCACCCGTCAATCGCCGAACACTACGGCCTACCACCGGCCCACGTCACTCCCCAAGGTCCACGACCCCGCCGACGCTCGACGCAGTGTCGACTCCGCATCGTGACGCCGCCGCCTGTCGGCTACTCGAGGGACCATCGAGGACTCGATGTACACCCTGAGCAAAGGGAGTTCCCGATGACCGATGTGGCGATGACGACGACCGGGTCCCGCAACGTCGACGGCGGCGGGCCGAACTCGCGGAGAGGGCGGCCGAGCACGCCGGCGCCGGCGGGGTGCGTGCGCCGTCGCTGCCGCGTGGCCGGTGTGCCTGCTCAGGCGAGGGGCCTGCCGTGGTGGTCGCGGAGGCCTTCGAGGGTGACGTTGGCGATGTGGGGGCCGTCGGGTTCCATGGTGATGAGGGTGATGTGGTCGAAGTTGCCGTTGTCGCCTTCGGCTTTGACCCACAGGCCGCCGGTGGGGCCGAGGCGGATGTGGTCGCGGCCGTCGATGACGGCGTTCTTGTAGTTGTGGACGTGTCCGGCGAACATCGTGTACGGGCGGTCGCCGAGTGCGGCGCGGATGCGGTGGATGGCGGGGTGGCCTTCGCCTTGCCAGACGGGCTGGTGCATGAGGACGAACGTCCAGCGGACGTCGGCGTTTTCGCGGATGACGTTCTCGGCCCAGGCGATCTGGCCCTCGGAGACGCAGGCCATGGTCTGGTCGCCTTCCCAGTCGATCGACGTCTCGACGAGGCGGCGGAAGCCCTCCGGGTCGCGCTCGGCGTAGGCGTGCATTTCGGCCAGTGCTTCGAGTGCTTCGGGCGACTGCCGGACCGGGGGGTCCTGGGTGTCGAGGACGAGGAAGAGGACGTCCTTGTAGCGGAAGTGGTGGTGGAGTCGGCCGTACCTGCCGAGCCAATGCCGGCGGGCGAGGTCGTCGGACACGTCGTGGTTGCCCGGCACCAGGAAGAGCGGCATGTCCAAGGGCGCGACGATCCGGTCGAGTTCGGCCCACGCCTCGGCGAGGATGTCCTCGTCGTCGGTGTACCCCTCGATGAGGTCGCCGAGTTGGACGGTGAACGCGGGGCGCAGCAGGTTCAGGGCCGCGATGCCGCGTTCGAAGACGCCGGGGCGGGCGAGGCCGGTCCGGTCGGATATGAGTGCGAAGGTGAACTGCCGGGGGTCGTCGGCGATGTCGAGGTGCGTCCAGGGCCCCGGGGCAGGCGGCCGGCCGGGTGTGCCGGCTTCGTCGGGCGTGGCTCCGAGGGTCAGGTGCGGGTTCATGCCGGGGTTCCTCCGAGGGGTGCGGGTGTCTTGGCGTGCAGGGCGGTGACGACGCCGGGGAGTTGGTCGAGGTGGTCGACGACCGCGTCGGGCCGTACCGCCGCGAGGGCGTGGGCGGGGCGGTAGCCGCCGGTGACGGCGATGGCGAGGTATCCGGCGGCGCGGGCGCAGTGGATGTCGTACTCGGTGTCCCCGACGTAGTACGCCCGGGGGCGGGTGGGGCGTTGGCTCAGCAGGGCGGACGTCTTGGCGGCGACTCCGGCCAGGACGACGTCGAACCGGTCGTCGAGGCCGGTGTTTCGGATGTCGTCGGCAACGGCCGCGGCGCCCGCGGCGGAGACCACGCCCAGGCGTGCGCCGCAGGCGCGCAGGGTGTCGAGCATGCGGGCGGTGCCACGCCGGAGCGGCGCCGGTTCGGCGGCGAGGGCACGGTTCCAGTACTGCTCGGCGGCTTCGGGGTCGGCGGCGCCCAGGTCACGCAGGAACGCAGCCAGCGGCAGTTTCCACTTTGCGGGGAAGTCCTCGGCGGTCAGGCCGGGAAGGCCGCGGTGGGTGAGAACGGCGTTGGTGGCGCGCAGGGCGCGGTCGGTGTCGGCGACCAGGGTGCCGTTCCAGTCGAACAGCACGAGGGTGTCGGTGAGATCGAGGCGCGGCGGGGCCGCCGGGTGGTGCGCGGTGGGAGGCATGCGGGTCCTCAGTAGCGGTGTTCGGTCAGGAGGTCTTCCGTCGCCGCGAGCGCGTCGCGGGCGGGGGCGTGGCGCAGCGCGACCGTGACGTACAAGGCGTCGAGCAGGGCCAGGTGCACCAGGCGGCTGCTCATCGCCTCGACGCGGTACGCGGTCTCGCTGCTGCCCGCGACCAGTACCAGGTCCGCGGCGTCGGCGATCGGCGCGCCGGCGAAGCTGGTCAGCACTGCGGTGCTCGCCCCGACCGTCCGCGCGGTCCGCACGGCGGCGATGGTCTCGCGGGTCGCGCCGGTGTGACTGATCGCGAAGCACACGTCGCCCGGCCGCAGCGTGCGGGCGCTGACGTGCTGAAGGTGCGTGTCGCCGGGGAAGACCGCGTCCAGGCCGAGTGTGGTCAGCCGGTACGCCGCGTCTGCGGCCAGGGGCGCGGACGTACCCACCGCCGCGAACAGGATCCGCCGCGCCCCCAGCAGCGCGTCCGCCACGGCCTCGACCATGGCCGCGTCGACGGCGCGGACCGCGTCGTCGAGGGCGCGCGCCGAGCCGGACAGCACCTTGCGGGCGATCTGCCCCGCGTCGTCGCCCGGCGCCACGTCCTCGGCCAGGCGCCGGTGGGTCGGCGCGGTCTCGCGGGCGAGGGCGAGCTTGAGGTCGTGGAAGCCGCGCAGCCCCAGCTTCTGACAGAACCGCGCGACCGTGCCCACCGACGACTGCGACGCGGCGGCCAGGTCGCTCACCGACATCTGCACCACCTCGGCCGGGGTTTCGGCCACCGTCCGGGCGACCCGCTGCTCGGCGGTCGACAGGCCGGAAGCCCGGCGCACCAGCTCACGCAGCGGCGGGGAGTCGGCGGGAACCGTTGTGGAAGGATCATCCATAGAGACATGATTATCTGGAATATTCTTCCGGTGCAAGAGTCGACCGAGGCAGGTGCGCATGGGCGCGACGATCACCGCAATGTCAGCGATACCCGGGCCCGACCCGGGCTCGGGCCTCCACCACGGCGCCGGGTGGCCACAACTGTGGGAGATCCTTTTGGCGTTCGTACTGTCCAGCGCCATCGGCGTCGAACGCGAGATCCGCAACAAAAGCGCGGGCCTGCGCACCCACGCACTCGTCGGCGTCGGGACCGCGCTGTTCGTCGAGGTCTCCAAGTACGGCTTCGCCGACGTCCTGCCGCCAGGCGCTCAGGGCTACGACCCGTCCCGTATCGCCGCGCAGATCGTCTCCGGCATCGGCTTCCTGGGCGGCGGCCTGATCTTCGTACGCCGCGACAGCGTCAGCGGCCTGACCACCGCAGCCGTCGTCTGGCTCACCTGCGCGGTCGGCATGGCCTGCGCCGCCGGCCTCCCCCTGTACGCTCTCGCCGTCACCGCGCTGCACTTCGTCGTCGTCTTCGGCTACACGCCACTGATCCGGCGCTTCACCGACACCGGCCACCGGATCGCCGAGCTACGCCTGACCTACCTGCCCGCGCGCGGCGTACTGCCCCGAATCCTGGTCGCCGCCGTCGCCCACGGATTCCACGTCACCGATGTCACCGTCCACAACCGCGACCACGACCCCGCCGCGGCCGCCGCCCGCGACCCCGTCGACCGCATCCGCGGGCGCGTCACCCACGTCGTCCTCCACCTCGAAGCACCCCCCAGACGACGAACCGAGCGACGCACCGAACAACCCGCCGAGCCCCAGGCCCTCATCGCCGAACTCGCCGAACTCGACGGCATCCTCACCGTCGCCGCAGGGCCCACCGGCCCCACGCGCGACACGCGCGACTCGCCACCCACCGCAGCATGACCCCTGGCCGAGCGCGCTCGGCCGGGCCGACATCCGGCAGCTCACCCAGACCGGCCAGGCCGCGATCACCGCGGCCGGCGCCCCGTACCGATAGACGTCCACGGCCCTGTCGGTGTCGTTCACGATGTCGAGTGCGCCCGGTGGCGAGGAGTTGGTGCAGCCGGTGGGGTTTTCGTGGCCCACGTCGTCGATGATCAGCGGCCCGAGGCGGCGTGGGCCGAGGCTGCGGTTGCCAGGGTCGTCATCGTCGCGGCGGCCCAGGCGGTCGGGATGTGCGCGATACGGCGCATGGGTTCCTCCGGGCTCGCGGCCGCCTCGGGTGAGATCCGTGCCTTGGCGGGGCCCTTCGCGTCGGGCGTGGTCTCGGACCAGGCGACTCCTCGGTGTGGCCGGCTCGCTGCCGACTCGTGTGGATCATGTCATGACGGATGGTCACCGCACCATCACTCCCGACGAACGCCCCGCCCCCGCAGGGCGGTTGATCGGCAGGTGACCCCGCTCCCGCGCCCCGCGAACCCGGTCGCGGCGCCGATCGGCGTCAACGCCCGCACGGCCCCCTCCGCACCCGCCGCGACCACCGCTCACGACCACCGCGTCCCCGGCACCGTCGGCGCCTCGACCCGCTCCGCCGGCCGCGCGGCCCGCCGCATGGACGCCGGGGACGGTTTCGGGAAGATCGTGAACGTCAACTCGGGTCTGTGTCTGGAGCCCTACGGCACTGCCGACGGCTCGGTCGTCCGGCAGTGGAATTGTGACGACAGTGGCGAGCAGAAGGGATCACGCTCACGGCACCCACCGGCGGCGGCTGGAAGATGTACAGCGTGGAGGCGGGCCTGAAGGCCCTCGAGATCCGACACGACTCCAAGGAGCCGGGGGCACAGGCCAACATCTGGACCTCCAACTCCTCCGCGACACAGAGTTGGTTCCTCTGACCCAGGGGCGACCCCACGCCGGCGGGCACCTGCCGGGCTCGCGGCCGGCGACGCCCTCGGGACACGGCCGGGTCCCGGGGGCGCCTGCCCCCGTGTGGCCGGCGAAGTACAGCACCAGCGTGCCCGTGCAGTCCCTCCCCGCGTTCACGATCGCGTTCCGGACGTCGGTGGCGGTCGCGGCCGAGCCGAGCACCGTGATGCGGTCGTGGGGCAGTCCCCACACCCGGGGATCGCACAGCAACTCGGCCGGTCGCCGGACTCCCGCGGCCACGGCGGGCAACGACTCCAGGTCCGTGTAGGTGTCCACACCGATCAGGACGGCCCGTCCGGTCCTCGGGTCAGGGACCGACACCGTCCCCGTCCCGTTCCGACGCCCTCGTCGGCGGGGTCCGCGGTGCGTGTGTGTGTTCCCGCGCCGAGGGCGCGTGCGATTCGGGCGGCGGTCTCCGGCGAGCCGTCCTCGACGACGACCCGCACCCCATTGTGCTCGACGACCACCGGCACCGACCGGTGACTGCGCGGCAACGACCCGCCGCGTCCCACCTGGCCGAAGCACCTACCGCACGACACGTCACGATCACCGGTGAAGGTTTTCGGTTGCGGCGTTGTCGTGGCCGTGCTCCTCGCGGGTCCCTCCCCACGCCCTGCCCGCGCCTCGGGCAACACCGTTCGCGTCGTGCCGCGTACGGCAGTTGCGTTCGAGGTGACGAAAGCACCGATGGATCGTTGGTCGGGGCATGACTGTGGACTCATCCGCGCAGCGGTACGGCGATGTGTTGTTCTCCTCCGCCCGCGACGGCGAGCGGGAGCGTCTGGGCGCCTTGGCCCGCGCGTTGGACCCGATCAGTCGGGATGTGCTGCTGGGGCTCGGTGTTGCGCGCGGCCTGCGCTGTCTGGACGTCGGAGCGGGGACCGGCACCCTCGGCCGCTGGCTGAGCCTGCAGGTGGGGGCGCGGGTGACCGCGGTGGACCGCGACACGGCGTTCCTTCGAGAGTGCTCCGGTGAACTGGACGTGCTCCGGGCGGACATCACCGATCCCGGGTTCCGGCCGGGCCGGTTCGATCTGGTGCACGCGCGTCTGGTGTTGACGCATGTACGCGAGCGTGAGGACCTGCTGCCCCGGATGCTCTCCTGGCTCAAGCCGGGTGGTCTGCTGGTGCTCACCGACCCCGTCGTGCTTCCCGCGACGCAGCTGCTGCACCCGCACTATCGCGCGGCGGTGACGGGGCACTTCCGGATGATGGCCGAGGTGATCGGCAGCGACCTGTACTTCGCGGACCGGTACGCGCAGGCGTTCGCCGGCTTGGGGCTGACCGAGATCGGGGTACACACGCACCGGCCGGTCGTGGGAGTGGACCGCAGCTTCACCGAGTTCGTCGAGGGCACCCTGCGCCAGTCCCGGCACTTCCTCCTCACCCACGGGATGCGGCCGGCCGCGTTCGAGGAGGCACTCGACCACGTGCGCCGGCCCGACACCCGGGAGCAGTTCTTCGAACTGCGCACGGCATGGGGACGCATGCCGCTCCCCTCGCCCCGGGACCCGCACACGGTCCACTCGTGACGCGTTCCCGACCGCCCGGCTTACGAACACCACACCTGCCAGCGAAGGTTGTCCCCGTGCCCCAGACGGCCCCCGCCCCCGCCGTTGCCCCGCCCCCTCGCCGGTGCCCGCAGGGCCTGGACGCGCGCATCGCACGATTCGCTTCCCCGGCCACCCGCATGCTGCTGGCGGGAGACGGCCTGACCACGGTGCTCCTCCAGGCCGCGTTGCGTGAGCCGTTGGACATCCGCGCCGACTCCATCGAGCAGACCCACGCGAACGCCCTCGGCGACACCGAAGCGGTGTCCGCACTGCGCCTGCCGGGCCAACAGCCGTGCTGGTCGCGCCACAGCCGCCTGCTCACGCCCGACGGTGCGACGATCTCCCTCAACAGGGTCGTCGCGCCGACGGCACGCGACCCTCGCATGGACGCGGCCATGGCAGACCCGGAACAGCCCTTGGGATTCGCCCTGAGCCGGGCCGGGCTCACCACGGTCCGGCAACTGCACAACGTCGGCCGCGCCCGATGGCCCGCGGGCCCCGGCCGGCTCTGTGCGTTCAAGACGTACACCATGCACGGCCCCGGGGGCGTACTGGCCTTCGTGCACGAGAGATACAGCCCCGACTGGTTCTCCGCGGCCGCCGACGCCCCGGCGGGCTGACGGCGTGCCGACGCTCGTCTCGAACACCCGGCTCGGGCACGCACGGATCGGGATACTCCTCCGCCGAACCCCTGCTCACCGCCCGGTCGAACGCGGAATCCGTGTGATCGCACCGGTCCGGCCGAACAGCACTCCGCAGCAGGTCGGGGCCACCGGCTTCGCGTTCGCGCCGAGCTGAGCACCAAAGCGTGGAAGGAACGCTACGCCGCAAGGGCCGGTGTCGAGGGGACCATCCACCAAGCCGTCGCCGTCGCCGTCGCCGTCGCCGTCGCCGTCGCCGTCGGCGGCATGCGCCGCACCCCCGTCACCGCGGCGTGGCCCGGGCAAGACGTACCTCGGCCATGTGTGGGAGGCGGCCGGTGGCGTGCGGCGTCGGACCGATCCGGACAGCCCATGGCGGAGTCGGTGACGTCCGATGCGAATCCATCGATGCGAATCCCATTCCCGATTCTCCCTCACACCCCCCTCGGGCTCCCTCGCGCCCTTCTCCCGATCCCTCAGGGCTTTCCATCGCTTTTCTCCGTGTCGAATCTGTTCTGTGAATCCGTACGAACGCGCACCGAACTCGCACAACGGCACGGGAGGGAGCAGGGCAAAACGCCTGTACCCGTGCACTCGACCGGGTCGGCCGTCCGAATCCCTCGGAGTCGTCGCGAGGAAAGCCGTTGACGTCGGGGAGGAATCGAAGGGATGCTGCCGGCAGAGGGCGTCCCTTTCACTTTCTCGAAACGCCGAGGAGGCGACCGGGGCATCCCTTTCACCGATATACGAACAGCGGGGGAACGGAGAAGAATGCGTATATCGCACCCGGTGCGCATGATCGCCATATCATCCGTGGCGGCGGTCTGCATCATTCCGGCGGCTTCCGGGCCGGCACACGCCACATATTGGTCCGGTGGAATGCCGCGCGCGGACTTCGACATACGGACGTTCGACTACAACAGCACATGGCAGGGGCCTCTCGTCCGGGCGATTTCGAACTGGAACGGTACGGCGACGCCGGTCGCGATCGGTACGTTGTCGAATTCCCGCAACACGTTGACGGTCAAGTCGTACTCGGACACCTGGTATGGGTTGACCACATCCAAGGGGCCGCGCAACAGCAGTCGTACCTTCACCATCAAGATGAACAGCAGAACCATCAACAGGGACGCGACCAACTGGAACAACATGGTCACCCGGATCTTCTCGCACGAGCTGGGTCACGGCCTCAGCCTGGCCGACAATCCGTCGACCTCGAAGGCTTCCATCATGAAGTACCAGTCCTGGAGCACGCTGGTGAAGCCGACCGCGTACGACATCGCCGAAGTCAACCGAATCTACTGACGAACGGGTGTGTGGCATGAAGAGGAGAATCCTTTCCCTGATCTGCGCCGCAGGGTTCGTCACGACGGTGGCGGCCTGCGGTTCGAGCGACAGCGGGTCGTCGGCCTCGGACCGGGTCTCGTATCACGCGGCATTCCCGGAATTCGCTTCGTCCGACGAAATGTACGCGACCGCCGACTCGGTGGTGAGCGGTGTCGTCCAGCCGGGATCGGAAGTCAGGGAATTGGCGCCGATCGTCGTGGACAGCGACGATCCGAAGCTCAACCCGCAGGCCGGAACGGAGGCGACCGAAGAGCCCCGGGAGCCTGTCGTGGTGACCGTCCACCGGGTGCGGATCACCGAGCTGCACAAGGGCCCCGGAAAGGTCGGGGACGTCATCGAGGTCAAGCAACTCGGTGGCACCCTGGGAAAGACCACATACGAGTCCCAGGAGACCACGTCCCTGAAGGCGGGAACCCCCTATCTGCTGTTCCTGAACACGTACCCGGATGCTCCGGCATCGGTGCTCACACCGATTCAGGGTCAGTACACCCTGGACGGCCAGGGAGCACCGCAGTCGTTGCCGAACAATAGGCTCAAACTGACCGACGCGGATCTGAAGCGACTCGACCGCACCAACAAGCAATAGTCGACCGGGAGCGGGCGCCGACGACTCGGCGGCCCGCTCCGCATCGACGTGTACGGCCGAATAACCTGGACGCCGGCCGCCGGCGCAAAGAAACACTACGGCAGTCGAATTCTCGATTCCCACGTCGGCTACTCGTGTTTTTTCCGAGATCGGCGGATCGGTCCGCCGCCTTCCGGGCGCGTGCCGGCTCCGTGATACCCGAACGCCCCTTTTCGCTCGGCCGGGGACGCCGCCGGCCCAGCCCCGCCCGCGCGGCCCGGCATGAGCGTCACGCGGCGCCGTCCGCGGTCGGTCGTCGAACCCGAGGAAGTACGCACGTTCCACCGCTGCCCCGCTTCGGCGACCAACACCTCGAAGCCGCACGAGCGCCCGGCCGCGCCCACTGACACGGCCGTTGTGCCGCCGCTTCGGCCGGCTGATCGTGGCGGTGGGAGGTCGGGTCGTCCGATGTCGGATGTGCGATCACCCGGACTTTCGTCCTGTTGCGGCCCTAGGGTCGGTGGATAGGGGGCCGGGCGGGCGGAAGCCTTCCCGTGTGAGAACGGTGTCGGCGGCCGGTGGATGCCCGGGTCCCGTGAGGTCGGCCCGCGCCCGTGGGCCGGTTCCCGACGCGACGTTCGTGGCGGGTGTTCGGTCTTGCCGGGGGGCGTGGATGAGTCCGATGGTGCAGCGTTTCGTGGGCGCGGTGGGGGCGGTGGTGGTCGCCGCGATGGTGAACGTGGCCACCGGGCTCGTCACCACCGAGCCGACGCGGTGGTGGGCCTCCGCGGCGGTGTTGCTCGTGCTGGGGGTCGCGGTGCAGTGGTGGCTGCTCCCGGTGGCACCCGCGCCGGTCCGGCGCCAGCGGGCCGAGGACAACAGGGTCCGCGGCTCGTTCACCCAGACGTCCACGGGGCCCGCGGAGCAGGAAGCGCGCGGGAACGACATCGACGGCGACTTCGGGCAGCGCCAGGATGGGTGAGCCGCGGAAGGACCCCCGACGCCTGCTCCGTCGGCGCCCCGCGCGGCGCACCGAAACCGCGCAGGACGCGGGCAACAACACCGTCGGCGGGAACCTCCAGCAGAACACCGGCGGCACCAACATCGGCCGTGACCAGAACATCAACATCATTCAACTCGTCGACGAGCAGGGCCTCGAACAGGCCCGGCGCCTATGGGATCCCCGGCACCACCCCACTCCCTCCGATGAAGACCTCCCCGGGCAGCCCCCGGGCGCGCCGGCGCGACCCGGTTCCGCCCCACCCCCACACCGGTCCATATCGGAGCCGGGACCGGGGACACGTCGACCACCTCGCGTGCACCGAGCCGTCGCACCGTCCTGCTCGGCGGCGGCGCCACCCTGGCCGCGGCGGCCGGCGCACTCGTCGCCGCCCGCCTCACCGGCACCGACGGGAAGAAGGTCCAGGGCCCGAAGCCGTTGAGTGATCGGAACGCTTTCAGGAAAGCGGGGTTTACGACACGAATCGACGCGGTGATGCAGACGCCGGACAACGTGAACGAGTATTGGGTCTTCTCGGGGTCGCACTTCATTCGTATCAATGTGGCGGGCGGAAAAAACCAAACAGATACCGTGGAGCAGGGTTTGAGGCCGTTGAGTGACTGGGGTGCTTTCAGTAGAAGTTCTCCGCAGTTTACGACGCAAATCGATGCCGTGATGCGGACGCCGGACAACGTGAACGAGTATTGGGTCTTCTCGGGGTCGCACTTCATTCGTATCAATGTGGCGGGCGGGGAAAACCACATAGATACCGTGGTACAGGCACCGATGCCGCTGAGGGACTGGGGTGCTTTCAGTAGAAGTTCTCCGCAGTTTACGTCACGAATCGATGCCGTCGCGCGGACGCCGGGCAATGTGAACGAGTATTGGGTTTTTTCGGGGTCGCAGTTCATTCGTATCAATGTGGCGGGCGGGGAAAACCACATAGATACCGTGGTACAGGCACCGATGCCGCTGAGGGACTGGGGCGGGCTCGGGGCCTACCCGAAATTCGCGGAAAGGATCGATGCCGTGATGCAGATGCCGGATGACATGAATACGTATTGGGTCTTCTCGGGGCAGGAATACATTCGTACATCGTGGTCGGGTTCGGCGTGGTCGGTCATATAGACCAGCCGTGTCCGACGCGCCGACGACGAAGACGGACCGAAACGCGAGGAGACGACCCGGGCGGATCCGGTCACCACGACATGCGCGGCCGAACCGACCCGGATTCGCCACGCGGCGACCAAACGCCGACACCGCCGCGAGACCGCCCCAGGGGGCTGGGCCGGAAACGCCCCGCGCGGCCCGACACGACGCGCCCAACCCGCCCCCCGACGCCGTCCCGGCCCAGATGCGGGCCGCGATCGAGAACGATCCCGAGTCCGACGACGACTCCGGCACGCCGCGGACCCGAACACGCCGAACGCCTCCGGCGGCAGGTACTCGTGCTCGAACACGTAGTGGACGATCAGATTCGGGGCCGCGAACATGTACCTGGGTGCCTGCGGAACCGGGACGCGGATCTCAGCGCTGCCGAGGCCCGGAGAGCGGTCCCGGTTCATAGGGTGTTCAGTCGGGTGCGTGTCTCATTCGCTTCGGGAGATCCCATCGCCGCGTACAGCGCGAGGGCGGTCTCCCATTGTGTTCGCGCGACGGCATCTTCGCCTCGTAGTTGTGCGAGGCAGCCCAGTTCGTAGTGGGTCCTGGCGATTCCCGATCGGTCGCCCACGATCGCGTAGCGGGCGGCAGCCCGGTCGATGTATTCCCGGGCGGACGTCGCGGACCCGGTGAGCCGGTCGAGAGTGCCCAATTCCAGTTCCGTCCAGGCGATTCCGCGTCGGTTCCCGATGTCGACGTAGATGCCCCACGCTCGCTCGAGGGATGTTCGTGCGGCAGTCGTCTCACCTTTCACCCGATGCAGGGAGCCCAGCTCCACGAGCGCGTCGGCGATGTTCCTTCGGCTGCCGAGGTCGGTGAAGACGCGTAGGGCGGCGGACAGGAGGGTCAGTGCCTCGTCCCAGTTCCCGGTGATGCGGGCGAGGATGCCGAGTTCGCGGTCGGCCCAGGCTTGTTTGACCGCGTCGTCGGTGCGGTCGCAGATGTCGCGGGCGCGGTGGAAGTGGTGTCGAGCCTGCGTGTACGCCCCGGTCTGGCGGCCGACCGTTCCCAGTTCGATGTGGATCCAGGCCTGGTTGCGTTCGTTCCCGATGCGGGTGAAGAGGGTGAGGGCCAGGTCCAGATGTTCGAGTGCGCCGCGGTAGTCGCCGGTGAGGCGGCCCAGCATGCCGAGAACGCCCTCGCTGTCGGCGTGGCCCCGGGTGTCGCCTGCCTGGAGGAACAAGGCGCGGGCCTGCCCCGCGCGGACGGCCGCATCCTGATACCGGCCGCGGTGGTGTTCGATGTTGGCCAGGTCCGCGTGCGCGTTCGCCTGGCCGAGGACGTCGTGGAGGTCGACGAACATGGACAGCGCCCGACGGGCGTGCGCGTCCGCCCGGGGGTAGTCGGACAGGCGCCACGGGCGCGACCCGCAGGGCGCCCGAGGGCGGCAGTTGCGGATATCGCCGCGTCGGGCCCGGTTCGAGGTGCCCGCCGCCGCCCCCGTCGCCTTCGTGTCTGCTCCCGCTGCGTGCCTTCCCGCTCCCGCGTGCCTTTCCGTTCGCGTTCACGGGACGCGTCGCGCCGTTGCGCGCGCGGGCGTTGCGCGCGCCCGAGTGGGGTTGCGAGGCCGATGGTGCTCCTCGGCGAGGTGGTCGATGCGCACGGCGTCCAAGCCGCCTCGGGTGATGCGTTCGGTGCCGTCGAGGATCGCGCCGATCGCGGCCTGGCGGACCAGCCGGGCCAGGCTGCCGATCCGCCCGGCGGTGCGGGCATGCAGATACGACACCTACCGGGGCAATGTTCCCGCCCGATGGGCGCGCAGGTCCAAAGCGTTCTCCATCGCGGCGACCAGGTCCAGGAACGGCTCCGCCCCACCCACACGCGCGGGGAACGCCCCACAGTCGATCAACGCCGCCCGGCCCGCGAGTTGCGCCCCGCGCACTCCCGCGAACAACGGTGTGGCGGCCACGTCGATGCCCGCGTACACGAATGTCGCCGCGATGCGTTCGGTGAGGTCCTTCAACAGGTCGGCGGTCTCCGCGCCGGCGGTGGTGCGCGGGCCCCGCCGGTGGATCTCGTCGATCATCACCAGCCGCCTCCCGCCTCGCCGTACACGTGGCGGACGGCGTTGGTGATCTGCGCCTGGGTCATCCGGTCGGTGATCGGCACGCCGAGGTAGCGGGCGAATTCGGCCGCGAGGGTCTTCGCGGTCGCCGCGGGCGGCACCAGGACGTACGCGACCGGTACCCCCGCGCCGTCGCCCGCGCGGCTTCGCGCGGTGTGGGCGAGGTGGCAGGCGCGCCCGACATGGAGCAGCGCGGTGGTCTTGCCGGCGGCGGCAGGCCCGGTGACGATCAGGGACGGCCGGGCGGTGGTCCGTTGGTGACGGCCCGGGATCATCAGCGTGCGCACGTTCGTGGCAAGGGTGTCGATGGTCGGGGTACGGACGGTCACGAACGCCGAGTGGGGGCCAGGCGTTCCTCCCGGCCGCGTGGCGGCGCGTCGGCCGCTGACCGCCATGCACGCGTTTCGGTGATCCGGCCCGGCTCGTCCCGTGATGCGCCACACTCTGTTCCCAGGGCGCGGCCCGCGAGGAGTGGCCGGGCGAACACGTCGAGGGGGAACGGGTCTTGTGGAGTTCGCGTCGGGGTTCGGGTGGCGTCGGCGGTGGTGGGCATGGCGTCCCGGGTACTCGCCGCCCCCAAGGGCGCGCACACCGTGGAGCGGCCCGCCGCGAAGGGCAAGGTGCTCAAGCGTTCCGGGCGCACCCTGCGGGACAAGGACCTGACCGTGCTCGGCCGGACCCTCGCGCAGCGCCTGGCCGACGCCGACCCGGACTTCTCCCACCTGCCGCCCGACGATGGGGAGTCGGTCCTGGCCGCCGTCGACGCCCTGTTCGCGGCACCGGTCACGATGGACGACGTCCAGGCCACCCACCTCGACCCCACCCGCCTGCGCCACACCCTGTCCGCGCGCGCCGCGGCCGTCCCCACCCTGCCGACCCGTAGCGCGCGGGACGCGTTCGACACCCTCGTGGACGCCTGCTGCGCGCACGTCGTCGAGTTCTTCAGCCGCCAGGGCGAGTTCGCGACCCGCACCATCCTGGAGATCGCACGCACGACCGGCGCGATACTGGACCGCCTGCCCGCCACCGAGGACGAACGCGACGCCGCGTTCCGCGCCCGCTACGCACGCGGCGTACGGCCCGGGCTGGACAAGGCCCGCCTGTACGGCGTCGGCGAACTCACCGCCGAGGAATCCGTCTACGCGCTCACGACCTCCTACGTCGACCTGCCGCTGCACGGCACGGGTGCCGGTGCCCGCCCGCAGGCCGGCAGCCGGCGGGAACCGGCACCCGCCAGGTCCGAGCACGTGGACTTCGGGATCTTCCCGGACACCGAGCCGCCTCCCGACGCCCGGGCGATGTTCCTGCTGGGCGCCGTCGACGGCGACGCCGCCCCGGAGCACAGGGTCCTGTACGTGCGCGCCCCGGGACGGGGGACCTCGATCGACGACGTCCTGTCCCGCCGCAACCGTCTGGTCCTGGAAGGCGCGGCGGGTTCGGGGAAGACCACGCTGCTGCGACGACTGGCGGTGCGCTGCCTGGACGACGACCACCCCTGGGGCGGCGAGCGCACCCCCTTCCTCGTCAAGCTCCGGTCCCTGGTGCACGACGGGCGCCTGGTCCTGCCGGTGGTCGAGGAGTTCACCACCGCTACCGGGTCCACCCTCGCCGGCGAACAACCCGAGGGATGGGTCTCGCGCCGGCTTCGCGAGGGCTCCGCGACCGTCCTGATCGACGGCGTCGACGAACTCCCGCCCGAACACCGCGCCCGCGCGTTGGACTGGGTCGAACAACTCGGCGTCGACTACCCCAACGCCACCTACGTCCTGACCTCCCGCCCCGACACCCTGTCGCAACACCGCCTCACCCGCCTGACCGAGGACGCCGGATACGCCCTCGCGCACCTGCGCCCCATGACACCCGGCCAGGTCCACGAATGCGTCCGCCGCTGGCACCGCACCCACGCCCGCCGCGGCGGCGACGCCACCGAACTCGACGCCACCGCCGAGGCCCTCGTCGCGATCCTCGAATCCCGCCACGACCTCGCACGCCTGGCCACCAGCCCGCTCCTGTGCGCACTCGTGTGCGCGCTGCACCGCAACTCCGACGGCATCCTGCCCAAAGGCCGCACCGCCCTGTACCGCTCCGCCCTGGCCATGATGCTCGGCGGACGCGAACGCGCCCGCGGCATCACCGCCTCCCGCGTCCGCCTGCACCCCGACCAGGCCGAACGCCTCCTCGCCGCCCTCGCCCACTGGATGACCCTCGAAGGCCGCCGCTCCATACCCCACGACGTCGCCCACACCCTCGTCGAAACCCGACGACCCTGGCTCACCCCACCCCACACCGGCGACCCCTACACCACCGACGAACTCCTCGAACACCTCCTGCGCCGGTCCGGCGTCCTGCACGAACCCGAGGCCGGCGTAGTCGAGTTCGTGCACGCGAGCTTCCAGGACTACCTCTCGGCGGCCGAGATGATCGAGGGCCGCCACATCGGCCACCTGCTCGCGCACGCCCAGGACCCGCTCTACCATGACGTGATCGTCATGGCCGCGGCCCGCGCGCAGACCCCGCCCCGCGTCCAGTCCGAACTGCTGCGCGGCCTGCTGTCCGCCGGCGAACGGCACGAGAGCGGGCACCCGTGGATGCTCGCGGGCGCGGCGATCACCGACGCCGCGATGGTCGACCCCGAAGTACGCGCGGCGGTACTGGAACGCACCCGCTCGCTCCTGCCCCCGGCGGGATACGACCAGACGCGAGAGATCGTCGCCATGGGCGATTTCGCCATGGACCTGCTCATCGACCACCTCGACGCCGCCGGGGACGCCGTCGACCCCCTGCTCCTGACCGCGATCCTGGGCGGCGCACTCACCGAGGCCGGTGACGACGCCATCCCGTTGCTGCGCCGGACGCGCCGACACCCCTCACCCGTGGTGCGCACCGTGGTCGCGACCGCCGTGAACTCGGTCCTGGACACCGACCGCTACATCGACGACGTCCTGCTGACGATGCAGACCGACGACATCGACCTGCACGTCGACGACGTGACGCTCCTGGGCCGCCGCCCCGACCTGGGCGTGCTCGCGACGAGCACCTGTGTGACGGACTGGAACGAGCCGACCACGACGTTCCTGTCCGCGCTCCCGCGCCTGCGCGCCCTCACCGTCCGAAACCTCTGGACGTGGCCCGGGGCGACACAGGGCGTGCTGTGGGGGCTGCGCCGACTGCGGCGGTTGAGGCTGGAGGCCTGTGATCTCGGCGGCGATCTGCGCACCGTCGCGGAGCTGACCGACCTCGAGGCGTTGGAACTGTACGACTGCTCCGGCCCCGCCGACCTCGAGATCCTCACGGCGCTGCCCCGGTTGACGCACCTGGACATCCGGCACTCCTCCATCCACGACCCGCAGCCGTTGGCGGGGATGACCAGCCTGCGGTTCCTGCGCCTGGAACTCGGTCCCGACGACGACGCGTTCGTGGACCGTCTCCGCGCCGGCGCCGGGCAGGTCACCTTCGAACGGGAGTGCCTGGTGTGGCGGGCGTCGAACCCGTGAGGACGAACCACGCAGCGTCCGGGTGTCCGGTCCGGACCCGCGCGGCGCCCCCGGGTCGTCCCGATCCCGGCGGCGACCCGGATCGACCCACGAGGAAGGGTGTGGTTTGCGGTGAGGACGGGCGACGGCGAGTACGGGGGTGAGGGCGGGCGCAGATCGATTTCGATCGCGCGCATCCGGCACGCGTGTGCGACCACCTGTTGGGCGGGAGCACGAACTTCGACGCGGACCGGGTCGCGGCCGAGGCGGCGTCGGCGTCGGTGCCGACTCTGGGCGTGAGTGCTCGGTAGAGCCGGGCGTACCTGTTGCGGGCGGTGGCGCACCTTGCGCGAGGGTGTCCGGCAGTTCGTCGCCATCGGTACCGGGATACCGGTGGAGGGTCGCAACGTCCACGACGTCGCGCAGCACGCGGACCTGTCGGCGCGGGTGGTGTACGTGGACGACGACCCGATCGTCCTGGCGCACGCGAACGCCCTGTTGACCAGCGGCGCGGGCGGGCGTACCGCCTACGTCGACGCCAGCCGGGTGCGCGCGGCCGACCCGGGGGCCGTCGCCCGCAAACGGTGAACCGCCCGGCGCGGGCGCGGTTCGGCGCGGTCGCCCCGGGGCGGGGGACTCGCCCCCCGGCGTCGCCGGTCCCGGCCTGCCTCGGGGGGACGCGGTCCGGGACCGGTCGCGGCGCCGGGTGGGGTGGCTCAGGGGGGCAGGGGGCAGGCAGGCGAGGTCGGCGGGCAGGGCGGCGCTGGGGCGGGGGACCTCCGCGAAGTCGAGGTCCTCGGGTTCGCTGTGGAGTCCGTCCAGGATTCCGTCGACGGCGGACGGCAGTTGGGCGGGCGCGCCGCGCCGGCAGGCGGCGATCAGGCCGTGGCGGATCGGGGCGGCCGGCAGCGGTCGGCCTGCGGGGCCGCAGGCCGCAGGGGTGCCCGTATGGGTTTGGTCAAGGTCGGGGGTCAGTAGGTTCGTGTGGTCGGGGTCGAGTTGTGGGGGTGTGCATGGGTGATGGTCGGGTGACGATCACGCTGACGAGTGACGAGGCTCTGGTGCTGTCGGACTGGCTGTATCGGCTCCGGATGACCGATCTCAGCCGTGTCGTGGACGAGCCGGCGGTGTGGGCGCCGATCCATAGGATCGCCGGGACGCTGGACAAGGCCCTGCCCGAGCTGTTTGCGCCTGACTACAACCAGCGGCTCGAGGCCGCTCGTGAACGGCTTCGCCCCGAAGACTGACCGGTCGATGCAGCGTCATGAAGCCGCGATGGGTCGGGGTTCGTAGAAGGTGCCGTCGCGGAGCATTGCGAACAGCACGTCGGTGCGTCGTCGGGCGAGGCGGAGCAGTGCTTGGGTGTGGTGCTTGCCCTGGGCGATCTTCCGGTCGTAGTAACTGCGGGACGCGGGGTCGGCCGGGGCCGCGAAAGCGGACAGGAAGAACGCGCGTTTGAGCTGCTTGTTTCCTCTGCGACAAGCGCCTGCCAACAGCGAGCCCAAACACCCTGCGGCGGCGAGCCGTGTCGCGCGGATGGCGGGGATCCCGCTCCCGGACCCCGCACGGGTGTTCGTCGTCGCCACCGATTCCCGCGACCGGGCCCGCGCGGTCCAGGTGTGCACTGCGGTCACGGCCGACCCCGCGGGCTCCATGGCCGGGGGAACCGCGGCGTGGACGTGGCCATGCCCTTATGAGGCCGGCCATGCCCTGCTGCTCGTGCCGGCAGCCGCGACGCATTTCGCATCCGATCTGCACGCCGCTCTGCACGGCGCGCTGCCGGGCCGGTACTGCGTCGCCGCGAGTGCGCAGGTGCCGGTGGCCGGCCTCGCGCTCGGTTACGGACAGGCCCTGGCCAAGCTTGCCGGTCCGGTCCCCGGACGTGCCCATGTGGCGGCCGAGAGTCCGACAGAGCCCGGATTGGCGCCGCTCGTGGGCGCATTGGGGCGACGGTGGGCCGCCGAGTTCCTGGCCCCGGCCCGTGCACACCGCGGCGCCCGCCCTCAGGATCCGTCGGGCGAGGATCTGGTGGAAACGCTCCGCGTGTGGCTCGCGGTCGGTCGCGCTGCGCCCGGGCGCCTGTACGTCCACCGCAACACCCTGGCGTCGCGGCTGCGCCTGGTCGGCGAACTGCTCGGGGTCGACCTGGCCGGGCCGGGCGGACAGGCCGTGGCGGACATCGCACTGAGGTTCGACGCGCTGCCGCCGAGGGCTCCGGCCTCGGCGGGGGGCGCTGCCACGGCCCCGCCCCGTTTCGAGGACGTGATCCGACAGCCGCAACTACGCGCCTGGGCTCGGGCCCTGCTCGCTCCCGTCGCATCGGATCCGGTCGGCGGCGGGTCCCGCGCCGCCTCCGCGGAGACCCTGCGGGTGTGGCCGGCCCATGACTGCCGGGCTCCGGCGTCCGCTGCCGCCCTCGTCCTGTCCGAGGCCGGACTGCGCAAGCGCCTGGGGCGACTCGGCGAACGCCTCGGCTTCGACCTCCGCTCCGCTGCGGCGCAGTGCGACCTGTGGCCGGCCGTGCGGATGTCGGGCGGCTGAGCCGCGGTCGGCACCCACCGGCCCGGCACACCACCAAGCGACGCCCTTGCCGCAGCGCAGCTGGTTCGTACAGGCCAAGGCCGTGAACGGTACGGCGCTGCCCGGGTCGCTCGTCACGGCCGTGCGGGTCGTAGCTCGTTGTGGGATCGACTCCCGATCGGTGCCGGGTCCCGGATCGGCCATCGGCGTCCGGTGTCGGGATCACCGGCCCACACGTACTACTCGGTGGGTGTGACGGTCATGCCGTAGTCGTACAGCCGGATCCGCCCGACGTCGATCCATCGGTCCCGGGTTGCGAGGAGTTCGTCGGCGAGGCGTCGGGGCCGCCTTCGCGGACGAGGCCGTGGTCGTCGTCGCACGTGCCGATCAGAGTAGCCCAGGACGCGGCGCCGTCGTGCACGGCTCCGGCGGCACCCGGCCATCGGAATTGTCCGGCGGGGCCTTGCCCTTCGACGGATCCGACTCGCTGATACTGCGGACCGCACTCGTGATGCTCGCGCACCTGGAACGACCCAGGAACGCACTCGGCCAGCGCAACGGCCCAAGGGGCGGGGTGTGCCAATCGCCGGAAGCCCGACAGCGTACCCAAGGATCGGTAGCCGGTGTTTCCGGCCCAACGCCGAAGGTGACGACGACACCGCCTTTCGCAAGGGCAGGCACGGCGGCCGACCGCCGGTCGTCACCGACGACATGCCGCACACCGTGCTGCGGTGCCGCGCGAACGGCGAGTCCGTCGAGCAGATCCAGCCCGACCTCGCCGGCGTTCGGCCGCGATCCAGGCGGCACCGACTGGCGGGGGAGCGCTATTCGAGATGTGCGGTATTCCTCCCCGAGGGCCATCGGGCTCGTCGGGTGGAACCGGCGGCGCCGGCGAGCCGGTCGTCCCGCAACAGCACCGGCACATCCCCTCCACCCCGCCGCCGCGCTCGTCCTCCTCGGCCTCGACGCGTGGGCCGAACGCGCGCGGCAGTCCTGGCCTATTTCGCGATCGACGCCGACATCGCAGGCCCACCTCGCAGGCCTCCGAGCCGGTCTGCTTCTCGATCGGGTGTCAATACTGCCGGACGATCATGTGCTCTCGGCCTCGGATTCGTCACGGCGACGTGGTGCGACGACAAGCCCGATCGCGAGCAGGACGGCGGCGACAGCCAGGATCGCGACGGTGGCGTCCGACGAGCCGGACATCATGATGAGCAGCCAGCCGAACGCGGCGGCGCCTATCGAGCCACCGAGTTGTCGGGCGAGGGTGAGTGTGGCCATCGCGGAGCCGAAATGCGCGGGCGGGGCGGAGGTGATGCCGAGCAGCGTGTACGCCTGCATCAGCAGACCCAGGGCGGCACCGGACAGCGCCAGGCCCACAAGCGCGATCCCCAGCACGAGAGCACTCGGCCAGGTGCTCCCGAGAGGGAGGATCGAGAGCAGGCCCAGGCCCACCACACCCAGCATCAGACCGAGCCGTCCCCAGGGCACGATGCGAGGGAACTTCCGCGCGACGACCGAGAAGGTTGCGGTGATGATGAGTTGGCCGGCGGTGAGGGCGACCAGCAGGGTCGAGACGGTCGACATGTCGTACCCGGTGCCGGCGTTCACGGCCAGAGGAACGAAGGTGAACGTTCCGAACAGCGCGGCTCCACCGATCCCGGTGACGATGATGGACCGGGACAATCCTCGCGAGGCGAAGATCGCGGGAGGGACGAGCGGGTCCGCGGCTCGCCGCTCGCGTCCGACGAACGCGATGGTCGCGAGGACGGAGAGGGCCAGAAGCGCCGCCGAGGGGACGACGGAGCCGGCGATCGCCTCGAACGATCCCAGCACGACGATGCCGGAGGTCGCCACGAGCATGAGCACCGCTCCGGCCAGGTCGAAGCCACGCAGGCTGGTCGTGCCGGACCTGCCCGGCAGACCGCGGCACCCGATCACGAGGGCGAGGACGCAGACGGGCAGGTTGACCAGGAAGATCGCCGGCCAGCCGGCCCACGCGGAGAGGTACCCGCCGACGGGAGGCCCGGCCAGTGCCGCGATCGCGGTGACCGCGGTGAGCCACACCTGCCGGCGGATCAGCTCGGTCTTGTCGAACAGCACGCCCAGGGTGCTCACCGCCGTCACGATGAGCCCGGCCCCGCCGATGCCCTGCACGGCGCGAGCCGCGACAAGCAGCGGCATCGAGGGTGCCAGAGCACATGCCAGGGAACCGGCGGCGAAGACCAGCACCGAGCCGACGAACACCGCGCGCCGGCCGAGGATGTCGCCCAGCTTGCCTGCGATCGGCGTCGTGACCGTGACGGCGAGCAGATACGCGGCGGTCACCCCCGCGATCGCCGGTCCGGCGTCCAGGTCGTCGCCGATCCCCGGAAGAGCCGCCACCACGATGTTCGTGTCGAGCTGGGCGAGCAGCATCCCGAGCAGCAGTGCGAAGAACGCCAGTTCGACACGCGCCGGAACTGCCCGGCGGTTGCCTGACCTTGGTGGCGTCTCGGTTTTCATCACCCCTCCATATCTATGCGATACGCATACACTACATGTACATGCGTATCGCATAGACTGTTCCGCGTGGACACGAAGACACCGGAGCCCGCAGAACGTCCCGGGGCGGGACACGCGCTGTTCCGCGTAGTGCGGTACTGGTCACGTCGGTGGACCGGCACAGGTCGGGGCATCGACGCCGAGCGCGGACGCGACGTGATGGTCACCGAGGCCGTCGCCGCCCGCCAAGGCGACGAGGGCGCCACGGTCAATGCGGTCGCCGACGAACTGGGCATCGACCAGTCCGGCGCGAGCCGGTTCCTTACCCAGGCGGTCGAACGAGGCTACCTCCGCAAGGTCGCCTCGCCCACCGATGCGAGGCAACGGCGACTCCTCGTCACCGACAAGGGAGCAAAGATGCTTGCCTCTGCCCACCAGTGGCAAGAATCCGTCTTCGCCGAGCTCACCGCCGACTGGTCGGCCGACGATGTGCAGCGCTTCCACGGGTATCTGCAACGCTTCCTCGCCGCCCAGCAAGAGCGCCGGTAGCCGACCGGATCCACCGCGACCGAGACGGCAGCCCGCCGCACCGACCGGATGCGCGCCGCGCGCCGCCTTCCGCCGCGGCGACGACGCGCTCTACCACGCGCTGCTGCTGTGGTACGGCACGGCGTGGACCAGGCAGCCCGCCCTCTCCAGGTCCGGACGCAGCAGGCCGGGGACGAGGTCGTTGAGACCCGACGTGGTGCCCACAGGCGTGGAGGCGTTCGAGGCGTTCCAGGACGAAGGCGTTCAGTCGCCCACGCGTGACCGAAACGGGATCACCCCGGCCCCCCGCTCGATGCCCCAGGCCCGCGCGACAGACGATCCTGGACGTACCCCAACTCGTGCACGTGGGGTGAACGTTGCGTCCAAGGGGTTCGACGATCGGCAGGCAGCGCGCCCGTGGCACGTCTACGGTCGAGACATGCGCTCCGTCGTGCAGGCCTGGATCGACACCATCTCCCCGGACACGCGATGGTCCCGGGCGGCTGACACCCCCGCGTTCGAGGAGTTGCGTGCCGCCATCGCCCGTGCCGCCCACCCGACAGGCGCGCGGATCTCTACGACGGGCAGGCGTTGCCGTCGCAGGACATCCTCCTGAAGGTCGTCGGCCTGTCGGAAGTGGCCACTCTGGCTGCGACGGGGGCGGCCGTGCCCGTCGACGAGATCGCCGCCGATCTTGAGCACCTCTGCGCGGCTCCCACGCCCCAGGCACAGGATCGGATTCTTCCGGACGCGGACCTGGCGGCCGGAACGGACGTGCCGATGGGCCCCTACACGCTGCGGACACTCACCGCCGAACAACTGCGCCGTGTACATCCGCTGCCTTTCCTGCGTCCTCGCACACTGAATCCCGGGGAGTCGGACGGATCCGCGTTTCTGGTTCTCCCTCGTCCCAATCGTCGCCTGGGACGCGCGGGGTTGAGGTTGTCCTTGGACATCCGACCGGTGCTCGAGCACGTCAAAGCGCTCGCCCTGCTGTTGCTGTGGCGCGACGAACCCCTGCACGCAGAGGCGATCTTCCACGTCGAACCCGGCCGATGCGTCCGCACCAACATGTTTCTGAACACCTACAACACGAGAATCAGGACCGACCACGAAGGCAACGAGGTCGGCGAGGCCCACGATCGCGGCTACTTCAAGGTCCGGAACACCGAAATCGCAGAGTTCACGGCCTTCTGCGCACGCGTGTGGGACATGATGGACGCTGTCGCGCCAGAGGACGCACAGACCACCGAGGTCGAAGGGCGCAAGCGGCGATTCCGCAGGGCAATGGACCACTTGGTCCTCGCCACAGCCGGAACCCACGGACCCGGTCACGTCGACCCTCACGAGGCCGACGAACTGCTGCTGCGCCCGCGTCATTGGCTTGGAGGCCTATCCTCACCGGCGGCCGAAAGATGGAATCACGTGCCAGAGCCTGGCGACCGTGGTCGCCCTGATCGGGTTGACCATCCTCGCGGCGTCGATGCCGCTGAACGGTGCCACGGTCCACGTGATCGCGACGCCGGCGGGTGCGACGCCGTGACCGCCGTGCGCAGTACGGCCCACTCCGGTCCGCGTTCTCTGTGTGCCGCCGAACAGGCTTGCTTGGAAACCGAGTTGGGGGTGTCCGGGGGATATCGCACCCCGGCCACCCCTCACGCTCCGCCCACGCGGCCGAGCCGGTGAGGCTCTAGAACCCCAGGTCGCGCTTCTCCGTGGTCAGCTTCCCGGCGATGCTCAGATTGCCTTCGGAATCGAGGACCGCAATGACCTTCTTCGTGCTGCCGTGGTGCGTCGTGAAGTAGACCTTGCATTGCTCCTGCGAGCTGGCGAATCCCGAGTTCACCACGATCTCGATGCTGTTCGGCGAGACGACGGCCACGTCCTTCTTGGGCGACGTGGGGTAGACCCGGTTCTGTACGAGCTTGATACGGCCGTGCGTCTCGCCGTCCGGCCAGTCCGACGCGAGTCCGAGATCGATGTCAGGCATGAGGATTCCCCTCCCAGTCCCTGCGGGCCGTTTCCCCCCTCGCGGGCTTCAGCCACGTCGCCGTGTGAGGCCCGACGGGACGCGCCCGCGAACAGTGAAAGCGCGACCGGGGATGCAGTAGAAGTCCCGGACCGCGTTGAGGAGCCTAGGTCGATTGATCGAACGGAAACACCAACTATCGGAAAGATGGCTGCTTTCGATCATGCTGGCCTGATTGACGACCTTGACCACGAATTGCCGAACCTCCCGTGGTTCCGTGGCCGCCGGAACAACTGGCCGCGATCGAGCGGGCCGCCGCCGCGCTGTGCCGGGTGGCTATGACGTCTTGAGTTGGCCCCGGCGGGCGCCTTGGGTTCTAAAGGTGGTTGCAACACCTGACCCTGCGGGGTATTGCGATGGCCAAGCCGCGGCGAACATCGAAGAAGCGCGGACCTGCTCCGTTGGCGGACAAGCGTGATCAATACCTTTGCCTCATGGCGTAAGGGATGAGCAACTCGGCGGCGTGCCGCGAGGTGGGGATCAACCGCAGGACCGGGACCCGCCGGCGGTACGGACGCAAGACGGTCGACCGTGCCGGGCACGAGCGTGTCCATGCGCCGATCACGGAGGAGCGCCGTCGCGTCGGGACCTCGGACCGGTTCCCGGCCGAGGACGAGCGTCTCGTCATCGCCGATCTGCTCCTGTCCGGGAACCCGCTGCGCGCGATCGCCCGGGACCTCGACCGGAGCCCGGCCACGATCAGCCGGGAGGTGCGGCGCAACAGCGACCCACGCACCGGCGAATACCACCCCACCAGGCCCAGCGCCGGGCCGCCGTGCGCCGCGCCCGCTCGAAGAAGGGCAAGATACGGCGTGACGGAACTGAAGGAGTTCATCCGGCAGCGTCCGGGCCGGCGGTGGAGCCCGGAGCAGATCCCCCAGGCCCCGCGCACCGCCTTCCCGGACGAGCCCGAGCGGCACCTCGCACACGAGACCCTCTACCAGGCCGTCCATCAGCCGCACCGCGGCGGCTTGGAGCGCACCCCCGCGTCCCGCGCACCGGCCGACCCGCTCGTCGTCGACGCCGCCGGCCCTACGAGCGCGCCACCCGGTTCATCGACCCGGGCACCCTGATCGGCCGTCGCCCCGAGGCGCTCAACGACCGTCGAGTGGCGGGTAGTCGGGAGGGCGACCC
>NZ_JBEXUX010000045.1:0-84734 GCF_040629175.1 Embleya sp. NPDC005971 | reverse complement strand
GAGGAATTGTTGAGCATCGGTTCCCCAGAGCAGTATCCGCTCGGGGAGAAGATCCTCGTCGGTCCGAGCGGCGCCCGCGGGCGATCGGCCTCACTGACCCACGCGCCGGAACTCCAGCGTCGTCCAGGCCCCCACGTGCACCCGGTCACCGTCCTTGAGGTGCACCGGGTCGCGGCGGACCCGGTCGAAGCCCGCGTTGATGGTCGTCCCGTTGGCCGCGCCCAGGTCCATCACCTCCCACGTGCCGTCCCCGCAGCGCAGCAACATCGCATGCCGACGGGAGACCCCCGGATCGTCGAGCGAGATCTCCGGCGGGGCCGAACTCGTGCTGGGGTTGCGCCGCCCGATCCGCATCGACTCGCCGGTCAACGCGAGGGTCCGCGGCTCCTGTTCGTGCGGGAACCGCATGCTGTGCGCGTCCGGTCCGTCCCATTCGAGCACCCGCAGGAAGTAGTCGTGGTCGGGCACCACCCGCACCGTCCACACCGTGCCGGTCTCCTGGCCCGAGGGCACCGAACCGGACGAGGACGTGTCGGACGTGGACGTACCCGACGTGAACGTACCGACCGGCGACGTGACGGTCGACGTCGGCACCGTGCCCGTTCCCGGGCCCACACCGACGACCGGCCCCGGATCGCCCTTCGACACCTCGTGCCCGCAGCCCTCACAGAACTGGTCGTCCGCCGTGTACGCGGTCGCACAGAACCGACAGGTCAGCACACCGCCCGGCAGCTCCCGCTCCGGTTCCGAACCCTCGGGTTCGAAGGGCGAACCCCCCGCACCGGGCATCGTGCGCCCGCACTCGTCGCAGTAGTCCGCGGCGGTGGACGGATGGCCGACCGGACAAGTGTGCATGAGCGGACCTCCTTCGTGTTCCCGTACCCAACCCCAGGCGTGTGCCGAACCAACCTCAGCCCTCGCGCGGCGGTCCCACTCGGGCCGTCTTGTGCGACTCGATGTCGATGACCATCAAGTCCTCTTCGTTGTTGCGCAACCTGCTGGTCCCGTCCGCCTCGACCTCCACGACCCGGCCGAGCAGCCGCGCGGTGTGCTCGTCGCCCGCCTCGTTGGCCAGTTCCAGGGCTTGGACCAAGCGCGCGGTCGCCGTCGTCTCGTCACCGTCCCGGCGGGCCTGCAGGCCCTCCTGTACGGCCTGGGCCAGCTTCGCCCGGCCGGTGACCTCGGCCACCTCCGGGTTGATCCGGGTGGAGAGTTCCTCGTCGTCGGTCCACTGCGCGAACACGCCGGCCTTGGCCAGTTCCAGGCCGCCGGAGCCGTCCGGGAGCACCACCGAGATCTGACACGGGCGGCGCTTGCCACCCGGGTTGACCTCGTCCGGCTCGACCTCCAGGCACACGTGGTAGTGCTTGCTCTCGCCACCCCACGAACCGGTCGGGTAGTCCCCGA
Source organism: Embleya sp. NPDC005971 (assembly GCF_040629175.1). Lineage (NCBI taxonomy): Bacteria > Bacillati > Actinomycetota > Actinomycetes > Kitasatosporales > Streptomycetaceae > Embleya > Embleya sp. NPDC005971. Next base: position 83,327 of record NZ_JBEXUX010000045.1, on the reverse strand, counting down.
CGTTGGGCCCGACCTCGGTCCGCCGCGCGGTCAGGTCGTCGATCACCGGGTAGGTCTGCTTGACGTACTTCACCCGGGCGTTGCTGATCGTGCGCACCCGCAGCGCGACGTCGGCCACCGCCTTGCCCATCGCGTTCTCCATCATCTTGGTGAAGTCGGCGACCAGATCCGCCGGTTCGCTCACCAAGCCGATGTCCCCGAGCAGCGCGGTGGAGATCTTGCGCACCTCCTCCACCCGCCAGTCCAGGCCGATGCCCCGACAGTCGCAGACGAACACGCCCTCGCAGTAGGCGATCGCCTCGGCCAGGTCCTGCTCGCGCTCGCTCTCGTTCTTGCCGTCGGTGAGCAGGATCGCGTGCCGGATCGCGTCCGTGTGCGGCTCCAGGAGGCGACGGGCCATCAGCAACCACTGCCCCATCGCGGTGCCGCCGCGCGCGCGGAGCTTGTCCACCTCGCGCTTGGCCTCCTTGCGGGTGCGGTCGTCGGCGGGGACCAGGGTCTCCCCGAACGGGTACACCATCGACGCCATGCCGGTACCGGAGACCACCGCGAACAGCGTGCCGTCGCGCAGCGTGTCGATCGCGGCCTTGGTGGCCTGCTTGGCGGCCTTGAGCTTGGTGGACGGGAAGTCCATCGAGCCCGAGCAGTCGACCATGATCACCTCGGCCCCGTGCGCGCTGCTGCGCACCCCGGTCGGCGGTCCGGACGCGCGGATGTGCGCGACGGCGTGGACCTCGTGACCTCCCATCGGGAGGTAGGGGTTCTGGTTGACCTCGATGGTGAATTCGGGGGCGCCTGACATGAATCCGACTCCTTTGTTTCCGGGTCAGTCGTGGTCGGGTCCGCGCACCGGGTCCCCGGGCGGGTTGAACGGGATCAGCGCGACCGTGATGTTGTCCGCACCACCGCGGTCGAGGGCGAAGCCGGTGAGCAGGCGCGCGGCGTCCAACGGCCGGTCGAGCGCTCCGGGCAGCACCATCGCGGCCAACGTCGGTGCGACCGAGAGGTAGTTCCACAGTCCGTCGCTGCACAGCAGCAGCACCCCGGGGCCGGACGGCCGCACGCTGGTCACCCGCGGCCGCACCTCGCCCGCGTCGGCGCCCAGCCAGGACACGATCGCGTGCGCGCGCCGGTCGGCGTACGCCTCGGCCTCGGTCATCGCGCCGAGCGCGATCATCCGGGTCGCCCAGGAGTCGTCCTCGGTCAGCAGCGCGGAGGGGGTGCGCCGGATCCCGTTCTCCTCGTCCTCGGGCGCGTACGGCTCGCCGGCCGCCCCGCGGGGCAGCGTGCTCGCACCGGGCAGGGTGTCGTCGCCGTCCGCCGGATCGTCCGCCCCGCTGTCCGGATCGGCCAGCCAGTAGGCGCGGCTGTCGCCGACCCAGCCCACGGTGATCTCGCCGGGCGTCATGATCGCCGATACCAGGGTGCACGCGGGCGCGTTGCCCGCGTCCTCGGCCCCGGGCATCCGGGCCACCGCGCTCGCGGCGGCGGCGACCCCCGCGCTGGTGGCCTTGGCCGGCGCGCAGCCCTCGATCAGGGTGGCGGCCATCGTCGCGCACGCGGTCTCGGCCGCGGTCGCGGACGCCTCGTCGGGACGCGGCGAGGAGGACACCCCGTCGCACACCACCGCGACCACGTGGTCGCTGCCGTCCGGCATCCGCAACACCCGCAGCGCGGCGGAGTCCTCGTTGCGGCGGTGCCGCAGGCCCCGGTTGCTGACCATCGCCACCAGGCCCAGGTCGCTCTCCACGTGATCGCGCGGGTTGAACGGCCGCCCGCAGGCGTCGCACCACCCGTCCGAGCCGATCGTCGCGGTGCCGCACGCGGAACACACCGGGCCATGCCCACTGGGCGCCGCCACCCGCCGCGGCGGCGGCCGTTCGGCCACCGGCGGCACCGGGATGTCCAGGTCGTAGCCGCAGGACTCGCAATACCGGTCGTCCGCGTCACTGGCGAGCCCACACGACGGACACGCCGCGCCGGCGGCCGTCGGCGGCTCGGGCGGGGCTGCCTCGTCCCCGTCCGTGGCGCCCCCGGGCCCGGTCGCGTCCAGTCGTCCATATCCAGCCACTCTGATCACACCCACGTCCACGGTCGCACCTCGTTCGCCCGGTCGACGAGCGCGATGCGCTCCGCATGCGTCGTCACATGCCGGGCCAGATCGCGGTAACACTTTTCCAGGGCGAACCGCAGAGGCTTTTCCTTCAACTCGCTACCGAGCACCCCGGCGGTTCCACCCGCGTCCCCGGTGCCCGAATTCCCACCCTTCGCGCCTGCCTTGACCCACTCCAGCGCCGTCTCCAGCAGTTCGACCGCGAGCCGATCGTGCGCCTCGCCCTCCAGCCGCAGCGCGCCGAGCCGATCGGAGGCCGCGGTCAGGTCGGGGCCCAACGCCTCGCCCGCGCCCCGACCGCTGATCCGGGTGCGCAGCGCCGCGGTCTGCGCCGCGATGTGGTTGGCCGAGGTGTCCGGCACGCTCTCCAGGGTCCGTACCGCGCCCGCCCGGTCTCCGGTGGCCAGTTGGCACCGGGCCAGCCCGAAGGCCGCCGCGACGTAGGCGCGGTCGGTGGCCCAGACGCCGCGATACTCGGCGGCGGCCTCGTCGTAGCGGCCCATCGCCTCGCGGCACGCGCCGAGTGCGATCCGCGGCGCGGGCTCGCCGGGCAGCGCGCCGCGCACCCCGTCGAAGCACTCGTGGGCGCGCGCGAGGTCGTGCTCGGACAGCGCGGCCAAACCCTCGAACCAGGGCAGCCGCCAGTCGTCGGCGTCGAGGTCGGCCAGGAACGCCCGGGCCCGCACCACGTCCCCGTGTTCGATGCACATCCGGACCAACCGCAGCGTGCCCTCCGGCGAGGAGATACCCGCGGCGGTGAGCGCGGAGAGCAGTTCGTCGGGGTCGGTGGTGGCCACGGTGGCCAGCAGGTTCGCGGCCGGGTCGGCGGGGTCCACCCGGGGCACCGGCAGCGCGCCGGCGATCACCGCCGGGTCGGGCGCGGGCGCGAGCAGGCCCGGGTCGGTGTTGCGCGCGGCCACCTCGGCGTGCACGACCCGGGTCTCCGGGCCGAACAGGCCGGACACGCCCGGTCGCGGCTCGCCGGTGCGGACCGCCACCACCTCGCGCAGCACCGCGACGCACTGTTCGGCCATGTCCGCCGCGGAGGCGAAGCGCTGGTTCGGGTCGGGGTGCGTGGCACGCAGCAACAGCCGGTGGTACGACTCGAATTCGGTGAAGAGCGGCACCTCGCTCGCGGCGGGCAGCGCGGCCTTGTGCTTGCGGGTGTATCCGGCGAAGTAGAAGCTGAGCACCGCCATCGTGCGGCCGATGGTGAACAGGTCGGATTCCACCGAGGGTTCGGCCCGCCCGGCCTCGATCTCGGGTGCCTGATAGCCGACCGTGCCGTAGGTGAACTTGCCGGGCCGGGCCAGGTCGGTCACCGCGCCGAGGTCGATCAGCTTGAGCTGGTCCTCGGTCTGGATCACGTTGTCCGGCTTGAAGTCGCAGTAGACCAGGTTCTGTTGGTGCAGGTAGCCGAACGCGGGCAGGATGTCGATGGCGTAGGCCAGCACCTGCTCGACGGGCAGCACCGCCTTGGGGTCGCTCTCGCGCATCGACTTGAGCCGGTCCATCAACGACAGGCCGCCGACGTACTCCATCACCAGGTAGGTCTCGTCCTGGCCGGTGAGCGGGTCCGGGTACTGCACGACGGTCTGGATGTGCACGATGTTGGCGTGCTGGATCTGGGTGAGGATGCGCTGCTCGGCCAGAGCCGCCGCGCGCGAGTCGGCGTCGTCGCTGCCGAGCAGGCCCTTGAGCACGACCCACATGTTGTGCGCGGCGGTGTCCTGGGCGAGGTAGACCCAGCCGAAGCCGCCGCGGGCGAGGCAGCCGATGATCCGGTACTGGCCGACCATGTCGTCGCGCTGAAGCTTGGGTGCGAACGAGAACGGCGTACGGTCGCGCGGGCAGAACCCGTTCGCGACGCCGGGTCGGCCGCCGCGACCGCGGCCGACCGGCTGGTCGCACTTGCGGCAGAAGCGCTTCTCCTCGGGGATCACCGGGTTGCGGGCGAGCGCCGTCTCCGGATTGCGCCGGGGCACGTTCGGCATCTCGACCAGACCGCCGCCGAGTCGCCGGCTGGTGCCGCCGGTCCGGCCCGAGCGGCGCGAGCTGCGCCCGGAAGCGCTGCGCGCGGACGAGGCGCCCGCGGAGCCCGCGGTCCCGGACACGCCGGATCGGCCGCTGCGCTGCGGCTCGGGTGCGGCCGGCACCGGTGCGCCGGCGGCGAGCGGCTCCTGGCCGCAATCGGTGCAGAAGCCGTCGTCGATCTCGCCCTGGCAAGGCGGACGATTGCACTTGATCATCTCTGTTCCCCCTTGTCGTCCGGACGATCCTTGCGGTGCGCGGCGATCACCGCCTCCTGATAGGAGGTCACCACCCGTACCGCCACCTCGAGTTCACACGGTGCTCGCCACAACAACTCCTTGGCGTGGTTGTACAGCGACTCCAGCACGGCTTCCTCGCCGTGTCCGCCGCGCGCGGCCATCGCCCGGTAGGACTGCACCAGGCCGCGCAGTTCGTCGCGTCGGGCCAGCGGGGCCTCGATGTGCTCCCGAGTGGCCGTCAGTCGCTCCCGGGCGCCTTCGGCGTCGTTTTCCAGCGTGCTCAGCTCGCGCGAGACGCGTACCCAGTCACCCTCGCCGCCGAGCACGGTGACCGCGCCCAGTCGCTCCCGCAGGGTGGCCGCCCGAAGCGGCACCTCGGGCACCCGCTTGTCACTGATCCGACTCAGGACGTGCGCCCGCCGGCGAATGGTGTCGCCCTCCTGATAGGCCAACTCCTCCAGCGCCGCCCCGAGTCGGCCGATGCGCTCGTCGAAGCGGCCGCGCACGATCAGCAGGTGCCGCACCGCTTCGGTGACCTGGTTCAGCTCCGTCTCGATGGCGGGCACGTCCACGGTGCCGATCCGCCGCTCGTCCCCGCTCGTGAGCGCCAGCGGATCGCCCGCCACCAGGGTGCGCGCCGTTTCCAGCCGGCGACGGATCCGGTCCAGCGCGGCGGTCTGCTCGGGCACCGCGTCCGGGCCGCCGAGTTCGGCGATCCGGGCCTCGGCGGCGCCGATGCCCGCGTCCACCCGGTCCAGCGTGGGCACCAGGCGGGTCCACACCGCGTCGGCGGCCTCGACGACCGCGGTCACCTCGCTCCACGCCGGCGCCATGTCGGCGACCAGGTCGGTCAGGCTCATCCGGCGCACGTGCAGCGCCGGATCGGTCAGCGCGCGTTGGCCGATCGGCACGTCGCGTGCGGCGAGTTCGGCGGCCGATCCGAGCAGCAGGAAGGAGAGTTCCTCCAACTCGGGTCGTTGCGGCTTGCCCCGCCGCCCGCGCAGCGCGCGCACCCGGTCCAGCACCGCGCCGTACGCCTCGCGGTGTCCCCACAGCAGGGCGATCGCCCGCCGGCCGCTCTCCCACTGCTCGGCGGTGCGGCCGGTCAGCGTGCCGCCCTCCAGGAGTTGCCGGCCCGGGTGGTTCTCCAACTCCATCAAACCGGCGGTGATGCCGTCGTACTCGGCTTCGTGACGGGCCGTCAGTTCGTCGATCTCGTCGCGGCCGAGCACGCGAGGGGCTCGGTTCACGCGCTGTCCCGATATTCGGCCGCGGGCGGTTCGGGCACCTCGGCGGACAAGGAGGTGCCCAGGTACTGCTTGTACAGCTCCTTCCACCGGCCGTTTTGGCGCAGCCGCTCCAGCACCGCGTTGACGAACCGGACGAAGTCGGTACGGTCCTTGGCGATCGCCATGCCGTACGGCTCCAGCGTGAGGTTGCGGCCGACCACGACGGTGAAGATGTGGTCCTGCGCCTGGAGGCCGGCCAGGATCGTGTCGTCGGTGGTGATCGCGTCCGCCTGGCCCTGTTGCAGCAGCACCAGGCAGCCCGCCCAGGTGTCGCTCTCGACCACCTTCGCCTGCGGCGCCTGCTCGCGCAGCATGCCGATCGAGGTGGAACCGGGCACCGAGCACACCCGCATGTCGCGCGGCAGCGCCGCCAGGCCCCCGCTGTAGTCGGCGCGGTCGGCGACGCCGTCCTTTTGCACCAACAACCGCTGGCCGGCCGTGAAGTAGACCGAGGAGAACTCCACGCTCTGCCGGCGCTGACAGTTGATCGTCATGGTCTCCGCGACGATGTCCACGTCGCCGCGCGCGACCGCGATCGCGCGGTCCTCGTTGCGCACCACCCGGAACTGGATCCGGTTGGGGCCGGCGTCGCCGAAGATCGCCTTCGCCACTTCGCGCAGCAAGTCGATGTCGAAGCCGCGGAGCAGGTTGCTTTGCGGGTCCACGAAGCCGAACGGGAAGCTGCTCTGGTCGATGCCGGCGATCAGGAAGCCGCGCCGACGCAGCGTGTCCATGGTGCTGCCGGCGGGCAACGCGGTCGGCGTGGGCAGGGCGCCGTTCGGGCGCAGGCTCGCGGTGACGTCGGGGCAGGACGGATCGGGTCCGGGGGTCGCCCGCGGTGCGGCGGCGATGGTGGCCGGCTCCGGTGTGTCGCGCTCGCCGACCCCGGCACCGCAGCCGGCCACGGTCAGCGCGAGGGCGCACACCACGGTGGGCAACACGATGCGGATGCTCATGGCCGGTTGTACCTCCCGACCTCACGACGGACACCGTCCACGGTCGCGGCGGCGGCGAGCAGCGCCAGGACGCCCAGGCCGATGTCGAGGTGGTCCAGCGCCTGTCGGCCCGAACGCACCGAGTCCTCGAAGTCCTTCTGGTCCTCGGCGACCGCGGCGCGCAATGCCTCGTCGATCCGGTCGAAGGCCACCCGGGAGGCGCCGTCGGCCTTGGTCACCCGGGCGACGGCCTGCTCGAACTCGCCATTGCGGTAGAGGTCGGCGACCTCCGTGTGCGCCTTGTCCCAGTCCGCGGCGGCGGCCTGGGCGGCCTTGACCTTGGCCAGCGTGGTCGGGTCCGAGGAGGTGACCCGCTCGGCGCGGGTCAGCATGCCGACCACCGCCGGCTTGCCGTTGCCGGCCGGGACACCGACCAGCTTGCCCCACACGTCCTTGAAGTCGTTCTCGTACTGCCCGTTGTCGCTGCCGCGCATGACCAGCGTCAGGCTCTCGTCGCCGTGTGCCTGCAGAGTCAGGAAACGGGCCTGGGCGAGCGTCTCGACCGGCCCCCAACCGTCGCTGCGGCTGCGGTCGAGGTCGGTGCGCGAGGAGTCGGTGCCCACCCACAACCAGCCGATGGACACCAGGGTGGCCAGGCCGGCGATCGCCAGGCCGATGTTGACCCGGCGGTGTGTGCGCCGGGCGAAGAACCACAGCGCGCCGCCGAAGGAGACCAGGCTGACCAAGAGCAGGATCAGCGGCACCCACGGGGTCGAGGTGGCATCGCGGTGGTCGCCGGTCAGGCGCTTCTCGGCCATCTCGTGCAGTGCGGTGGCGGCGGGCAGGATCTTGGCGCGCATCACGTTCTTGGACGCGGAGCGCAGGTAGGCGGCGCCGACCGTGTTGCCCTGCCGGGTCTCGGCCCGGGCGCGCTCGACCAGGCGGGCGTACTCGGGCAGTTGCACGCCGATCACGGAAAGTTGTTCGGCCACCTTGCCGGAGGCACCCGCCGCGGTCGCCTGGATCAGCGTGCTCGACGCGGTCTCGATCGCCTGCTGGTAGCGCTGCCGCACGTCCGCCGACTCGACGCCGCCTTCGAGCAGCCCGGCCGCGGCCGTCGCGTCGGCGTCGGCCAGGGCCCGGTAGATCTCCTGGGTCTTGACCCCGAGCGGTTCGCTGCCGGTGGCCACCGCCTTGGCCGAGTCCGCGCGCTGTCCCACCGCGAGTACCGCGAACAGTCCGGCCAGCAGGCTGATCAGCACCAGCGCGACGCCGGTGGTGAGCATCAGACCGGGGGTGGTGCCGCCGACCCGGACGAGTCGGCGCACGGATATGTTCCGGGGTCGGAACAGCCCATTCGAACGGCCGGTGCCCCGTGCGGGTACTCCCGAGCCCGGTGCCTGCGAAATCGGAACGGCTGCCGCCAACGCTCTGCCTCCCCCACTGTCGCGTGTGCCCCATGTCGGTCGCCCGACCCCACGTCCGCCGGCCGTCGACGTATCCGGTGAACGGCCCCACTCCGAAGTTATCGCGAGCGTGTGGTGGCTCCCGATGGTCTTCCCTCGTTCTCCCGCAAGGACCCTCAGGGCCAGGACATTACCGGTGCTTGGACCCGGGTCGATCGCGACACCGTGTCAGTTCGGTGCCGGCGGTGCCGGCCGGGTGTGCGCGCGATATCAGCGGGCGGATCGAAGCTGATGGCAACGGACGGCGAACACCCGTCGCACACCGACCACGAACACCCACGGGGAGCAACCCGATGACTTACGCGATCGAGACCGAGGGCCTGGTCAAGCGGTACGGCGGCACCACCGCGTTGGCCGGGGTCGACCTACGGGCCGAGACCGGCACCGTGCTGGGCCTGCTGGGCCCCAACGGCGCGGGCAAGACCACCATGGTCCGCGCGCTGGCCACCTTGATCACGCCGGACGCGGGCATCGCCCGGGTGGGCGGGTTCGACACCGTGCGTCAGGCCCACGAGGTGCGCGGGCTGATCGGGTTGACCGGGCAGTACGCGTCGGTGGACGAGGAGATGACGGGTTTCGAGAACCTGCTCCTGCTCGGCCGCCTGCTGGACCTGTCCCGCCGCGAGGCCAAGGCGCGGGCCGCCGAGTTGCTCGCCCGCTTCGATCTGACCGAGGCCGGCGGCCGGACCCCGGGCACCTATTCGGGCGGTATGCGCCGCCGACTCGACCTGGCCGCCTCGCTGGTCGGGCGTCCCGCGTTCCTCTACCTGGACGAGCCGACCACCGGACTCGACCCGCGCAGTCGGGGCGACGTGTGGCAGATGTTGCGCGAACTGGTCCGCGACGAGGGGGTGACCGTGTTGCTGACCACGCAGTATCTGGACGAGGCGGACCAACTGGCCAGTGACATCGTGGTGATCGACCACGGCCGGGTGATCGCCAGCGGCACCTCGGACCAACTCAAGGCCCAGGTCGGCGGGCAGAGCCTGGAGATCCGCCCGGCCGACCCGGCCCGAATGGCCGACGTGGTCGCGCTGTTGCGCGAGCTCACCGACCGGGAGCCGGTCGTGGAGAGCGAGCGCGGTCAGGTCACCGTCGCGGTCACCGATCAGGACCTGCTGCCGGTGGTGGTCCGCCGGCTCGACGAGGCGGGCATCCGGGCCACCGAGTTCGCCCTGCGACTGCCCAGCCTGGACGAGGTGTTCATGACCGTCACCGGGCACCGCAGCCAGGACTCGTCCGAGTCCGACGACGCGGCGGCCGACCGGGGGAAGGCGGCGTGAACGAACTCCCGGACCTGTCCGGCCTCCCGGATCTGTACGGCACCCGGGTGTTGCCGCTGCTCGCCGTCGTCCTGCTGACCATCTCCCACCTGGCCCTCGTCCTAGGAGCCTCCCGATGACCACCACCACCGTCCGTCCCGCCGAGGACACCCCCACCACCCACAAGCCCGACCGCAGGGCCCACGTGCCGCACCGCAACGGTCCGGGTGCGGTGGTGCGGCACACGCTCACCCTCACCTGGCGCAGCCTGGTGAAATTGAAGAAGCAGAGCGAACAGCTGATCGACCTGACCCTTCAGCCGATCCTGTTCACCGTGATGTTCGTCTACCTGTTCGGCGGCGCGATCGAAGGCAGCACGCACGACTACCTGCAGTTCGTGCTGCCCGGCATCCTGGTGCAGACCGTGGTGTTCGCATCGGTCGGCACCGGTGTCGGGCTGTGTACCGACATGTCCACGGGGGTGTTCGACCGCTTCCGCAGCCTGCCGATATCACGCATCGCGCCGCTGGCGGGCACCGTGCTCGGCGACGTGTTGCGCTTCCTGGTGGCCGTCACGTCGGTCTTCGTGTTCGGCACGATCATCGGCTTCCGGTTCCACACCAACGTGTTCGCGGTGCTCGCGGCGGTCGGCCTGGTCCTGCTGTTCGCGTTCGCCATGTGCTGGGTCGTGGCGCTGCTCGGGGTGACCATGAAGCAGCCGCGCAGCGTGCAGGGCGTCTCGTTCCTGATGATGTTTCCGCTGACCTTCGGCTCGAACCTGTTCGCCAAGACCTCGACGATGCCCGGCTGGCTGCAGGCGTGGGTCAAGATCAACCCGGTCACCGAGGTGACCAACGCCTCGCGCGGGCTGCTCACCGGCGGGCCGGTGGCCCACCACGCGCTCGTCGTGGTGATCTGGGCGTTCGCCCTGATGGTGGTGTTCATCCCGCTGACGGTGCGCCAGTACAACCGCCGGGTCTGACCCGGGGATTCGCCCGATGCGCCACCCGGCCGCCGGGAGTGCCCCGACACCCTCAGGGGGTCGGGGCCACCGGCGGTTGCGGCTGGATCAGCTCGATCGCCGCGGACATCTCCAGCGCCGCCCCGATCGCCTTCGCCCGGGCGAACTCCTCGGCTCCCATCCGCTCCCCCAACCGGGCCGCCACCCGGTCCGCGTCGATGTCGCTCAGGTCGGGATGGCCGCGGACCACCTGCGCCGCGCCGAGCAGGAGTGCCGCGCGTTCGAGATCGCCGGTCTCCAGGGCCAGCGTGGCAAAGCCCTCGATGCACATGCCGAGCACCGGCATGTCCTTGCCGTCCAACGCGTAGGGGACGGCGGCCTCGAAATGAGCGCGTGCCGTCACCAGGTCGCCGCGTCCGCAGGCCACGTGCGCCCGACCGATGTGCAGGCTGCCGGTCAGTTGCGGTGGCAGCAGGCTGGCGTTCGGCAGAATCGCCAAGGCGCTCTCGTAGCGCCGCTCGGCCTCCTCGAAGTCACCCAGGTAGCGGGCCAGTTCGCCCAGTCCGAGGTCGGCGAACAGGTGTGCCATCGGGGTCGCCCGGGTATCGCCGCGCGCGGCGAGATCGGTCATCACCTCGCGCGCGAGGTCGACGTTGCCGGCCCGCGCGTGGATCATGCCCCGGCGGAGCATGAGTTGGGGAATCTCGTCCTCGGCCCGGAGCTCGTGCAGCAGCCCCAGCGCCTCGTCCACCGCGACCAACGCACCCTCGAAGTCGGCTGTGTACATCAGCAGTTCGGCCAGACCCGAGATCGCGGAGGCGCGCCCCCAGCGGTCGCCCATGGACGCGAACCGGTCGCGGGCGTCGGTGAGGAAGTGGACCGCCTCCTCCGGGTGGCCGAGGTTGACCGCGAAATGCCCGCGCATCAGCCGGGCCATCGCCTGGATCCACTCGTCGGCGAGCCCGTCCGCCTCGATCAGCGCCTCGTCCAGCGCCGGGTTGTCCCCGCGTACCACCGCGGCGAGCATCTCGATGAACACCGGCAGCGGCGCCGGCGCGTCCGCACCCAGTCGCCGAATGATCAGCCGAGCCCGGGCGTAGGCGCGGATCGCGTCCCATCGTTCGCCGGACGAGAAGGAGTGCAGCGCGTGGAAGGCGAGCGCGCCGGCGAGCTTGTCCTGCGGCGCGGGTCCGGGCACCGCGAGCGCCTCGCGGCCCCACGCGTGCGCCTCGCCGTGGTTGCCGCGCATCGCCCAGAACCAGGACAGCGCCTCGACCAGCCGGATCGCCAGGTCCGCGTCCGCGTGGTCGACCGCGTAGCGCAGCACCACCGCGAGGTTGTCGTGTTCGGCGGCGAGCCGGTTGATCGTCTCGATCTGCTCGGGCCCGCGCAGCCGCGCGTCGGCCTCCTCGGCGAAGCGGGTGAACCACCGGGCGTGACGGGTCCCGGTCTCCTCCGCCTCGCCCGCGTCCACCAGTCGCTCACCCGCGTACGCCTGGATGGTCTCCAGCAGCCGGTAGCGGGTCTCGGTGGTGCCGATCACCTCCACCAGCGACTTGTCCACCAGCCCGGCGAGCAGATCCAGCACGTCGGCCGCGGCGAAATCGGTGCCGGGCAGCACCGCCTCGGCGGCTTCGAGGGTGGTGCCGCCGGCGAACACCGACAGTCGGCGCAGGGCGACGCGTTCGCGCTTCTCCAGCAGGTCCCAGCTCCATTCCACGACCGCGCGCAGCGTCTGGTGCCGAGGCAGCGCGGTCCGGCTCCCGCCGGTCAGCAGTCGGAAGCGATCGTCGAGCCGGACGGCGATCTGGGTGGGGGTGAGCGAGCGGGTGCGGGCCGCGGCGAGTTCGATGGCGAGTGGTTGTCCGTCCAGGCGCCGGCAGATCTCGGCGACCGCGCCGATGACGTCGGCGTCGATCGCCAGGCCCGGGCGGACCGCGCGGGCCCGATCGGCGAACAGCCGCACCGACGCGTAGCGCATGCCCTGGGCCGCGTCGATGCCCACCGGCGGCAGCGCGAGCGGGCCCAGCGGGCACAACATCTCGCCGTCGATGCCCAGCGGTTCGCGGCTCGTGGCCAGGATGCGCAGGGTCGGCGTGCGGGCGAGCAGCCGGCCGGCGAAGGCCGCCGCGGCGGCGATCAGGTGCTCGCAGTTGTCCAGGATCAGCACGCTGGGTCGGCCGGCGAGCACTTCGACGATCCGCTCGACGATGTCGCGGCCGGACCCGGGCACGTACGTGTCGAGCAGGCCCACCTCACGCCGCCCGAGCGCCGTCAGCACCGCCTGCGGAAGGTCCAACGGGTCCAGCACGGGAGCGAGTTCGACGAACCAGACGCCGCCGTCCACCCCCTCGCCGGCGGCCGCTATCCGGGCACCGGCCTCGGTGCTCAGCCGGGTCTTGCCCGCGCCGCCCGGGCCCACCACGGTGACCAGGCGCGACTCGCCGAGCAGCCGATCCACCCGGACCACCTCGTCCTCGCGCCCGACGAAGGTGGTCAGCCGAGCGGGCAGATTGCCCGGCGTCGGTCGGGCCCCGCCCGAGGCCCGGTCGACGGACGGCTCGGCCGGGGTCGCCGGGCGCGAGTCGCCGCCGCGCAACACCGCCAGGTAGGCCGCCTCCAGGTCCGGCGAGGGGTCGATGCCCAATTCGTCCGCGAGCCGCTCGCGCAGGCCCTGATACAGCGTCAGCGCATCGGCTCGGCGGCCCTCTTCGTGCAGCGTGCGGATCAGCAGTCCGTACAGCCGCTCGCGCAGCGGATGCTCCCGGGTGAGCTGTTCCAGCTCGGCGGCCAGGCCCCGGCTGCGGCCGAGCGCGAGCTGCGCCTGGGCCCGGTCCTCGATCGCGCCGAGCCGCTGCTCGGCCAGCCGGGCGGCGGATCCGATCGCGAACGAGGCGTCGGCGGCGTCGGCCAGCGCCGGCCCCCGCCACAACGCGAGCGCGCGGCCCAGGGTCTCGGCGGCGCCCGCCGGGTCGCCCTCGCCGAGCCGGCGGCGACCGCGGACCGCGAGCGTGCCGAACAGGTGTGCGTCCACGTCCTCGGGCCGGACGCGGAGCAGGTAGCCGGCCGGCCCCGAGTCGAGTTCGACGGGCAACTGCCGGCGCAGCCGGGAGATCAACGACTGCAACGCGTTGCCCGCCCCCGCAGGCGGCTCGTCGCCCCATACGGCCGCGATCAACCGGTCCGCGGAGACCGGCCTGCCGGGGTCCAGGGCGAGTCGGATCAGCAGCGCACGCAGTCGCGCGCCGCCGATCGTCACGGATCGACCATCGTCGTCCCACACTTGGAGCGGGCCAAGCACCGAAATCTGCACCCCACCACTCTTCCACCCCGATGCGCTGCCGGAGCGAACCGCAGCAGCGCACGGAGTGAAGTAGGGGGTCGGCGACGGAGAGTTGCGCTTTGGGAGCGCCCCGGGGCACGGGAACCCGGGACGATCATCGGGAGAATTCACTCTTTCGTGGGATTAATTCCCACTCGTGGGAGTGAGGAGCGCGAACAATCAACCGTTCGGTATCGGAACGGACTCGACTCAGGAGTCGATCCCACCGATAAACGTCTGCCACGCGCCGGCTTCCAGATGGAGCACCGGACCTGCGGCAACTTTCGAGTCGCGCACCAGGACGGCACTCGCGACGGGGGCCGTCTCGACGCAATTGCTGGTGGCGCCGCTGTATGTGCTCCGCCGCCAAGCGTGACCGGCGAAAGCGCTGTGACCTGCGGCTTTGAGGTCGTCGTGGGAATCTTCGGTGATACTCGGGGAATCGAACCGGAAATGTGAACCCGGGTTTGTGTTGCTCAAGACAATTCCTTTGCTGCGAGCTCGATCATGGACAAGGATTCACCGTACGACAGTGCCGAAGCGCGGATGTCCTCAAACAAACGCTCATAGACACTGACGTGTTCGGGCTCCTCCAGATAGAGGCTACTCGTATGCGTGTCGAGTACGACCACATCCAGATCGGAAAGCGCGGGGAATCCGATGATCGCGAATGAACCCTCGATCGCGGGGTGTGCGCCCGCCGAGAACGGGAGGATCTGCAGCCGCACGTGTGGCCGGACCGCGGCGGCCATCAGGTGCTCCAACTGGGCCCGCATCGTCTCCCGGCCGCCCACCACGGTGCGCAGCACGGACTCCGAGATGACCACGGTGAGCCGGAACGTGGCCTCGCCGTGCGGGCCGACCCGATCGAGCACCGCCTGCCGCTCCTGGCGGACCCGGACCAGCATGTCCACCTGCTCGGCGGACATGTCCTCTCGGACCGCGGCAATCACCGCCCGGACGTAGTCCGGGGTCTGCAACAGGCCCGGAATGAGCGAGAGTTCGAATCCGCGCATGCCCGAGGACTCGGCCTCCAGGCTGAGCAGTTCGGCGTAGGAGCTGGGCAGGATCGACGAGTAACTGTGCCACCAGCCGCGCTTCTTGGCCTCCCGGGCCAGGGTGAGCAGCGAATCGCGCTCCTGTTCGTCCTCGACCCGGTACAGATCCAGCAGAATCCGCAGGTCCACCGGTCGCACACCGCTGCGGCCCAATTCGATCCGACTGACCTTGGAATCCGAGCACTCCAGGCGTACGGCGACATCTTCGAGACTCAGGCCGCGCGCTTCGCGCAACCGGCGCAGCTCGGTCCCGAGCCTGCGCTGCCGGACGGTCGGATTGGGCGCCATGGCCACGCCGCACCTCCACTTACACGCTGTTCACGCACCGAACCGGAACGTCGGCGCGTCCGATCGGGGGACAGTGTGCCCTACTGCGGGTGGAAGTGTGGTGACTACCGGAAACTTCCCGTCGATCCAAGATTGGGAGTTGCACACTCGTTCACAGCCGGGCACGCTCCATGTCGGCCATGACTTACTGTTGTTCACGGGTCGCTCTGAGTGCCTGCCTCGGATCGCGCGACCCCCTGCCCGCACGTCCGGAGGTCGACATGCCGGTGATGGCGGAGGACGTCCGTCACTATTGCGTTCAGCTCGCCGCCTCGACCGTGGGGGTCGGGCGAGTCCGCCGGGCCACCGGCAAGGTCCTGCACGACTGGGGCCTGGCCGAGTTGGTCGACGTCGCGGAGGTGCTGCTGACCGAATTGCTGACCAACGTCCTCGTCCACGTCGGGCCCGGGGCCTGGCACGCCCTGACCCTGCTGCACGACGGCGACCTGTTGCGGGTGGAGGTGCGCGACTCGTCACCGCGCCTGCCGGTCGCCCGGATCGGCACGTGGGACGAGGAGTCGGGTCGGGGCCTGCGGATGATCGACGGCCTGGCGCACGCGTGGGGCGCCGACCGCCTGCCGCCGGGCAAGGTGGTGTGGTTCACCCTGCCGGACATCGTGCGCCCGACCTCCTGCGATCGATCCCCCGGAGTCGACTTCGCGCGACCGGCGTCGTGCGAGCGACGCCGGGTGGCCGACTCGGTGTGATCGAGGACCGCGCGGCCGACCGCCGGGCGGGCCGGGTCCGCGGCGGCGCCGGCCCGCGACCACCGGCGGTCAGCCGGCGGACGGGCCGATCGCCTCCGGACCGGTGTCGGCGTCGGCGGCTCGGGCGAGCAGGCATTCCTCGGCGAAGGCCAGCACGCGCAGGTGGTAGGCGCGCGCCGCGTGGTGCAGGCTGATGTTGTGCCCGACGCCGCGTTGGGTGTGCGTCTCCACCCACCGCGCGCCGACGAGCAACTCACGTGCCTCGGCGGGCACTTCGGGGCCGGCTACCTGGGATCGCTCGAACTCGGCCACGGTCCAGTGCACCGGCGCCGACACCCGCGCCAGCACGCCGGGCAGCGTGTACGGACTCTCCCGCACGTCGAGGAACTCGGCCATCGGCACCGGTGCCGCCACCCGCCCGGCCCGGGTGAGCAGCGCCGGATCGTAGGACCCGGGCGGCCCGAAGAAGGTGTCCGGCGTGCCACCGCCCATCGACGGCACGAACGCGCCCTCGGTGGGGACGGCGGCGAACTCGGCCAGCCGCTCGGGGGTGTAGCGCAGCGGCGCACCGCCGACGGCGACCCCGAGCAGGTCCCGGCCGCGCTTGTCGGCCGCCATCCGCAGTGCCACGAGCGCGCCCATCGAGTGCGCGGCGAGGAACACCGGCGCCGGGCCCGACCCGTCCGGCTCGGCGCCGACCTCGGTCGCGCCGAGTTCGTCGAGCAGGGCGAACAACACGTCCACCTGCGCGTCCAGCCCCTGCCGCTCCCGGGCCAGGCCCACGGACGCGCCGTAGCCGGGTCGGTCGATCGCCAGGACCGTCCAGCCGAGCGCCGCGGCCGGCACGAGCAGCGAGTCCTCGGCCGCGCCGGGGCGGTGCCAGTAGTCCGCGCGCGAGCCGCCGCCGTGCAGCGCGAACAGCAGTCCGCGCGGCCGTACGCCGGGTTTCGGGCGGGCGAGCAGACCCGACAGGGTCATGCCCGCGATGTCATAACCAACGTTCTCGACCCGGCCGGGCATGGTGCTGACCTCCACGTGCGATTGCCCACTGATGAGACCACATCGCCCCGGGGGTCATTGACGGGGTATCGACCCCGGCCAACAATGTAACGGTGTAACAGAGACGTGGTCGGAGTACTGAATCTCCCCATCCCGGACATCTCCCAGACATCGGAGTCACTCCTTTGAAGCACCAGGACGTGGTCGCCACCGGGCGACGCATCATCGAGCACATCACCAACCGCACGCTCGACCTGGGCGCGGCGCCCGCCGTCCTGAACGGCTCGTGCTTCACCGACCCCGGCCGGCACGACCGTGAGCGCGAGGTGCTGTTCCGCCGCACTCCGCAGGTGATCGGGTGGGCCGGCGAGGTGGCCGAGCCGGGCGACTTCATCGCGCGCGACGTGGACGGCGTACCGGTTCTGGTGACCCGGGACCGGGACGGTGAGCTGCACGCGTTCCTGGACGCCTGCACCCACCGGGGCATGCGGGTGAGCCGGGACGTCCCGGAGACCGAGGGCTTGACCGGCACCGGCTGCGGCAGCGCGCAACGCTTTCGCTGCGGTTATCACGGCTGGACCTTCGGCAACGACGGCGAGCTGACGGGGCTGCCCTCGCGTCCGCAGTTCCCGGGCATCGACCCGGCGAAGTTCGGCCTGCGTCCGCTGCCGGTCGCGTTGTCCGCGGGCCTGGTCGTGGTGGGCCTGCGCCCGGACGTCGAGGTCGCCGGCGCACTGGACGAACTGGAGGACGCCTACGCGGGTTTCCCCTACGACCGCACCCGCGCGGTGGTCAGCGAACGCTTCGACCTGGCCTGCAACTGGAAGCTCTCGGTCGACATCAACGTCGAGGCGTATCACGTGCCGTTCCTGCACACCGCGACGATCAACGGCATCGTGCTCAACCACGGCATCGTCGACACGTGGGGCCCGCACACCCGGTTCGCCGTCCCGATCGTGGGATTCGAGCAACTCGCCGACGTGCCCGAGGAGTCCTGGCCCGCACGGCTGCCGATGGTCAACGTGCAGACCGTGCTGCCGTCCACCGTGCTGATCGAGAGCCCGTTGAGCACCACGATGTTGCGGATCTATCCGGGCGACCGGCCGAACCGCTCGGTCGTGCACATGACCGAGGGCACCTGGGAGCCGCTGAGCGAGAGCAGCATCACCATGGCCCGGGCGAACCACGAGACCAACAAGCGGGTGCTGGTGACCGAGGACTTCCCCGGCGCCGAGTCCTGCCAACGCGGCTTCGACGCGGGTCTGCCGAACATGGTCGCGGGCATGGGCGAGTCGGCGGTCGCGCACTGGCATCGGGTGTGGGACGACGCGCTCGCCGCGGCCCGATACTGAGTGGCCGACGCACGCGGCCGGCGCCGGCCGGGCCTCGGCCGGCGAAGGGTTATGATCGTCCTGCTCGCGAAACGCTGTGCGGTTCGCGAAGGAGGCGCCTTTGGCCGGGCGCCTCCTTTTCTTTGTCCGGATCCGGGAGCGTCCGTGCCCGGATCCGGAAGCGGCGGCCGCACGCGCCCCTTCCGCGGCGCGCCGAAGAACCGTTTCCGGATCGTATTTCCGGGCTCTACCCGTGCCGCCGCCCAGGTCCTACTCTGCTCTCCAGCAAGCACGTCGACAGGTCCCGGAGGGGCGTGGGCGATGCCCGCAGTGCGGACGCTCGGTGAGGTGCTCGACCACGACGGCCCGCTTGCCGAGGGGCCGCTGCGCGAGGTCGCGGCGGGGATCGCCGACGCCCTGGCCCGGGTGCACGCGATCGGGCTCGTACACGGCCGACTGGGTCCGGACCAGGTGCTGATCACCCCGTACGGGCCGCGGGTGACCGGTTTCGCCGGCCGGACCGACGCGGACGACGGCGGCGACCCCTCGGAGGACGTGTACGCGTTCGGCACGCTGATCACCCTCGCCGGCGGCGGTACCGCCTCCGCCGAGCTGAGCCCGCTGCTCCGGCGTTGCCTGGACCCCGATCCCGGGCAGCGCCCGACCGCGGTGGACGTCGATCGGGTGTTGACCCCCAGGCCGATGTCGCTGGTGCCGCCGGCCGCCCCCGTCGAGGAGACCGCCGACGTGCCCCAGGCGGCCCGCGCCGAGGATCCGCCGACCGGGCGCGGGCTGACCCGACGCCGGCTGCTGATCGCGGGCGGGTTCGCGCTCACTGCGGCGACGGTGACCTCGGCCGGCGTCGCCTTCGCCCGGTTCGCCGACGGCGACCGGACGCAGCCCCGGACGCGGTGGCGACGGGCGGTGGAGGGTCGGGTGACCACGCTTCAGGTCTTCGACAACGTCGCGTACTGCACGACCACGGAGAACGTGGTCATGGCACTGGGTACCGAGACCGGCGTGGCGTTGTGGACCGCGCGCACCGAATCGATGGTGTGGGCCGAGCCGGTGGTCTCCGGGACCGCCGTGTTCCTGGCCTGCGTGGCCGGGCAACTCGCCGCGCTCGACCCGGCGAGCGGCGAACGCACCTGGCAGCAGTACGCCGGCGATCAGATTCTCGGCGCGCCGGTGATGCTGGGCTCCTCCCTGGTCGTCGGCACCCGGGACAACCGGGTGCTCGGCGTCGACATGGCGCAGGGTGCACACCGCTGGCAGTGGACCCGGCCGGGCGAACACGGCGGGGTGATGCCGGGTGTGCTCGGCACCGGCGACGACCGGGTCTACCTGACCTACGCCGACGGCACGGTGAGCGCGATCGCGCCCGAGCGAACCGAGCCGATCTGGTCGATCACGCTGGAAGGCCCGATCACTCGGCCGCCGCGGGTGATCCGTGATCGGGTGTACGTGGTGACCGGCCTCACGCTGGTCGCGCTGAAGGTCGCCACCGGCGAGATCGCCTGGCGCTTTCGCGGCACCCCGGACCTGACCGTACCGGTGGTGACGCAGGACGCCGTCTACACCACCGACGTCGGCACGCTGTACGCGCTGGACGCGCTCAGCGGCGTGCAACGGTGGCGGCAGCGGACCGGTGCCGGTGTGCCCAGCCCGGTGGCCGTGCTGAACGGCGTCGCCTACGCGGGCGGCACCGACGAACTGCACGCCTTCGACGCGGTATCGGGCCGACGGCGCTGGACGCACCCGCTGCCGACCTATCTCACCGCCGCTCCGGCGGGCGCCGGCGGGGTGCTGTTGCTGGGCACGGCCGGCTCCGAACTCATCGCTCTGGACACCTGATCCGCCGCGAGCGGCGGCGCCGCCAGGACTCGCCGCGCGCCGATCGTGTCGCGGGCCGTCACGGTCACCAGTCGGCCGCCGCCGGCCAGGTCGCACACCGCGCGCCCGGGGGCGCTCGGCGGCCGGTCGGGCGGGGCGGGCAGGGTCAGCCGGGTGGCCACCACCGTCCCGCCCGCGGTGCCGGCCGGACCACGCCAGCCCGGGTGCGCGGCGGGCCCGTACTCGCTCTGCTGACGCAGCACCGGGCGGCCGGCCACGACCACGTCCCACCGGGACAGCGCGTCGCCGCACGGTTCGTCGGCGCGGCCCAGGACCAGCGTCTCCTGGGCGAAAAGCCGTGCGTCCGAGTCGAGTTCGGCCCGCACGCGAGCATGGAAGGCGGCTCGCGCGGCCACCACGACCGGCTCCGGCAGCCACTCCAGCAGGCCGCCGGCGCCGATCACCAGGTCCACCCGCTGCCGGGCCGGGGTGCCGTCGCCGATCAGGATCACCGCCGCGGCGGCGGTCCGCACCCGCAGGCGCGCGCCGGGCCCCACCTCGACACGCACGGCCAGGTCGTCGCCGCCGATCGGGCCCGCCGCACCACCCACGAAGACCACTTCGACGATGTCGCCCGGCACGGACACCACGCGCGGCAGCAGCGGCACCTGTCCGCGCAGCTCGGTCGGCACCGTGCGGCCGCGCCGAAGTTCCGCGCGGACCACGGCGGTTGCCTTCACCCGCGGGCCGATCCGACGGTCGGCGGCGGGGTCGCGGCCGGTGCGGGGGCCGGGAGCGCGACCGGGACCGCCGTACCGGCCTGCCACGCGGCGATCTGGCCGAGCACCCACGCGCCGACCACGTCCGCGCCCGGGCTCTCGCGCAGCGACAGGAACGCCACCGGTGTGCCCGGCCGCATCCGGGCCGCGTCGCGGTCCATCACGGCCAGGTCCGCGCCGATCTGCGGGGCGATGTCGGTCTTGTTGATCACCAGCAGGTCGGAACGGGTCACCCCGGGACCGCCCTTGCGTGGGACCTTGTCGCCGCCGGAGACGTCGATGACGAAGAGTTGTACGTCGGCCAGGCCGCGGCTGAAGGTCATGGTGAGGTTGTCCCCGCCGGATTCGATGATCACCAGGTCCAGGTCCGGGTGTATCGCCGTCAGGTCCTCGACCGCGTCCAGGTTGCCGCTGATGTCGTCGCGCACGGCGGTGTGCGGACAACAGCCGGTCTGCACGGCGGCGATCCGGTCGGCCGCCAACACCCCTGCGGCGCGCAGGAAGTCGGCGTCCTCGGTGGTGTAGATGTCGTTGGTGACCACCGCGAGCGAGAAGCGGTCGGCCAGGACCCGGCAGAGCGCGGCGACCAGCGCCGTCTTGCCGGATCCCACCGGCCCGCCGATGCCGATCCGCAACGGTCGCGAACCGGGCACGGCGGCCGCCGGCGAAGTGTGCGGGTGCGTACCGCCGTTGCCGGGGGTGTGATCAAGATGCAAAGTGGACGACCTCCTCGTGGGCGTGCAGTTCGGCGCAGACGTCGAGGCCGACCGAGGACCAACCGGGCAACCGCTCCCAGTCGCCGTCGGCGAACACGGTGCGCGCCGCGTCGGCGGCCTCCTCGGCGACCTGGTCGCAGTGCCCGGCCATCTCGGCGAGCACCACGGTGACCGAGATCGGGTCCAGGGAGAGCAGCTTGACCGCGGCCGAGGCGGGTGCGTTGACCGCGTTGGTGGCGGCGAGTACGGCCGCCTCGCGCTCGTCGAGCCGGGCCCGGGTGGCCGCGGCGCCGAGCACGATCGCGTGGTGCGGGGACACGCCCAGCGCGGCCCAGGGTTCGGTGGGCCAGGCCGCCTTGACCACCCGGCGCAGCGACCTGCCCTGCACGCGGGAGGCGGCCCGGGCGGGCCCGGAGGCGGTCCGCGCGTCGAGTTCGGCGTCGAGCTCGGCCCACGGGGCGAGTTCGGGGATCGTGTACGGACCGGCGGTCAGCGCGGCGACGGCGGCGAAGGCCGCCTGGACCGCACCCGTGCCATAGAGCTTGCCGAGCAGGAATTCGGTGAGCGTGTCGAGGTCGTGCACCTCGCCCCGCAGGACGGCGTTCTCCAAGCCGCCCGAGTGCGCGTAGCCGCCTGCCGGCAGCCGGGAGTCCCCGAGGAGGAGAAGTCCAGCACCCATGAGTACCACCTCTTACTGGTCGCAACGTGTCGATGTCGGTCCTGGCCGGTCACCGCAGTCACAGTTCTACATCCTGACGGTGAGTCAGCTTGCACTGACCCTCCGTCAATACGCGATCGGGCGCAATCAGAACAGGAAATAACGTTGGGCCATCGGCAAGGTTCCGGCCGGCGCGGCGACCACCTTCTCGCCGTCGACGCGCACCGAGAACGTCTCGGGATCCACCTCGATGTGCGGCATGGCGTCATTGAGTGGCATGGCCGACTTGCCCCTTCCGCGCACATCGCCGGTCGGCACGAGTCGGCGATCGATGTTCAGTCGCCCGGCGAGCCCGTCCGCCAGCGCCGCCGGGGCCACGAAGTGCACCGACGTGGCCGCGGCGGTCCGTGCCGCGGCGCCGAACATCGGTCTGGGCAGCACCGGTTGGGGCGTCGGGATGGACGCGTTCGCGTCGCCCATCGCGGCCCACGCGATGGCGCCGCCCTTGATCACCAGGTGTGGCCGGACCCCGAAGAACTTCGGTTCCCACAACACCAGATCGGCCAGTTTGCCGACGGCGACCGAGCCCACCTCCTCGTCGAGTCCGTGCGCGACCGCCGGGCAGATCGTGTACTTGGCCACATATCGTCGGGCCCGCAGGTTGTCCGCGGCCCCGTCGCCGGGCAACGAACCGCGCCGCACCTTGTTCACGTGCGCGGTCTGCCAGGTCCGCAGCACGGTTTCACCGATTCGGCCCATCGCCTGGCTGTCCGAGCCGATCATCGAGATGGCGCCGAGGTCGTGCAGCACGTCCTCGGCGGCGATGGTCGAGGGCCGGATCCGCGATTCGGCGAAGGCGAGGTCCTCGGCGACGGCCGGATTCAGGTGGTGGCAGACCATCAGCATGTCGAGATGTTCCTCGACCGTGTTGACGGTGTGCGGCCGGGTCGGATTGGTGGACGAGGGCAGGATGTTGGGCAGGCCGGCCACGGTGATGATGTCCGGCGCGTGTCCGCCGCCCGCCCCTTCGGTGTGGTAGGCGTGGATGGTGCGCCCGCCGATCGCGGCCAACGTGCCCTCGACGAAGCCGGTCTCGTTGAGCGTGTCGCTGTGCAGCGCGACCTGGATGCCGGCCGCGTCCGCCACGCGCAGCGCGGCGTCGATCACGGCCGGGGTCGAGCCCCAGTCCTCATGCAGCTTGAGCCCGCCGGCGCCGGCCCGGATCTGCTCCCACATGGCCTCCTCGGACACGGTGTTGCCCTTGCCCAGGAGCACGAAGTTGATCGGTACCTCGTCCAACGCCTCCAACATCCGGGCCAGATGCCACGCACCGGGCGTCACGGTGGTCGCCTTGCTGCCCTCGGCCGGCCCGGTACCGCCGGCCACCATCGTGGTCACGCCGGCGGACAGCGCCTCGGGGAACTGGGTCGGCGAGATCAGATGCACGTGGCAGTCCACGGCGCCGGCGGTCAGGATGCGCCCGTTGCCCGCGATGATCTCGGTCGACGGGCCGATCACCAGGTCCGGATGCACGCCGTCCATGGTGTCCGGGTTGCCGGCCTTGCCGATGCCGCTGATCCTCCCGTCCCGGATGCCGATGTCCGCCTTGACGACGCCCCAGTGGTCCAGGACGACGGCCCCGGTGATCACCGTGTCGGGAGTGCCCTCGGCGCGGGTCCGCATCGACTGCCCCATCGACTCCCGAATCACCTTGCCGCCGCCGAAGATCGCCTCGTCCCCGGCGGCCCCGAGCGGCCGGGTGAGATCCTCGGTCACCTCCACCAGCAGTTCGGTGTCGGCAAGCCTGATGCGATCCCCGGTGGTCGGCCCGTACAACAACGCATACCGATGCCGATCGATCGACGTCACCGCGCGACCTCCCCGCCGGCAGCCCGGCCATCGGCAGCCGACCCCGCTGCCCCTCCGGGCGCGGCGTCGGATCCGCCCGTCGACGTGTGGCGGCTCGGTACCCCGCCCCCCACGGCGTCCAACGCACCTCCGCGACCGGTCCGCAGCCCCGGCACCACCCGCGCCCCGGCGAGCGGCACCAACTCCACCTCGCGGGCCACCCCCGGCTCGAACCGCACCGCCGTCCCCGCCGGCACGTGCAGCCGATACCCCCAGGCCGCCGCCCGATCGAACTCCAACGCGTCGTTGGCCGCCGGAAAATGCAGATGCGACCCGACCTGCACGGGCCGATCCCCGGTGTTCAACACCACCAACGTGGACACCGCCCGCCCGGGATTGAGGGGAATCTCCTCCGCACCCAACAAAATCTCCCCGGGCACCACCGCCACCAGCGACCGGTGATGCGCCTTCACGGAATCGGCCGATGCACGGTGACCAACTTCGTCCCATCCGGAAAGGTGGCCTCGACCTGCACCTCACCCACCATCTCCGGGACGCCCTCCATCACATCGTCCCGCCCCAGCACCTGCCGCCCCGCCTCCTGAAGATCCGCCACCGACCGCCCGTCCCGGGCCCCTTCGAGCAAAAACGACGCCAACACCGCAGTCGCCTCGGGGTAGTTGAGCCGCAGCCCTCTGGCTCTACGCCGCTGCGCCAGGTCAGCCGCATAGGAAACCATCAACCGCTCCTGCTCATGCGGGGTCAGCAACACGCGAAGCCCCTCCAGACCGTCGTAGTACCGACTCGTTGCCCCAAAGCCTCCCGGCCCCGTGTTACCCAACGAAACGACGAAGGTTAACGGAGTGTATCCAAATGCTCACGTGATCCGTGGAGCGTGCTCGACGGCGCCGGGTGGTCGACAAGGCGCACATCTGTTCCATCTGTTCGGAATCTGCTTGGCGCCTAGGTGTTGGCCCTCTCGATCACAGCCGCCCCACGCCCGCCATTTCCGTACTACCGCTAAAATGGCGGCTCATCAAGAGACCCTCTGTCTGCGTTCCAAAAACTATTCCATGAGTCGCCATCCTCTTCTGACAGTTCCGCAGCGCTGCGCAGCGAATCAACGTCCTCACCCCAAGCCTCAAGACCTGCTATTGCTGCGGACCGATGGCCTCGATCGGTACTGGCAGCCAATACGGTCCGCACCAAGGGAGCCAGCTTGCTCCGATGCAAGACGAGCTCCGGGGCATCCAGAAGATGAACCGCGGCAAGGAGCGCCGATTCCCGGACATCCGGATTCATGTCGGAAAAATAAGGGGAGACACCTTGAAATAGAATGGGACGAACGGCCCAAACACCACCGAAAATCGGCTCAAAATTCAGCATACTATCGTCGAATCTCGCGCGGATCTTCATCTCTGCCTCACGACTGACTGCATAAGCCAACTCGGCTAGCCAATTCAGCAGTCTTCCTCGAAGAGGAAACTTTTCTTCCCCCTGGGCCGGCACGAGGAGTTCTCGGATTTCAGCATCACCCAGAATGGCGGCAACGTACACCGCGGCATGAGCCGTTGCAGGGTAGACAGACCCCTGATGGAACAGGTCATCCCAAAGATGATCAAGGCCAGCCGCTACTTCAGCGGAATTGCCGGAGACCAGACCGCCCAGTTTGACTGGTGTATTGGAAGAAGCCATCCCGCCACCGTGCCTCAGGCGGGCCCAATCGACCTCTGCAAGGAACGTGCGCGGATCGGGCAGTTCATCAATCATCTACGAATCATGCCACATGCGAGGCCCCCTGGAACTCCAGGGGTTCACGGCCGCGAGCTGTCAGGGGGCCTCGACTTCATGTGGAGAAAGACTACTCGATCATTCGATCAAGCAAAATTTCCGACCGGAAAGAGGGGAACCGGCCGGCGAGCAGCAAATCCCTATCCCGGCCCTCTACCAAATTTGCCGCCCTGGAAGAATCTGCGCTTGTTCTGAAATCTCACTACCAGGTTCGCGTTCTGCGGGAGCATATCGTCCAGCGATCTTGCGCACGTCGGGCAAACGCCCCTCGGATGACTGATCATCAGCCGTCCTTCCGTTGCCCTGAATTTACGCATCAAAGCAGCCGCCTGGGCTTCCACATGCGTTTCGTAACCAGGAACGGCACCGGGCGGCACTACGTATCCAGGGTAAGGGCTGCTCGACACCAGATCGAACGTTCCATGGCCCCTGATCCAGAGAACTCCACCCGTTGCACCTTCTGGATCCGTCGAATTACCAGGATTCGAGGAACGTGCTGCCTGCTCCGACGCCCTGAGGTGCGCGGCTTCGTCCGCGGTGCGACAGATCGCATTATGAACGAGGACCGGAGTGGCACCTGCGAGCACGTAGTACGTGTGCAGGTTGGAGACCGTGAGGTTAAGGACCCTCTGTGTTTCCGTCCATGACCTGACCGAAACTGCTTGTACCCACGTACCAGCGGATGTCCGGAGCCAAACACCGGGCACAATTCGATCCGCGCGGGTCCACTCCTGTACTTCCGGCAGCCAGAACGGATGGCCATCGGTCGCGGTGATCTTTTCCGTTGCTGTTCCGGCGTTCCCATCCGTATCGACGGTAATCTCAACGAGGTTCTTGACACCCTCGCCCTTGATCAGTGCAGCGACCGGTTCCGAGCCATTCTGCTGTGACTCCGGGTCGGCTGCCAGAACTGCGTCGCCAAGTTGAATGTCTTCTATCGGCTTCGCCGAGCCGTCCGCCATCAAGACCCGGGTGCTCGGAACGAAGCTATTCGCAGGGCAGGAGTCCGTCTCGGCGGGTTTATCGGCTGCCTTCTTGGTCTCCTTTGGTTTCGAGGCTTTGCCGTCGCCGTCTGCACTCTTTGCCTTGGTTGTGGATTCCTTACCCTGTTTGGCCGCCGAGGCGGCTGCCTCGTCGGCCTGTTTAGCCTGGGCCGCCGCTGCCTCTTCCTGGGCCTTCTTGGCTGCGGCTGCCTCCTCCTCCAGCTTTCTGGCTGCCGCTGCCGCTGCTTCCTGTTCTCGTTGCCAGGCCGCCAGGTCCTCGGCGTACTTGGCGAGCGCCTGCTGGTAGCGCTCGGCGCGGGCGATGATGTCGAGTGCGATTCGCACCTTGCCGGCCCACGCGTGGTATGCATCCCAAGCACGATCCAGCGCCCTGGCGATGCGTTTAGCCTTCCCTGCACCGCCGGTGAACCACGACACCAAGGTGTCTCCGGCGATACTGGCGCATGCCCATCCGTCACCACCGATGCAGGCACGAATGTCGTTGTAACCGGACGCGTCCTTGAGTGCCGACATCGCGGCTTCCATCGCGACGTCGATCAGGCTGCGACCCTTGGCCCAGTGCGCCCAAGCCAACTCGGCGTCCGAGTAGTCCTGGATCGGCGCCACCGGCATGCTGATCGCCAGGCCTGATGGGTCGCTGAAGGTCACCGGGGAGTTCGCCGCGTACGCGTACGCGTTCATCTGCTTGGGCTCGCTGTAGTCAACCACCGGGTCGACGGACAGGAACCGCCCCACCGCCGGGTCGTATTCACGCGCGCCCAGATGCACCAGGCCCGTGGACTCGTCGTTCGTTCCGCCGACGAAGCCCTGATTGCCGGGCCAGATGGACGGTTTGACTCCGCGAACATCACCGAATGGGGTGAACTTACGTTGCGTAACCGCCTGGGTGTTCGCGTCCACCGCGATATTGGCGGTGCCGTTCTGATCGGCCATCAGGTACGAGCTGGTGGTCTGGCCGTTCTCGACCGTCTTGACCAGCGTCGGCCCAGCCGGGTGCGCGTAGTACCGCGTGCCCTTGACGATGTCGCCTGCGGGGTTGAGTTGAACCTCGGTCCCCGGCAGGTACAGGGTCGTCCCCGACGGGTCGCGCTTGATCAGCCGCTCACCCCCCGCGTCGTAAAGGAACGACGTGACCTTCGCGCCCTCGGTCACCTTCGAGACGCGACCCTCGGCATCCCATTCCAGGTTCTGCGTGTCACCCTGGATCGTCCGAGTCGCCGTGTTCCCCGCCGCGTCGTACGAATACGACTCGGTCCGACTTCCACCCGGCCCGGTGGTGTCCACCTTCTTCAGGTAGTTGGCACCGGCCGCACCCTGAGTCCCATACGTGTAGACCCGGTTGACGTCCTGGCCCGCCACACCGGCCGGGTCGTGCTTCGTCTCCGTCTTGCGGTTGCCCGCGGCGTCGAAGCTGTAGGAGGACCAGTACGCGTCCGGCCCACCTACGCTCGGCCGACCCCCGCCGGGCCCGACCTGACCGGGCTTCGCCTGGCAATTGTCGGTCGCCGACCAGGCATCCGTCATCCGACGCATGTAGTCGTACGCGAAGCACTGGGTGTCCGTCGTGGACGGCGTCGGGTTCGGCCCGAAGGCGTCCGTGATCTTGGTGATGTTGCCGACCGCGTCGTACTCGGTCCGCGCGTCGTTGATCCGCGACGGCGAGGTCTCCCGGTCGTTCACCGTCCGGGTCGGACGCCGCGTCTGCTCGTCGTACTCGTACGTCGACCACACCTGCTTCGGCGCCGGCCCGGCATGCGTACGCAGCACGTCACCCAGCGGCGAGTAGTCCACCCGGTCGACGAACGTGTCGCCGTTGATGCCCATCACCGTGGGCAGTTCGTACCGGTTGTACGACATCGAGACATCTTCGAGCGGCAGACCCGCAACCGCCGGGAAGGTACTGAACTCGGGCAGCCCATTCGTCTCGGTGTACGTGCTGCCGAAGACATACGTCTTCGCCAACTGGCCCTCGGACGGCGGGATGGTGATCTTCGAGCCCTTGGGCCGGTACTCCGTGTCGTAGCCCGTGATCTCCTGCTTGTACGCGTTCCCGTTCACGAACCGCGTCGAGGAGACCGGCAGCCCAAGTGCGTTCGGCAGCGTGTCGAACACCGACTCGGTCAGCTTCGGACCGGTGATCGAGCCCTCGTGGGTCGCCTTGATCCGGCCCAACACGTCGTACTCCGGCGCGAGCGTCTTGCCCCGCGCGTCCGTCGTCGTCGCCAGCCGGTCGCCCGCGCCGTAGGTCATCGTCGACGTGCCCTTGTCCGGGTCCGTCACCTTGACCTGACGACCCCGCAGGTCGTACTCGAAGCCCCACGTGTTGCCGGCCTCGTCCACCACCGACGACAGTTGCCCGCGTCGGTTGTAGCTGTAGCGCGTGGTGTCGTGCGCGCCGCTGGGATCGGCGCCCTTGAAGAACTGCAACTCCGTCTTGCGACCGACCGCGTCCAGGATTGCCTTCGTCGGCGTCTCGCCCGTGGGCGGGTCCACCGTGACGAAATCGCCGCCGTAGGTGGTCGTCGTCCGCGAGGTCTCGATCCCGAACTTGCGCGAGATCTGCACCGTCGGCTGACCGGTCGAGTTGTACTCGGTCATCGTCGACGCCGGGACCATGTTGTCCAGCGGCGCGAACATCGCACCCTCGGGCGCACCGTCCGCGTAGTAGCCGCCGTTGGACTTCCAGATCTGGCCGAGGCTGTTGTAGAAGGTGTCGGTCACCATGCGACCGCCGCCCAACGCCTCCATCTGGGTCTGCCGAATCCGCAGGCTGCCGTCGTAGATGTCGTAGCTGGTGCGGTAACTGCCGTCGTCCAACAGGTTCTTGTTGGTGATGACGACGGGACCGTCACGCCGGACCAGGTACGAGAACTCGGCATCCGGCGACTTGCGATCCGGGTTCCGGTCCGGCGACCACACCTTGACCAGACGACCCAGCGAGTCGTACCGCATCACGCTGCGCCGCTTGTTGGCGTCCTCCTGGGCCACCGTCGCACCGCGACCGGGGTCGGTCTCGACCGACTGGGTGTGCCCCGCCGGGTTCGTGACCGTGGTCTTGGTGACGAGCTGCCCGCCGGCCGGGAAGTACTCGGTCGAGTTGACCGCGCCCAGCACGTCGGTGACCGACTTCGGCCGACCGTAGACGTCGAACGTGGCCGTGCCGTCCAGGACATAGGTCGGCTGGCCGTTCACGTAGTCCGAAAGCGACTCCGTGCGCACCAGGTTGCCGGCGTTGTCGTAGAACATCTTCGCATCGGAGGTGACATCCTCCGGCCGCTGCACGTTCGTCGCGTCACACGCCTTCGCGACCGACTCGATCCGCGACTGCCGGTCGACCATCCACTGCGCCTCGTCCGGCGCGTACCAGTAGCGCGTGCACGAGTCGTCGTTCGGGTCGTCGATGTTCCCGAGCGAGGACGTCGTCTCGATGAAGCCCCGTGCGTTGAGGGTGCTTTCGGTCGACGTCCGACGCCACCCGCGCCCGTCCGTCAACAACACCCGCGAGGCCGTCTTCGTCGTCTGCTGCACGAACGCCTGCAACGGCGGCGTTTCGTTCGGCCGCACCCGAGTCGCCGTCGGATTCGACACCCACGGCGTGTACGTCGTCGCCGCCTGAAGCGCGCCGCCCTCGCCGTCGTAGACCAGCACCTCGCGCGTCTGACCCGCGAAGAGCTTGTGGTCGACGATCTCGCCGTTCTCGGAGTCCTTGACCTTGACCGTCCGCCGAGCCGCGGTCGTCGGCGACGCCCGGTCGCCGTCCAGGCCCCGGAAGAACAACGTCTCGGTCTGGGTACGCCGGTCCGGGTCCTGCCCGATGAAGGTGCGCACCCGCTCGTAGCCGCGCCACTGCGACCACGTGCGCGTCTTCGGCTCGGTGAGCTCGTTGTCCTCGTCGTACGCCCACGCCGGCGCGCCCAGGTACTCGTAGGACGTCACCCGCGTCGGCGAGTTCGCCATCGCGTCCTGCTCCTGGACCCGGTCCACCACGTGCTTGTGGAAGTAGTCCGTGACGTAGAGCTTGCGCTTGCGGTCCGGATCGGTCGGGTCCGGGATCTCCTGGATCACCGGGTAACAGCGCAGCCCGTTGGACTCCGCCGCCGTCGGCAGCTTGACCGGTGCCACCGAGGAGCACTCGGTGTCCTTGAAGCGCACCGAGATGATCGAACCGGTCTCGGTGTCGATGTTCTCGATGCGATAACGCCGGTACGCCGGGCGGCCGTCGCCGTCCCGGTCCACCCGGTTCGCCAGTTGCTTGCCGCGGAAGGTCACCGGCGGCAGCGTGATCGGCGTGCCGTTCTTGCCGGTGCGCTGGATCGACGCGAGCCACAGCGCGTAGTCGGTGCCGTCGCCGTTCTGCGGGAAGTCCTGGGTCAGCGCCCAGGTGTCCACCGGCTGGTAGGCCGTGCCGGTCCAGACCTTGGTGTTGATCTCGGTCAGTCGCTTGCGGGTGAAGAACGTCGGGGTGAACCGCGCCTTGCACTCCTCGTTCGCCGCGCAGAGCTGGTCACCGGGGGTGTCCGGCCACATCTTGGCGATGTTCCAGTCGACCTCGGGCTTGAGCTTGTCCTCGGCGCAGTCGAACGTCGGCGAGGTCAGGCAGCGCTCGGCCACCGTGAAGTCCACCTGGGACGGCGCGTTGGTGAACAGGTTGTCGCTGCGCAGGCCGTACGAGACGTGGTCGAGCCAACCACCGCGGTCGTAGGCCCGGTTGGTCGAACCACCGGCGAACTTGAAGTTCGCGCCGTAGTGGTTGACCTCCTTGTTGTACCAATACGTCATGGCGTTGCCGCGCGGGTCCACGACGTAGTCGAGGTTCCACCGCCAGGCCCGGTCACAGGCCGAGTTCGCGAAGTCCGGCTGGTAGCACGGCTCGCCGGGCTGGTTGTTGTAGATCGGCACCAGCCACGCCGAGTTGGTGACGGGCTTGCCGGGCTGCCAGCCGGGGACCTTGTTGAGGCCGAAGTTGAACTGCACGCCCTGCGCGTTGGTCACCCGCCAGTGCACGCCCTCCTTGTCCCCGTTCAGGTCCTGCGCACCGGTGATCAGCTCGATCCGCGAGCCGTCGTCCTTCGCGGGCCGCCAGACGCCGGACGCGTCGTCGCGCACCAGCGGGGTGGACCCGCCGTTGAGCGACATCGTCATCATCGGCGCGCCGTGGCACAGGTCGCCGGTGTCGTCCGTCGGGTTGTTGAACCCGGAGCCTTCCTTCTTGTCCTGGCTGCACGGGACCCAGGTGCGCTCGATGAAGTTCGAGCCCAGGTCCCAGCCGTCGCCGACCCACGAGGTCTGCTGGAGCGAGGCCGAGGTACGGCCGTCGATGCTCGCCGAGGAGTAGCCCAGCGCGAGCGAGGGGCTCGGGCCGCCGAGCGAGCCGGGCAGTTCCAGCGGGTACGACCAGGAGAAGTCACCCGCGGCCCCGCCCGCCTGCCACGAACCGGACGCGCTCAGCGAGGTCGCCTTGTAGGTGCCGTTGGCGCCGTCGGCGGTCGGCTGCGCGGCGAGCAGCATGCCCTGCCCGCCCGCGCTCGCGCCCTTGGCCGCAACGCCCTGACCGGTCGCGGCCGGTGCCACCGTCGCGGTGAGCTTGCCGGTGTCCGCGTCGTTCTTCATCGCGACCGGCGTCCGGGTCTGACACTGCGCCAGCTCCGGGGTGGTGAGGACACATTCGGGGAGCAGGCTGAATTGAAGCCGCGAGCCCCAGCCGCCGCCGTACGCGTTCTTGAACGCGGTGTAGTCCAGCTCGACACCCACCGGTGCGACGCCGGTGCCGCCGTCGGTGCGCCGGACCCCGAGCAACAGCCCGTTGCCGACGCCGGCCTTGTTCGCGGTCGGCCGGTCGAACAGGTCGACCTTGACCTTGACCGGGGCGGTGTCCGCGGCGGCCTGCGCCGAGCGGGCGGCCGACTCCGGGGCCGGGGGTGTGCTCAGCTTGATCGGCAGCGAGCCGGCCTTGGCCTCGGCCGGCGCGGTGGCGGCGGCGCGGGCGTCGGACTTGGCCGCCGGGCGCGGCAGTTCGACCTCGGCGGAGCCCGCGGCGGGCCAGTTCACCGCCGGCGCGCCCTTCCAGGCGTTGACCTGCGACTCGGCGGGCGGCACGGGGGCCTTGGCCGTCGACAGGCGCTCACCCGGGACCTTGGTGAGTTTTTGCAGGTCGGGCAGTTGTGGGCGGGCAACCGTTTCTGCCGCCGCCGCCGGCACCGCGGTCAGGCCGGAGCCCACCAGCACGATTGCCATCAGGGGTACCGGCCATCGCCAGGTACGTCTTATCGCCGTGCGCATGGCACGGGTTTTCCGTGAAAACACAGCCCCACCCGAGAGATTCGACGCGGAATCCCCCGAGGCCCACGTCACCCAATACTGGCGGCGCAACCTAGCAGTAGGCGAAGCGGTTTGGCGACTTTATCAATGTTCAAGTCGCGGAAATTGATGCCAAACGCCTGAAGCGGGGATGGACATCGATTCGGGTTTAAATTGCGATACCAACCGTTTGGCAAGTATGCCCGAATACTCCGCCACTACTCGCCAAGAGCCGCGCTGACCTGCTACAACTCACGGAAAGTGCGCCGATTTGCACCCCTGCCAGTGGTGCGAATTCAGCCACACACGGCACGGGACGGCCGCAATGCTTCCGCGCCGGGACGCTCCAATACAGCCGCTCCCATCGTCTGCGGAAGCCACTATGAATTCATCGACAAGACGCGTATCGGATACGGCCCGTCCGATCCGGAATATGGAGCCACGGTCGATTACCGGGGCATTATCGGACACTTCGATCCCGGTCAATTCGGACACCATTCGGCACACCTCGGCCGGCCGGACACCGGTGCCCGCACACCCCGCGTGCGCGCCGGCGATCCGCACTCGAGCCCGCGGTGCCCGACCTCCGAGCAATCGAATTCGGCCACCGCGACGAACGCGCATCGCCCCGACCCCCGACCGTCCCCGACGGTCCCCCACCAAGCCCCCGTCCGGCCCACTGCGCGCCGGGCGGCCCGCGATCCGATCGGCTCGCTCCCCGCGTCCGGCCGGGTCGCATCGTCAACCCCCACTCCGACCCCGGAAAGCAGCATGAATTCATCGATACGACCCGCACGCCCCGCGGGTCACCCGCGGCGAAAAGCTGTGGTCTGGGTGATCGCGGCGGCCCTGTCCGCCGGGCTGATCACCGCCGTACCGGCGACCGGCGCGCCCATGCCGCAGGTCGCCCCCACCGACAAGACGACCCCGGCCGACACCCGCACCGAGGCCGAGAAGCAGGCCGACGAGCGCACGGCCGCGTCCGCCAAGGCCAAGCAGAGCGGCCAACGCGTCGAGGTCGTCGCGCTCCGTACCGAGACCGACCAGGTCTGGGCCAACCCGAGCGGCACGTTCACCCTGGAGAGCGCGACCCGCCCGGTGCGGGTATGGCGCGGCGGCACCCTGGTCCCGGCCGACGACACCCTGGCCCCCGTCCAGGGTGGTCGCCTCGCGCCCAAGGCCGCGATGATGGGCCTGACCTTCTCCCCGGGCGGCAACGGCCCGCTGGCCGAACTCACCAAGGGCGGCCGCAGGATCGCGCTGTCCTGGCCGACCGCGCTGCCCAAGCCCGTGGTCGAGGGCGACTCCGCGACCTACCCCGAGGTACTGCCCGGCGTCGACCTCAAGGTCGTCGCCAACGTGGACGACTTCGCCCACTACGTCGTGGTCAAGACCCCGGAGGCGGCCAAGAATCCCGCCCTGGCCACGCTGAAGTTCGGCCTGGACGCCACCGGACTGAACATCGTCGAGGGCACGGCCGGCGAACTGCGCGCCCTCGACCCCACCGGCCAGGCCGTGTTCACCGCGCCCAAGCCGCAGATGTGGGCGGCCGGCCGAAACGATCCGCCGCCGGCGACCGCCCAGGCCCCCGCCGAAGCCCGTACCTCGGCGGCGATCACGCCCGAGAACGATCCCCCCGCCGACCCCACCGACGGCTTCGACCCCGGTGCCAAGCACGCCGATCTCGGCGTCAAGCTCACCGGCAAGACCCTCGAACTCACCCCCGACCAGGGCCTGTTGACGGCCGCCGACACCAAGTTCCCGGTCGTCATCGACCCGGTCTGGCGCGACGACTGGAAGTTCGCCTGGACCCTCGCCTACAAGCACAACGCCATCGCCGGCTCCGCCTCCACCAGTTACTGGAACGGCGGCACGATGCCGAAGAAGTATGGGCGGGTGGGTTGTTCCAGGGACGGCGACTTGGGCAACGCGGTCGTCTGCGCCAAGACATTCTTCCAGGTCGGCATGTCCGACCTGTGGGACAAGCAGATCATCAAGTCGGTGCTGAGCCTCGAACAGATCCGCCCCGGCGCGTGGGACTGCAAGTCGGGCGAACTCGAAGTCTGGGACACCGCGAGCATCTCGAAGCAGACCACGTGGAACAACCAGCCGAGCTGGGACCGCATGGTCGGCAGCGTCGACGAGTCCTACGGTGGCCGTAACTGCCCCGGGGGCAACGAGAAGAAGATCGAGGTCAACGTGACCTCGGCCGTCGACGAGGCCGCGCGCAGTCACTGGAATTCCTGGACCCTCGGCCTGAAGTCCCGCTACGACACGGTCGACGTGTCCTGGCGCACGTTCGCGCCGGACGCGACGGTGATCAGCACCGAGTACAACACCCCGCCGGCCACCCCGTCGGACCGGACGACCGACCCCTCCACCCCCTGCGCCGGCGGCGTCATCGGCACCACGGACCGGGTCACGCTCTACGCCCGGGTGGACGACGCCGAGGACAACAACCTCACGGCCGAATTCCACTATTGGAAGGACGGCGCGAACACCGGCCCGACCGTGATCAAGCGCGGTGTCAGCCGCGGCACCATCGCCGCCGCCGAGATCGACGCCACCGCACTGGACGGCACCTACCGCTGGGATGTCCGGGTGTCCGACGGCTTCGTCGACAGCCGGTGGGCCGGCCAGTGCCTGTTCACCGTCGACCGCAACCGGCCCAGCGAGCTGCCCAACGTCTCCTCGGCGGAGTTCCCCGCGAACAACCCGGACAACCCGACCCCGGTCCGCACCACCGGCACCTTCAATTTCACCGCCAACGGCGTCACCGACATCGTGAAGTACCGGTGGTGGACCGACAGCGACCCGATGGTCCGCGAGGTCGCCGCGGCCGGCCAGGGCGGCCCGGCGAGCATCACCTTCAAGCCGACCATCACCGGCCCCAACCATCTCTACGTGCGCAGCGTCGACATCGCGGGCAACCTCTCCGACGTGCGGAACCACCTGTACTACGCCAAGCGTTCCCCCGACCGGGACAAGCCGGGCGACCTCAACGGCGACGGCAACGTCGACCTGTGGAACCTCAACGCGACCACCAAAGGCGTGGACGCGCGTCCGGGCCAGGGTGACGGCACCTTCGGCTCGCCCGTGTCGGCCGGCGGCGGCCCCTTCGCCGGAACCGTCTCCCTCGCGCACCGTGGCACCTGGAACGCGGACTACTACGAGGATCTGGTCGCGCTGCAACAGGCCCCGGACAACGAGCGCAAACGGCTCTACGTGTATCGCGGACGCGGCGACGGTTCGCTGGAGCCGAGTGACAGCACGCGCATCACACTCAGGGTCAAAAAGCCCGACACCAACGACCATTGGGGCGCGGCCAGCCAGATCCTGGTGATCAACAGCGTCAACGACGACAGCGCCACGCCGAACGACATCGACGCGACCGACTACCCCGACCTGCTGGTGCAGGAGGGAGCCAACCTCTGGCTCTACCTCGGCAACCCGGCCGGGACCCTGGACCAGCGCTTCGACGCGATTTCCCTGGGCAATGCCGACTGGGCGAACATGACCCTGATCGCCCCGGGCGACCTGAACGCCGACGGCCTGCCGGAGATCTGGGCCCGGGACAAGAACACCGGCAAGATCCACCAGTACACCAGCCGGCGCAAGACCACCGACAGCGCCACGGACGGCAACCCGACCGAGCTGGACCTGACCGTCTACGCCGACCCGGCCGTGCGCACCACCTCGATCGGCAGCGGCTTCACCGGCGATGCCTACGAACTCGTCTCCTCCGACGGGGACTACGAGAAGGACGGCTTCGCCGACCTGTGGGCGCAGGACCCGACCGGCAAGATCGTCGAGTTCCCGGGCCGCGCCCTGACCGGCGGCTCCGCGTTCGGCGCCGCCCGCTCGGTCGCGCCGGGCACCCCCTGGTCGGAATGCGAGTCCTTCGGCCCCGCCGGCGGCGCCGCGTTCCAACTGTGTGGCCCGGTGCTGACCAAGTACCGCGCCGCCGACGCGGCCACCCGCGGCTATCCGGTCGCCGACATGAAGGTCGCCCCCGACCTGGTCGGCCGCTACGCCCACCTCAAGCGGCCCAACGGCACGTACTGGTCGATCTATTGGCACTCGACCACCGGGGCCAAGTCGGTGTCCGGCCCGATTCGCGACAAGTGGGAGGCGCTCGGCTGGGAAACCGGTGAAATGGGCTACCCCACCGACGACGATCACACGATCGGCATCGGCTCGGCGCAGGTCGCCACCTTCAAGGGCAGCGGTGGTTACGGCGCGATCTACTCGACGCCGGAAC
The DNA here is from genome assembly GCF_040629175.1 of Embleya sp. NPDC005971. Lineage (NCBI taxonomy): Bacteria > Bacillati > Actinomycetota > Actinomycetes > Kitasatosporales > Streptomycetaceae > Embleya > Embleya sp. NPDC005971. Next base: position 46,100 of record NZ_JBEXUX010000045.1, on the reverse strand, counting down.
TGGGCACCTGGTCCATCCACGGCGGCATCTACGAGAAGTACCTCGCCCTCGGTGGTCCGGCCGAGCTCGGCTTCCCGACCACGGACGAATCCGCAGTGCCCGGCAACACCGGCCGCTACAACCATTTCCGCAAGCTCTCCGAGAGCGGCAACAGCGCCTCGATCTACTGGAACGCCGGCACCGGTGAAGCCTGGTCCGTGCGCGGCCCGATCCGCGCCAAGTGGGCCTCGCTCCAGTGGGAGCAGGGCTACCTCGGCTACCCCGTGACCGACGAGTTCACCGTCCACAACGGCGACCGCCGGGTCAGCTTCCAGGGCGGCTACATCCGGCTGAACCCGACCACCGGTGCCTACGTCGACCACCACCCGGAGGACCGCACCGCCGACCTGCGCACCGACCTGTCGGGCGACTTCAACGGCGACGGGCGGGCCGACCTGCTCACCGTCTACAACTACGGCAACGACACCAGCGCCTTCCACACCCTGATCGCCCGGCCGGGGGGCGGCTACAACGCGCCGTTCAACGCCTGGACCGCGCATGTCGGCTGGATGCGCTACGAGAGCACCAAGTGGGTCACCGGCGACTTCAACGGCGACGGCCGCGACGACGTGGCCGGCCTCTACGGCTACGGGGACGGCAGCAACCGGCTGTTCACCTTCCTCGCCAAGCCCGACGGCACCTTCGCCGACGGTGTCGACAGCGCCTATGTGGGCCCGGGCAACTGGGACTGGAGCAAGGCCGTCTTCCTCGCCGGCGACTTCAACGGCGACGGCCGCGACGACACCGCCATGCTCTACGACCACGGCGGCGGCTCGACCGGCGCCTACACGTGGATCGCCAAGCCGGACGGCACCTTCAACGATTCGTTCGCGAGTTGGCGCTCGAACCCCGGCAACTGGTACTGGAACAGCGCCAAGTACGTCGTGGGCGACTACAACGGCGACGGCCGCGACGACATCGCGGGCATGTACGGCTACTACAGCGGCGCCGTCGCCTTCCACACCATCCTCGCCCGGCCGGACGGCGGCTTCGACGTCCCGTTCGAATCCTGGCGCACCGACCCCGGCAACTGGGACTGGTCCCGGGTCAAGCTCACCAGCGGCGACTACAACGGCGACGGCAAGGCCGACGCCGCGGCGATGTACGACTACGGCAACGGCCACTCCGCGCTGTTCACCTTCCTCGGCAAGCCCGACGGCAGCGGCGGCCTCCAGGCCGACGTGAAGTCGTGGGACACGGCCGAAGGCGGGTGGTGGGGCATCAGCGCCGGCCTGCCGGTGACCGGTGACCAGAACGCCGACGGTCGCGACGACATCTCGATCATGTACAACTACCAAAACGGCGCCACCACGGCGTTCCTGTTCACCGCGCGCACCGACGGCGGCTTCGACAGCCCCAACGACGCGTGGCAGGCGGCACCCGGCTTCTGGTAGCCGCGCACCCGCCCGACGGACACCCCGAGGGCGTTCCCGACCATGACGAAGCAGCCCCGCCCGGCCGAGATCCCTCGGCCGGGCGGGGCTGTTCGCGCATTCGACGCGTGCTCTACTCAGAAGCCGCCGCCCGGCGGGGCCTCGATCTCGTCCGCCGGGTCGAAGCCGAAGACCCGGCCGTAGAACCACAGTTCGGCCTCCAGCGCGCGGATGATGTTCTCCGAGCGTCGGAAGCCGTGCTGTTCGCCCTCGAACGCCAGGTAGACGTAAGGGAGTTGCTTCTCCTTCAGCGCGGCCACGATCAGCTCGGCCTGGGCCGGCGGGACCACCTGGTCCTCCAGGCCCTGGAAGACCGCGAGCGGGCTGGACAGGTGCTCGGTGTGGTTGATCGGCGACCGGTCCCGATATACCGCCTCGGCCTCCGGGTACGGGCCCACCAGGCGGTCCAGGTAGCGGGATTCGAACTTGTGGGTGTGCTGCGCGAGGGCCGCGATGTCGGCGACGCCGAAGTGACTCGCGCCGGCGGTGAAGACATCGCCCGCCACGAGCGCGGCCAGCGTGGTGTACCCGCCGGCCGAACCGCCGCGGATGGCCAACTCGGCGCTGTCCACCACGCCTTGGTCGGCGAGATGGCGGGCCACCGCCGTGCAGTCCTCGACGTCGACGATGCCCCACGAGTCGTACAGCAGGTTGCGGTACGGACGTCCGTAGCCGGTGCTGCCGCCGTAGTTGACGTCGGCGACCGCGAAGCCCCGGCTGGTCCAGTACTGGATCCGCAGGTTGAGCACCGCCGACGCCTGCGCGGTCGGGCCGCCGTGGATCGACACGATCAGCGGCGGCAGCGCGCCCTCGGGCGCCCGGACGTCCGGGTTCTTCGGCAGGTACAGCAGCGCGTGCGCGGTGCGGCCGGCCGCGGACTCGAACTCGATCGGCTGCGGTGCACTGAACCACCGCGCGTCGAAATCGAACTCCCGGGCGGGCCGCAGTCGTTCGATCTGCAACGCGGTCGGCGCACCGGCCGCGAGCCGAATCCGCCGCGGCGCGTCCTCGTCGTCCGGGCCGCCGCCCACCAGCAACACCCCGCCGGGCACCGCGGCCAGGTCGGACAACCAGGTCAGCCCGGTCTCCACCCGCGCGGGCGGCTGCTCCGGGCGAGCCGGATCGACCAGGCCCAGGTGCACGAACCCGCCGGAGTTGACCGAGCAGGCGATCCGCCCGTCGTCGAGGAAGGCGTAGAAACGGTCGCCGAAGACCCACTGCGGGCCGCCGATCTCCGCCTCGACCGGGGCCACCGCCTCGACCTGACCACCCGCCCCGACCCGGTACAGGTTCCACCAGTCGGTGCGGTCCGAAGCGAACCACAGCGCGCCGTCCGGTCCCCACTCGGGCTGGACCACCGACTCGCGCCCGCCGCCGGCGACCGCCTGCGCGCCGGTCGGCACCGGCCCGGCCTCGATCGCCGCGACCATCAGTTCGGCCGCGTCCCACGGCATGTCCGGATGCGACCACTGGGTCCAGGCCAGCGCCGATCCGTCCGCGGCCGGGCACGGCGAGGACACGAAGTCCGGGCCGGTGACCAGGACCCGCTCACCGCCGAGGCCGTCCAGCGGCAGCGCGACGATCTCGTTGACCGCCTCGCCGTGCGCCTTGACCGCGGCCGGTTCGTGGCTCTCGCGCACCGCGACCAGCCACTCCCCCGGCCCCCACTGCCCCGCCGGCACGATCGTGCAATCGGCGTAGCGCAGACCCGCCTCGGTCTCGGGCTCCGCGGTGATCGGCACCGGCGCCGCGTCGTCCGGGCCCAGGCGGTACAGCCGCTGGTCGGTCCAGTTCGCGAAGACCAGCAGGCCCGCGCGCACCGTCCAGGCGCCGCCGCCGTACTCGTGCACGCGGGTGCGGGCCGAGAAGCCCTCCGGCAACACGTCCTCGGGAGATCCGCCCGGTCGTAGTCGCACCAGTTGGATCCGACCACCTTCGGACGGCCGGCCCTCCGCCCACCACACATCCTCGCCGTCGGCCCGGATCCCACCGGGGTTCGCGGCCCCTTCCACCAAGCGCTCGGCCGTGATCGGCGAAGGCCAGGAACCGTATGTCTTCGTCTCGTCCGCGTTCGTGTCGGCACTCATGCCCCGATCCTCTCCATCCGGAGCCGGGAAAGCATCCGGCGGGGCCCTCGAAAACCGGGTCGACCCGAGGCCGTGCGACGCGGGATCATGTCCGTATGACGACAGATCTCGACATTCGCGGCGTGGTGATACCCGCCGCCGAGCTGTCGTGGCGGTTCTCGCGCTCCTCCGGACCCGGTGGACAGTCGGTGAACACCACCGACAGCCGGGCCGAGGTGTCCTTCGACCTGGGCGCCAGCACGGTGCTGCCCGACGTGCTCAAGGAACGTGCCCTGCTCCGGCTGGAAGGGCGGCTGGTGGACGGTGTGCTCACCGTGGCCTCGTCCGAACAGCGCTCCCAATTGATGAACCGCCAAAGCGCGGTGCGCCGACTGATCGACATCCTGGTCGAGGCCACCGCCCCGCCCCCGCCGCCGCGCCGGCCGACCAAACCCTCGCGCGGAATGCGCGAGCGCAGGCTGCGCAACAAGCACCATCGCGGTGAGATCAAACGACTGCGGCGCTCGACCGGGGATTGATCCCGAGTCCGAACAGGGTCCGAACCGGACCCAAAGTCGAGATGAAGTGTCGCTTACCGAACCATTACGGATCACACCCGGAAAAGCACGCCACAAGCACGATTCGCCACCGCACACTGCGAACGCCTGGCAAGACCACCCGCGAACGCAGTGAACGAAGCGAAGGACACCGGGATGCCCTCCCCCGCACGTGCAGCACACCATCCGCCCCAGCCGATCACCGTCCCGGCCGCGTACCACGCGTCGAGTCATCCGTGACCGCCGTCGGGCGGTCCCGCGCCCGCGCCCGACACGACCGGCGTGCCTCGACGGAGACCCGGCACGACAGCCACCCCGAACACCGGCTCGGCCCGGTGTTCGTGCGCTGGACCATCGCACCCACGGTCGCCGGCGTACCCGAGGTCCGACACCGCCTCCGCGACCTGTTACGCGCCTGGGGGGTGGCCGAGGAGATCGAGGACACCATGCTCCTGGTCGCCACCGAGCTGACCTCCAACGCGGTCCGGCACGCCGCGATCCGCACCGAGCGGATCCGGATCACCGCCTCGCACAGCGGCGCCGAACTGCGCCTGGAGGTCGCCGACGACCACCCGTTCCGCCCGCACGCGCTCCTGGACACCGGCCCCGACGCCGAGGACGGCCGGGGGCTGATGATCGTCAAGTTGATGGTGGCCGAACTCGGTGGCCACATCGACGTGCTGCCGGGCGGTGCGGGCAAGAGCATCCGGGTCACCCTGCGCAAGGACGGCCGGGGATAGCCCGCCTCAGCGCACCCGCCGCCACAACGCCTCAGCCAGCGAATACAGCCCGAACACCGCCAGGCCCAGCGCGATCACCACGAGCAGCGCGGGCCCCACCGGTGTGTCGGCGAACGAGCGCAACGTCTCGTCGACCCCCTTGGCCCGATCCGGGTCGAACTTCACCGCGGCCACCACCACGAACACCCCGGCCGCGCCGAACACCACGCCTCGGCTGATCCCGCCGACCACCCCGAGCACATCCACCACGCGACGTTGCATCGGGCTCATCCGCCCGGTGTTCAACTTCTCCCGGAACCTGCGCAGCGCGTATCGCACCGCCATCCCGATCCCGACGCCGAGCAACACCGCCCCGGCCAGGCCGACCAGGTATCGGCCGCCGGACCACTCCAACGCCTTGGCGGTGAGGTCCTTCGAGGTCTTGTTGCTGCTGCCGCCCTGCCCCTGGCCCTGGTCCCGGCCCGCGTCGCTCGCGGTGAGGGTGCGGATCAGCGAGGCGACCACGAAGCCGTAGAAGATCGCCCGGCCCAGCGACATCAGGCGTTTGCCCGCCTTGCCGCCATCCGGCACGGCCTGCCCGAACACGGCCTCGACCAGCCGCCACAGGCACATCCCGATCAGCGCGACGACCAGCGCCCACAACATCGCCTCGCCGAACGGCTTGGCGCCGATCTCCTCGACGGCACCGCCGCGGTCGGCCTCCTGGTTCTTGCCCCCGACGGCGATCCGTACGGCGATGACGCCGACGAGGATGTACAACAGCCCGCGCGCGGCGAGGCCCGCCTTGGCAAGGCCGACCAGCACCCTGCTGTCGGCGGCCTGCCGCCCCGCGGCCTTGGCTTCCCGACCCGATTCCGCCATGGAGGCTGACGCCGACATGTCGTGATCCCCCCATACATACGGTGCGGAGCGTCTTGACGGCCGGGCCCGTGCGGCATCCGGCCGAGCAGACGTCTGCCCTGGCCGGGGCCGGACAAACGGCGCCCGAGGCCACGACGGGAGCTCCCGGGGGGGGAGTCGGGGTCAGTGGAAGGCGTCCAACCCGGTGAGTGCCTTGCCGATGACCAGGGTGTGCATCTCGGAGGTGCCCTCGTAGGTCAGCACCGACTCCAGGTTGTTCATGTGTCGAATCACCGGGTACTCCAGCGAGATGCCGTTCGCGCCCAGGATCGTACGCGCCTGGCGGGCGATCGCGATCGCCTCGCGGACGTTGTTGAGCTTGCCGAAGCTGATCTGCTCCGGCCGCACCGCGCCCGCGTCCTTGCGCCGGCCCAGGTGCAGCGCGAGCAGGTGCGCCTTGCCGATCTCCACCGCCATGTCCGCCAGCTTGGCCTGGGTCAACTGGAACCCACCGATCGGCCGGCCGAACTGCTCACGCGTGCGGGCGTAGTCCAGCGCGGACTCGAAGCACGAGCGCGCCGCGCCGACCGCGCCCCACACGATGCCGTACCGGGCCTCGCCCAGACACGTCAGCGGACCGCGCATGCCCACCACGTCGGGCAACACCGCGTCGGCCGGCAGCCGTACCTCGTCCAGCGTCAGCTCGCTGGTGATCGACGCGCGCAGGGACATCTTGTGCCTGATGTCGTGGGCCGCGAACCCGGCGGTGTCGGTGGGCACCACGAAGCCGCGCACGCCGTCCTCGGTCTGCGCCCAGATCACCGCGACATCGGCCACCGAACCGTTGGTGATCCACATCTTGCGACCGCTGAGCACCCAGTCGTCGCCGTCGCGCTTGGCGTGCGTGCGCATCGACGCCGGATCCGAACCGTGGTCGGGCTCGGTCAGGCCGTAACAACCCAGCGCCTCGCCGGCGGCCAGTCGGGGCAGCCACGTGCGCCGCTGCTCCTCGCTGCCGAAGCGGTGGATCGCGAACATCGCCAGCGAGCCCTGGACCGACACCAGCGAGCGCAACCCCGAGTCGCACGCCTCCAGTTCCAGGCAGGCCAGGCCGTACTGCACGGCGCTGGTCCCGGCGCAGCCGTAGCCCTCCAGGGTCATCCCGAGCACGCCGATCCCGCCCAGCCCACGCGCCAGTTCCCGCACGTCCGGCAACGCGCCGCGCTCGAACCACTCGGCCACGTACGGCGTGACCCGGTCGGCGCAGAACCGGCGCACGGTGTCCCGGATCGCCTTGTCCTCGGGGTCGAGCAGATCGTCGATGCCCAGCGGGTCCATCGGATCGAACGCGGGTGCCTTGGCCATGCGGGTGCCTCCTGAGGTGGGCCGGGAGACCCGAACGGCGCCGAACGGGTCCCGGTAGATTGCCCCGAACATAGATCCGGAACACGGGGAGCACCACCATGACCCAACCGCCACCGGAACCGCATCCCCTGTTCGGGGAGGGCGTGGGTGGACCCGGCGAGACGCCCGAGGAACGGCATCGCCGACTCCGCGAGGAAGAGGAGGAACGTCAACGCCGCCGCGACCGCCGCGAGGACCTCGCGGACGGCGCCGACGCCGTCAACGACATCTCCGGTGGCGGCGACGGGGGGCTGTTCGGCGGCGGCGGATCCGGCGGCGGAAGCGGCGGATCCGGCGGCCGCGGCTCGGGCGGTGGAGACCGCGGTGGCTGCTTCGGCGGCGGCGGAAACGGTGGTGGTGGCGGAAGCGGCAGCAGCGGAGGAAGCGGCAGTGGAGGAAGCAGCGGCAGCGGTCGTGGTGGCAACGACTGCGGCTGCGACGTCTGCCTGCTCAGCCTCTTCTCGCTGCGCCTGGTGTGGATCACCCTGACCAGCCTGCTCCGCCCACGCGGTGGCCCGCCCGCCCGCCGACTCGGCGCCGCCGTCGAGCGCTACCGCACCGAGATCAGTCCGCAGACCCCACCGCGCTGCGCCTTCACCCCGTCGTGTTCGACCTACGGCAAGAAGGCCCTGCACCAGCACGGCGCGGTCCGGGGGACGTACCTGACCGCCCGTCGCCTCATCCGCTGCCGCCCCGGGGGCGGCGGCGTCGACCCGGTACCGCCCGCCCGGGGAAGGCGGCGCTGACCGACGCACGACCGACGGTCGGGGGTGGGCCGCGCCCACCCCCGACCCTTCGTCACTTCTTCGGCGACGGCGAGCGGCGCATCTCCTTGTGGATCAGCTTCCACTCCCGGGCCCGTTCGGCCCGGATGCGGTGGTCCTCGCGCGAGGCGATCCAGCGTGCCTCCCGGAGCAGCTTGCGATAGCTGTCCAGTCGGCGCTGCGGCAGGTCGCCCGCCTCGATCGCGGCGAGCACCGCGCAGCCGGGTTCACTGTCGTGCGTGCAGTCGGCGAAGCGGCAGTCCTCGACCAGGGCGTCGATGTCGGCGAAGGTGCGATCCAGGCCCTCCCCGACGTCGTACATGCCGACGCCGCGCATGCCCGGGGTGTCCACGAGCACACCGCCGTTGGGCAGCGGCACCAACTCGCGCCACGTGGTGGTGTGCCGGCCCTTGCCGTCGCCGCGCACGTCCTGGACCGAGGTCACCTCGGCGCCCGCGAGCGCGTTGGTGAGCGTGGACTTGCCGGCGCCGGAGGTGCCGATCAGCGCCACCGTCTGTCCGGCGGTGTAGGCGTCCAGGACGTCCAGGCCCTCGCCGGTGAGCGCGCTGGCGACCACGACGTCCACGCCCATCGCCACCGCCTCGACGTCGGTGCGCAGATCCTCGGCGTCCGCCGCGAGGTCGGCCTTGGTGAGGATCACCAACGGCCGGGCTCCGCTCTCCCACGCGAGCGTGAGCAGCCGCTCCAGGCGGCCGAGGTCGGGCGCGACGTCCAACGGGACGACGGCGCCGATCAGGTCGACGTTGACCGCGAGGACCTGGCCCGCCGACCGCCCGGAGGCCTGCGAGCGCACCAGCGCGGTCCGGCGCTCCAACAGGGCGGCGACGAAGGCCTCGCGGCCGTCGTCGGGCAACTCCAGTGCGGCCCAGTCGCCGGTGCACGGCAGTTCGCCGGCGCCGTGCGCGGCCCGCACGGTGCCGTCGGCGGTGACCACCTCGCACAACGAACGGTCCACCCGGGCGATCCGTCCGGGGATCAGGCCGTGGCCGCGGTAGGGGGCGAATTCGGTGTCGCGGTCCGCGTCCCAGCCGTAGGCGGCGAGCACGTCGGAGGTCGATGCGACAGGGGTGTGCGAAGAAGCGGGGGTGTTGCGGGAAGCGTGGTGCTGCTGGGAAGACAAGCCGGTGGCCCTTCGAGGGGCGGATCCGCCGACCTGCGCGCCGTCACGACGAACGACGTGGCGCGGCTACGCGGTGCGAATCCGAGAGGTGGAGAAGTGGAATGAGGTCCAGCCCGTCCGGGCGACCGTCATCAAGGTCGTGTTCACGACATCCACCTCCCACCTGTTCCGTGCGGCCTCGGGCCGCGCTCTCGGGCACTGTGCGGGCCCAAGGGCCACCCGCGAAGCCTAGGCCATCACGACCGGTCGCGTCGAGCGTGTTCCTGCTCGCCGATCACCGGCCGACTCGGCCGCGGCGGCCACGCGGTGTCGTCCAGCGGCAGGCCGGGCAGTTCCTGTCCGGCCGGCATGTGCAGGCTCGGCGGTTGCTGGCCGTTGGTGGGCGGCGGACCCGGGGGGCGCGGCGGGCGGGACGGCATCCGGGGCGGATCGGCGGCGCGGCGGGCACCGTTGGTCCGGCCGTTGACCGTGCCCGGGTCGCTGCGTTTGGCGTCGCGCGCGTGGATCGCCCAGCGCTCGGGGAATTCGGACGGCGGCTCGGCGATGTCGGGGAGTTCGCCGTGGATGACGGTGTCCTCCATCTCGTCGTGCTCGTCCGACAACGGCGTCCAGTCGCCGGGGTTGCCGCGGTGGCGACCCGAGCGCAGGTGCTCCATGGCCGCGGCGATCTCCTCGGCGGCCTTCTCCTTGTCCCGCTCGGCCCGCGCCTGCGCGGTCTCCTGGCTGGGCCACACCTGGTCGATCGCGGCGTTGACGGCCGCGCCGATCAATACGGCCATGGCCGCGAAGTACATCCACACCATGACCGCGACCGGGGCCGCCAGCGAGCCGTAGACGGTGGGGCCGTCGATGGTGGTGGCGAGGTAGACGCGCAGCAGGAAGCTGCCGACGATGCACAGGAGCAGCGCGACCAGCGCGCCCGGTATGTCCTCGCGCCACGGCGTTCGCACCGGCACCGACACGTGATAGAGCGAGGTCAGGAAGCAGACCGACAACACCACCAGGACCGGCCAGTACAGGATGTGCACGGTCCCGGCGAAGTGCGGGAACGCCTTGACCACCAGCTCGGGGCCGGCCACCAGGAGCGGGATCAGGAACATCCCGAGCAGCAGGCCGACCACGTAGAGGGTGAAGGAGAGCAGCCGGGTGCGCACGATGCCGCGCTTGCCGGACAGGCCGTACATGATCGTGATGGTGTCGACGTAGACGTTGAGCGCGCGCGAGCCGGACCACAGGGCGATCAGGAAGCCGGCCGAGATGATGTCCGCGCGCCCGGAGTCGAACACGTCGTTGACCAGCGGCACCACCACCTGCTCGGTGCTCTTGCTGGAGAGCACCGACCCGGCGGCCTTGACGATGTCGGCCTTGAGGTCGTTGACGGTGCTGCCGCCGATCATGCCGTGCAGGTAGCCGACGGTGCCGGCGAGCCCGAGCAGCAGCGGGGGCAGCGAGAGCAGCATGAAGAACCCGGCCTCGGCGGCCAGGCCGGTCACCCGGTGGTTGAAGCAGGAGATCACCGTCTCGCGGAGTATCCGCCACAGTGCGCTCCGCAACCGGATGCGACCGGCCCCTCGCAGACGAGGTCGTTGTTGGTAGTCCGCTGCCACCCCTTTAAGGTATCCGGCCGGGGGCCCGGCATTCGCCAAGTCGCCGTCCGGGTGATTTCCACCTTCGGGCAAGGGTGGCGCCGACTCGCCGGCGCCGGGGGTCCCGGCCGGTCAGCGGCCGGCCACCAGCACCCCGGAGAGCCTGCTGAGCACCCGGGCGGCGGTGCGCAGTTCCTCGGCCGGCAGGTCGGCGAACGCGCTCTCCCAGCTCTCCCGGAACAGTGCGTCGAGCCGGTACAGCTCACGCCGGCCGGCGGGGGTCAGTCGCACCACCGAGCCGCCTCGTCCGCGCCCGGCGCGCACCGCCTCGACCAGGCCCTCGCGCCCGTGCACGTCGAGCAGGTCGCGCACGGCCGATCCGGACAGGCCGAGCACGCGGGCCAGCCGCTCGTTGTCGAGGTCGAGTTCGTCGGCGAGCGCGGCGAGCAGCCGATAGCGGGTACCGTCGGCATCGACGTCGAGGGGGCCGGCCTGCCCGGCACGATCGGCGCGAATCGCGGAGAGGAAACCGTTGAGGGCGTAGCGCAGCGTCTCGACCGCTTCCTCACGACGCGGCTCCGGCCGCTCGGAGGTGGATCCCGCGGCCGATTCGACCGTGCATACGGAACGTGTTCTGCGCCGGGGCGCGCCCAGAACCTCGCCTGGCATACCCATCAGCTCCTCGTCCACTGTGGTGCGTGGGCCGCATACCGTCCGGGGTAACGGAATCCGACCCCCCGTACCGTAACCAACCGCGGCGACGATCCATGCCTCGGCCGGTGTGGAAGATCAGCTTATCTCAACATGTGGGCACGCGTGTTCGACATGTGAGATGGGCGTTCGCATCTCGGACAGTGATGGACGGCTTTCCGTCACCATGTCAATCTTTGCGACATGTCACGCGCCGGTATTGCTCTCGTAGGTCGACTCCACGTCGACCTCGGACGCATGTCCAGCGCCGTCTGTTCGCCGGTCTGACGACCCGCCCGTTGCACCTGTCTGCCGGGCGCGCGGTCGCACCGGCACCACGACTCTCACGGCCGGTCCGGCGAGGGTGCGGCCGGATGCTCCCCCGTGCGTCCCCCACCGATCCGCCCGGAGGACGCTCCCCATGGCCGCCACTACCGACACCGCCGGCAGCGGTCCCCGCGCCCGCAAGACCGCTCGCCATCGCGGCGAGGGGCAGTGGGCCCTCGGCCATCACGAGCCGCTCAACGGGAACGAGCAGTTCAAGAAGGACGACGACGGTCTCAATGTGCGCGCGCGCATCGAGAATGTCTACGCCCATCGCGGCTTCTCCTCGATCGACCCCAACGACCTGCGCGGTCGGATGCGTTGGTGGGGCCTGTACACGCAGCGCAGGCCCGGGATCGACGGCGGCAAGACCGGTGTGCTGGAGCCGCACGAGCTCGACGACGAATACTTCATGCTGCGCGTGCGGGTGGACGGCGGCCGGCTGAACCTGGCCCAACTGCGGGCCATCGCCGAGGTCTCCGAGCGGTTCGGCCGCGGCACCGCGGACGTCACCGACCGACAGAACGTGCAGTTCCACTGGATCCGGATCGAGGACGTTCCGGAGATCTGGCGGATCCTGGAGGCCGTCGGCCTGTCCACCACCGAGGCGTGCGGCGACACCCCGCGCGTGGTGCTCGGCTCGCCGGTGGCCGGCGTCGCCGAGGACGAGATCATCGACGGCACCTGGGCGATCGACGAGATCAACCGGCTGTACATCGGCAAGCCCGAATACTCGAACCTGCCGCGCAAGTTCAAGACCGCGATCTCCGGATCGCCGCTGCTGGACGTCGCGCACGAGATCAACGACGTCTCCTTCGTCGGCGTCGTGCACCCCGAGTTCGGCCCGGGCTTCGACGTGTGGGTCGGTGGCGGGTTGTCCACCAACCCCAAGCTCGCGGTGCGACTGGGCACCTGGGTCCCGCTGGAGGAGGTGCCGCAGGTCTGGGAAGGCGTCATCTCGATCTTCCGCGACTACGGCTACCGCCGGCTGCGCAACCGCGCGCGGCTGAAGTTCCTGGTCGCCGACTGGGGGCCGGAGCGCTTCCGCGAGGTGCTGGAGAGCGAGTACCTCGAGCGCAAGTTGATCGACGGTCCCGCCCCCGAGGCGCCCGCGCAGGTGTGGCGCGACCACGTGGGCGTGCGGCCGCAAAAGGGCGGCGGCTTCTACGTCGGCTTCGCGCCGCGGGTGGGCCGGGTCGACGGTGCCACCCTCGGCAAGATCGCCGACCTCGCCGAGCGGCACGGCTCGGACCGGGTACGCACCACGGTCGAGCAGAAGATGCTCATCCTGGACGTCGCCGAGGAGCAGGTCGCCTCGCTCAAGGAGGGCCTGGAGGCGCTCGGCCTGCGGGTGGACCCGAGCCCGTTCCGACGCGGCACGATGGCCTGCACCGGCATCGAGTTCTGCAAGCTGGCGATCGTGGAGACCAAGGGCCGCGGGATCCGGCTGATCGACGAACTGGAGCAGCGGCTGCCGGGCTTCGACCAGCCGATCACCATCAACATCAACGGTTGCCCCAACGCGTGCGCCCGGATCCAGGTCGCCGACATCGGCCTCAAGGGTCAGTTGGTGCTGGACGACGACGGCGCACAGGTCGAGGGCTACCAGGTGCACCTGGGCGGCGGGCTGGGCCTGGACCCCGGCTTCGGGCGCAAGATCCGCGGCCTCAAGGTGACTTCGGCGGGCCTGGCCGACTACATCGAGCGCGTGTTGCGCCGCTTCGAGGAGCAGCGCACCGAGGGCGAGCGCTTCGCCCAGTGGGCCGTGCGCGCGGCCGACGCGGACCTGTCGTGAGCGCCGCCGGTGGCGCCGAGCCGGGTCAGCGGGCCGTCCCGTTCTACTGCCCCTTCTGCGGCGACGAGGATCTTCGTCCGCACGAGGAGGGACACGGCACCTGGCTGTGCTCGGCCTGCCGGCGGGCGTTCTCGCTGAAGTTCCTGGGCCTGGTGTTCCCCGAGAAGCCCGGCCCGGCAAACCCCGGCAACACCTCGGACGCCCCCGCACGAACCCCGTCGAGCACACCGGAGGAGGAGCGATGACCGTCACCGAGAGCACCGATCTCGAAGCGCTCGCGCAGCGCGCCGGCCTCGAACTGGAGGACGCGAGCGCGTCGGAGATCCTGGCCTGGACGCACGAGCGGTTCGGCCCGGCCTGGTGCGTGACCTCCTCGATGGAGGACGCCGTCGTCGCGCACCTCGCCTCGCGGGTGGCGCCCGGGGTGGATGTGGTCTTCCTGGACACCGGCTACCACTTCCCCGAGACCATCGGCACCCGGGACGCGGTCGCGGCGGTCTACGACGTCAATGTGATCACCGTGCACCCCCAGCTGACCGTCGCGGAGCAGGACGCCGAGTACGGCGCGGCCCTGCACGATCGCGACCCCGACGCGTGTTGCGCGATGCGCAAGGTGGCGCCGTTGGAGCGGTCGCTGACGAACTACCGCGCCTGGGCCACCGGGTTGCGCCGGGACGACTCGCCGAGCCGGGCGAACACCCCGGTGGTGTCCTGGGACGCGCGCCGGCGCAAGGTCAAGGTCGCCCCGATCGCCCGCTGGACGCAGGACGACGTGGACGCCTACGTGGCCGAGCACGGGGTGCTGACCAACCCGCTGCTGATGGACGGCTACGCCTCGATCGGCTGCGCGCCCTGCACCCGGCGGGTGGCCCCCGGCGAGGACGCCCGCGCCGGCCGGTGGGCCGGCAACGGCAAGACCGAGTGCGGGATCCACACATGAGCGGCCCGATACGCACCACGGCACCGTGCTCGACGAAGACGAAGGAGGGGTTGGCGTGACCACGACGATCGACAAGGGCACCGCACCCGGAGCCCTGACCCACCTGGACGCGTTGGAAGCCGAGTCCGTGCACATCTTCCGCGAGGTGGCGGGCGAGTTCGAGAAGCCGGTGATCCTGTTCTCCGGTGGCAAGGACTCGATCGTGATGCTGCATCTGGCGCGCAAGGCGTTCTGGCCGGCGCCGGTCCCCTTCGCGCTCCTGCATGTCGATACCGGACACAATTTCCCTGAGGTCATCGAGTATCGCGACCGGGTGGTGGCCGAGCACAACCTGCGGCTGCACGTGGCCAAGGTGCAGGACTTCATCGACAACGGCCGGCTGCGCGAGCGTCCGGACGGCACCCGCAACCCGTTGCAGACCGTCCCGCTGCTGGAGGCGATCGAGTCCAACCGCTTCGACGCGGTGTTCGGCGGCGGCCGGCGCGACGAGGAGAAGGCCCGCGCGAAGGAGCGGGTGTTCTCGCTGCGCGACGAGTTCGGCGCCTGGGATCCGCGCCGGCAGCGGCCCGAGCTGTGGCAGTTGTACAACGGCCGGCACCGCGTGGGTGAGCACGTGCGGGTGTTCCCGATCTCGAACTGGACCGAGCTGGACGTGTGGCAGTACATCGAGCGGGAGGCGATCGCGCTGCCGCAGATCTACTTCTCGCACGAGCGGGACGTCTTCGAACGCAGCGGGATGTGGCTCTCGCCCGGCGAGTGGGGCGGGCCCAGGGCCGACGAGGAGGTCGTGCGGCGCGTGGTGCGCTACCGCACGGTCGGCGACATGAGTTGCACCGGCGCCGTCGACTCCCCCGCCACGACGGTGGCGGACGTGATCGCCGAGATCGCAGTGAGCAGGCTGACCGAACGAGGGGCCACGCGCGCGGACGACAAGATGTCCGAAGCCGCGATGGAGGACCGCAAGCGCGAGGGGTACTTCTAGCCATGAGTGGGACTTCCGAGATTTCCCCGGACGCGTTGTCGGTCGCGGACGAGCGGGTGGGTCTGCTCCGGCTGGCCACCGCCGGTTCCGTCGACGACGGCAAGTCCACCCTGGTGGGCCGGCTGCTGCACGACTCCAAGTCGGTGCTGACCGACCAGCTCGAGGCGGTCACCCGGGTCAGCAACGAGCGCGGCCAGGAGGAGGCCGACCTCGCGCTGCTCACCGACGGGCTGCGGGCCGAGCGCGAGCAGGGCATCACCATCGACGTCGCGTACCGCTACTTCGCCACCGCCAAGCGCCGGTTCATCCTCGCCGACACCCCGGGCCACGTGCAGTACACGCGCAACATGGTCACCGGCGCCTCCACCGCCGAGCTGGCCGTGGTGCTGGTGGACGCGCGCAACGGCGTGGTCGAGCAGACCCGTCGGCACGCGGCCGTCGCGGCGCTGCTGCGGGTGCCGCACGTGGTGCTCGCGGTCAACAAGATGGACCTGGTCGACTACAGCGAGGAGCGCTTCGCCGAGGTCGCCAACACGTTCACCGAGTACGCCAAGGCGTTGGGCGTGCCGGACGTGCGCTCGATCCCGGTCTCCGCGCTGCGCGGCGACAACGTGGTGGACCCCAGCCCGCACATGGACTGGTTCTCCGGGCCGACGCTGCTGGAGTACCTGGAGACGGTGCCGGTGGAGACCGACCCGACGCTGGAGCCCGCGCGTTTCCCGGTGCAGTACGTGCTGCGTCCGCAGTCGGACGACGAGTACCGCGACTATCGCGGCTACGCCGGCCAGATCGCCTCCGGGGTGTTCCGGGAGGGCGACGAGGTCGTGGTGCTGCCGTCCGGACAGCGCACCTCGGTCGCGGGCATCGACCGGCTCGGCGTCGCGGTACGCCAGGCCCGGCAGGGCGAGTCGGTCACCCTGCGGCTGGCCGACGACGTGGACATCTCGCGCGGCGACCTGATCGCGCCGGTCGACTCGGCGCCCCGGCCCACCCAGGACGTCGAGGCCACCGTGTGCCACGTGGCCGACCGCCCGCTGCGCACCGGCGACCGGGTCCTGCTCAAGCACACCACCCGCACGGTCAAGGCGATCGTCAAGGACATCGCCTACCGCCTGGACCTGAACGCCCCGATCGAGGGCGTGCTGGGTCACGAGCAGCACCTGAACGAGCTGCGCGCCAACGACATCGCCCGGGTCGTCCTGCGCACGGCCCAACCGCTCGCGCTCGACGACTACGCCGTCGGGCGGCGCACCGGTTCCTTCCTGTTGATCGACGAGGCCGACGGCTCGACGCTCACCGCCGGCATGGCCGGCGCCGCGTTCGCCGCGCCGGGTCGATGTCAGGGCTGACTCGATCGCGGGTCTGACGACCCGCTGTTGACGCTCCGTCAGTCCCACCCGTGACATCGCCCGCCGCCGTCCACCACACACGTCATCCCGGCCCGCGCACAACGCGCGGGCCCGAGGGAAGGTCCCCGCATGTCCGTTTTCAGGACAAACCGTCGCAGATCGACACGTACCGGCTTCGTTGCCGCCCTCCTCCTGCCGCTGCTCGCGTTGTCCGCGTGCGGCTACGGCGAGGACAAGAAGGACGACAAGAACAAGGCGCCGGCCGCGGGCGCGGCCCCGGCTTCCGGCGGCGCCAAGGTCGGCACCTCGGCCTCGCAGATCCGACTCGGCTTCTTCGCCAACGTCACGCACGCGACGCCGCTGATCGGTCTGGGCGAGGGCTTCTTCGCGAAGGAGCTGGGGACCACCGAGATCAAGCCGCAGGTCTTCAACGCCGGACCGGCCGCGATCGAGGCGCTCAAGGGCGGCTCGATCGACGCGACCTACATCGGCCCGAACCCGTCCATCTCCGGGTTCACCAGCACCAACGGCGAGTTGTTGCGGATCGTGGCGGGCGCCACCTCCGGCGGCGCGTCCCTGGTGGTCAAGCCGGGCATCAACCTGCCCGCCGACCTCAAGGGCAAGAAGATCGCCTCGCCGCAGCTCGGCGGCACCCAGGACGTGGCGCTGCGGGCCTGGCTGAAGAAGGCCGGCTACAACGTGGACACCTCCGGCAAGGGCGACGTGAGCGTGGTGCCCACCGACAACGCGCAGACCCTGGCCGCGTTCCAGAAGGGCGACCTGGACGGCGCCTGGCTGCCCGAGCCCTGGGCCACCCGACTCGTCCTGGAGGCGGGCGCCAAGGTGCTCGTGGACGAGCGCACGCTGTGGCCGGAAGGCAAGTTCGTCACCACCGACCTGATCGTGTCCACCAAGTTCCTCAAGGAGCACCCGGACACCGTCGAGGCGCTGCTCAAGGGCCAGGTCGCCGCGAACGACTGGGCCGCGAACAACCAGGACAAGGCCAAGGCCGCGGTCAACGCCAAGATCACCGAATTCGCCGGCAAGCCGCTCGCGCAGAACGTGCTCGACGCGTCCTGGCCCAACATCGCGATCACCAACGACCCGCTCGCGGCCTCGCTGCAAAAGCTCTCCGACGACGGCGTCGCGGTCGGCGTGACCAAGAAGCTCGACATCCACGGCATCTACGACCTGACCATCCTGAACAAGGTCCTCGCCGCCGCCGGCAAGCCCCCGGTGAGCGACGGGGGTCTGGGCCCGAAGAAGTAGCGTTCGCGCCGCTTTCCGCCCGGGCCACCGCGCCCGGCCGAGCACTTCCCGCCCGACGCGCCCACCGAGAGAGGTGATCCGGACATGACCCAGACCATCAGCGAGGCCACGCCCACGGCCACGACCCCCGTCGAGACCGGCTACGCGGTCCGCCTCGACCAGGTCACCAAGGTCTTCGGCCGAGGCGGCGGCACGCCCGTCCTGGACGGCATCGACCTGACCGTCGCCCCGGGCGAGTTCGTCTGCCTCCTGGGCGCGTCGGGCTGCGGGAAGTCCACCCTGCTCAACCTGATCGCCGACCTGGACCGGCCCACCTCGGGCACCATCGAGGTCACCGGCGACCGCCCCGCGCTGATGTTCCAGGACCACGCGCTGTTCCCGTGGCTGACCGCGGGCAAGAACATCGAACTGGCCCTGAAACTGCGCGGTGTGCCGCGCGATCGGCGTCGGGCCGAGGCGAACGAGCTGCTGGAGCTGGTCCGCCTGGGCGGCGCGCACGACAAGCGTGTGCACGAACTTTCCGGCGGCATGCGCCAGCGGGTGGCCCTGGCC
The DNA here is from genome assembly GCF_040629175.1 of Embleya sp. NPDC005971. NCBI lineage: Bacteria > Bacillati > Actinomycetota > Actinomycetes > Kitasatosporales > Streptomycetaceae > Embleya > Embleya sp. NPDC005971. The sequence goes on along the minus strand of NZ_JBEXUX010000045.1, from coordinate 27,629 downwards.
CGCGCGCTCGCCCAGGCCGGCGATCTGCTGCTGATGGACGAGCCGTTCGCCGCGCTGGACGCGATCACCCGGGACGTGCTGCACGACGAACTGACCCGGATCTGGGCGGAGACCGGCCGCTCGGTGGTGTTCGTGACGCACAACGTGCGCGAGGCGGTCCGGCTCGCCCAGCGGGTGGTGCTGATGTCCTCGCGCCCGGGCCGGATCGCCCGGGAGTGGACCATCGACATCCCGCAGCCGCGCCGGATCGAATCCACCGGCGTGTCCGAGCTGTCCGTCGAGATCACCGACCAGTTGAGAGGGGAGATCCGCCGCCATGGCCGCGCCTGATCTGACGAAGACCGACCCCGAGATCGGCGCCGACGCCGCGGACCGGCACGCCGAGGAGGACCTGGCCGGGCTCGAGGCCGGCCTGGACGCCCTGGAGAGCTACGAGAAGGAGCGCAAGCCCTTCTCCCGCGTGCTGCTGGAGAAGGTGCTTCCGCCGGTCGTCGCGATCCTGCTGGTGCTGGCCGTGTGGCAGATCGCCTACTCGATGGAGGTCAAGCCCCGCTACGCGCTGCCCAGCCCGCAGGACGTGTGGGACGCGTTCATGGTGCAGTGGAAGAAGGGCACCGTCTTCGACATCCTGTGGACCAGCCTCTCCCGAGGCATCCTGGGCTTCCTCATCGCGGTCGCGATCGGCACGCCGCTGGGCCTGATCGTGGCCCGGGTGAGCTGGATCCGGGCCGCGATCGGCCCGATCCTGTCCGGTCTGCAGTCGCTGCCCTCGGTGGCCTGGGTGCCGCCGGCGGTGATCTGGTTCGGCCTGAACAACAGCGCGATCTACGCGGTCGTACTGCTGGGCGCGGTGCCCTCGATCGCCAACGGCCTGGTGGCCGGCATCGACCAGATCCCGCCGCTGTACCTGCGGGCCGGTCGGGTGCTCGGCGCCCGCGGCTTCAACAGCGTGTGGCACGTGATGCTGCCCGCCTCGCTGCCCGGCTACGTGGCCGGCCTCAAGCAGGGCTGGGCGTTTTCCTGGCGCTCGCTGATGGCCGCCGAACTGATCGCCGCCGGACCGGAGTTGGGGTCGGGGCTGGGCCAGTTGATGGACCAGGGCCGGGATCTGGGCGACATGCCGATGATGTTGACCGCGGTCTTCATGATCCTGATCGTGGGTATCGGCATCGAGATGCTGGTCTTCACCCCCGTCGAACGCCTGGTGCTGCGCCAGCGCGGCCTGGCCACGAGCAGGTAGCCCACGCCATGACTCCCGTTCCCCCGCTCCTGGCCGTCGCGCACGGCAGCCGCGATCCCCGGCACGCCGCGGCGATGGCCGCCCTGGCCGCACGGGTTCGCGCGCTGCGGCCGGGGCTGCGGGTGGACATCGGCTACCTGGACCACTGCGGCCCGCGGGTGCCCGAGCGACTGGACGAGTTGGCCGACGCCGGCGCCGACAGCGTGATCGCGGTGCCGCTGCTGTTCACCCCGGCGTTCCACGCCAAGCAGGACGTGCCCCACGTGCTGCGCCATCGCCGGCTGACCGTGCGTCAGGCGGCCACACTGGCCCCTTCCCCGCTGCTGTTGGCAGCCTTGGACCGGCGCATGCGCGAGGCGGGTGTACGGCCCGGAGACAGCCGATACGGCGTCGTCCTGGCCACCGCCGGTTCCACCGATCCGGAGGCGAACGCGGTGACCACCATCGTCGCGCGGGAGTGGCGGCGTACCGGTTGGTGCGCCGTGGTCCCCGCGTTCGCCTCCGTCCACCAGGGCTCCACGATCGGCGCGGCGATCGAGGAGTTGCGCACGCTGGGCGCCGAACGCGTCGCCGTCGCGTCGTGCATGCTGGCCCCGGGCATCCTGCCGGACCGCATCCTCCGACAGGCCCTGGCCGCCGGGGCGGAGCCGGTCACCGAGCCGGTCGCGGACACCGAGGAAATCGCCCGATTGGTGCTCGACCGCTACGACGCGGCACTGCCGGTGCGATCCCGGCGCTCCGCCTGACCCCGAACCGGCTCGAACCGGCTACCATCACCGGCGTGATCGACTCGGTGGCAGGCGAACGGTCGGTGCTCCTACGCGCGTGTGCGAAGGTCGCGGTGCCGGCCGCGGACGCCACGCTGCTCGCCTTCGGCGAGAACGCGGTGTTCGCCCTGCCGGGTGCGGGCCTGGTGGTCCGGGTGGCCCGCGGGGCACACATGGCCGAGCGGGCGCGCCGCGAGATCGCGGTCGCGTGCTGGCTCGCCGAACAGGACTTCCCGGCGGTACGCCCCGCGCCGGGGATCGACCCGCAGCCGGTGTCCGTCGACGGCCGCCCGGTCACCTTCTGGGAGTTGTTGTCGCCCGCCGAGCGCGAACCGGACGTCGTCGACCTGGCCCGACTGCTCAAGAAGCTGCACGCGCTGCCCACCCCGCCGTTCGCGCTGCCCGCCCGGGCCCCGCTCGCGCTCGTGGAGACCTGGCTGGATTCGGCCGACGCCGCCGTGGGGTTGGAGGATCGCCGCTATCTGTTGGCCCGCCGGGACGCGTTGGAGGCGGCCTGCCGCGAGCTGACCCCGGCGCTGGAGCCGGGCCTGATCCACGGCGACGCGCTGCTGCGCAACGTCGGCGTGCACGGCGGCCGGGCGCTGCTGCTGGACTGGGAGACCGCGGCCCACGACCTGCGCGAGTACGACCTGGTGCTGACCCCGATGGCCGCCGCGCGCTACGGCCTGCCCGACGGCGCGCAGCGACGGTTCGCGAAGAAGTACGGATTCGACGTCACCGAGTGGCCCGGCTACCGGGTGCTGCGCGACACCCGCGAACTGGCCGCCACCGCGTGGGTGGCCCAGCACGTGCCCGGCAACCCGGCGGCGGAGGAGGAGTTCCACCACCGGGTCCGCACCCTGCGCACCGACGACCCGGACGCCCGCTGGCACGCGTTCTGACCGGGCCGCGAGCGCGCTCAGGACGTGCGCTTGCTGTCCACCCACTGCTGCTCGAACTCCTCCTGGAACAACGGGTAGAGCCCGCGCGTCTCGGCCGCGTGCGCGCGCAGCACGAACGCCGGTGACTCGACCCCGCGCGCGTGCCGCAGGTACGGCTGGATCAGGCCCACGTCCCCGTCCACCAGGTACGCGGCGAACCGGGGCGCCTCGTCGTACAGCCGGATCTCGATCCGTCGGGGCTCGCGCAGCTTCGAACGGATCCGGCGCAGGTGCAGGATGTTGAGCGTGGTCATCCGGGACAGCAGTCCCTTCTTGATGCCCTCGTCCTTCTCCCGCTGCTTCATCGCGTCCCCGGCCGGGTTCAGGAACAACAACCGCATCTCGCAGCCGCTCGAACCCAGTCGGGTCAGGTCGCGCCCCGAGTAGTTCTGGCACAGCAGGTTGAGCGAGACGCCCATCGCGTCGATCCCGCGCGCGCCCTCCACCAGGTCGGCGAACGGCAGGCGGCGTTGCAGCGCGGAGCGGTCCTGGAAGACCCCCACCACGTCCGCGTAGCGCCCGGCGAACAGTTCCTCGACCGCGTCCAGGGCCAGCCGCCGATCGCCTCGCTCGGCGAGCGGGCCGTCCAGCATCGCCAGCACCCGTAGGCAGGCACGCTCGACCTGGGCCAGCACGTCGGGCGAGAGCACCCGGTTGCGGGCCACGATGTGCCGGCCGATCTCGACCTCTTCCAGGGCGCGTTCCAGCTTGCGTCGGTCCGGCAGGAACGGTTCGAAGCACCACCAGTTGCGCACCATCAGCTCGCGCAGTTGCGGCAGGGTCAGGAACGCGATCAGCTCGTCGTCGGCCGGGTCCACGATGTAGCCGCGCCGGCGACTCATCTCCCGCACGGCCTCGGCACGTTCGACCCATTCGTTCTGCGCGTTGCCGGCCGCCGCCAGCACCCAGGCACCGTCGTCGTGCGGGTGCTCGCCGGGCCCGTAGACCGGGATCAGCACCGCGCCGATCACCGCGCGCAGCCGCTGTTCGATCAGGTTCAGGTAGACGTACGCCCGGCCGGCCCGACGGGCCCGCAACAGCGCGCCCGCCCAGTCGTCCTCGGTCCAGGTCAGCGTCGCGGGGTCTATCCCGGGCAGCGGGTCGGGCGGGCTCGAACCGTCCAGCACGGCCGTCCCGGTCGCCGCGTGCCGGGGCCCGGGCAACACCGACGCGTCGAAGGCGAACGAGCCGCTGTCGGTGAGCCCGGCCGCCCCGCTCGCGGACTCGCCGTCCGCGTAGCCGGCGTACGGATCCGGGAAGGTGTCCCCGCCGTCGCCGAAGGTCGGGCCGTTCCCGCCGCCGAGGCCGGTCGTACTCGGGCCCTCCGCAGGATCATCGGTCGTCGAGGGTGGCGAGTCGGATTCCCGATCGGCCATCGCGTCCCATCCGTTCGTCGTCGAGCCGGAACCGAACGAGCGTATAGCGAAACCCGGTGACCTCGGGGAGCCCGCGCGGGCCGGGTCGTATACCCCGTTCGAGTGATGCACGCGCGGGCATTACCCGGATGGCGTAAGGCGATTGGGGGGACTCGACACGCTCTGGCAATTTCTGCCCGGCGGCACGATGACGTCTCGGAACAATTGCCGGACGGCAGAGGGTCTTCCCTCCACCTGTTCCGGACCGCAACCGGGACGGCTCGACGGTCCGTCTCATGCGGCAGGAACCGTGGCACCCAGGAGGTCGTCATGTTGGCCACGAACGGCAGGATCCCGGCGGGACGTACCGGCACCGAGGACGATTTCGCCAAGTACCGAGACGTCGTCGCGGACATCTTCGCGCACCACCACCGCGCCGAGCCCGCGGGCGCCGACGGCGCGGTGTGCTCGTGCGGCGACGTATGGCCGTGCCGAGAGGAAGTCCTCGCGGCGGAATTGCTCGACTGGATCTGATCCGGTGCGGGCAACCGATCGGTGGCACGGCGCGCACGCCCACCGATCCGGCTCGAAATCCACCCGACCGGGGGACGCCGGAGCGGATCTCGCACATGAATCCGGTTCGGTACGGGAGACTGCAAGCTGCCGAAGCACGATCCGCGACAAAGCAGGTTGCTCATGCAGGTCTGGCCCGGTCATCCGTATCCGCTCGGCGCCACGTACGACGGCGCCGGCACCAACTTCGCGGTCTTCTCGGAGGCCGCCGAACGTGTCTGGTTGTGCCTGCTGGACGAGGGCGGCGCCGAGCAGCGCATCGAGCTGCGCGAGGCCGACGCGTTCGTCCGGCACGCCTACCTGCCCGGTGTCCAGCCCGGGCAGCGGTACGGCTACCGCGTCCAGGGCCCGTTCGCCCCCGCCTCCGGCGCCCGGTGCAATCCGAACAAGCTGCTGCTCGACCCGTACGCCAAGGCGATGTGCGGCGAGGTGCATTGGCACGAGTCGATGTACGGCTACTCGTTCGAGCACCCGGACCTGATGAGCACCACCGACTCCGGGCCGCACACGATGGCCTCGGTGGTGATCAACCCCTGGTTCGACTGGGGCGACGACCGGCCGCCGCGCACCGAGTACCACGACACGGTGATCTACGAGGCGCACGTGCGCGGGCTGACCCGCACCCACCCGGGGCTGCCCGAGGAGATCCGCGGCACCTACGCGGGCATGGCGCACCCGGCGGTGATCGAGCACCTGGTGAGCCTGGGCGTGACCGCGATCGAGCTGATGCCGGTGCACCAGTTCGTGCACGACCACCGGCTCTCCGACCTGGGCATGCGCAACTACTGGGGCTACAACACGATCGGCTTCTTCGCGCCGCACGCGGCCTATTCGTCCACCGGCGAACGCGGGCAGCAGGTGCAGGAGTTCCGTTCGATGGTCAAGGCGCTGCACGCGGCGGGCATCGAGGTGATCCTCGACGTGGTCTACAACCACACCGCCGAGGGCAACCACCTCGGGCCCACGCTGTCCTTCCGCGGCCTGGACAACGCGTCCTACTACCGGCTCGCCGACGACAAGCGCTACTACCTGGACACCACCGGCACCGGCAACAGCCTGCTGATGCGCAGCCCGCACGTGCTGCAGCTGATCATGGACTCGCTGCGCTACTGGGTCACCGACATGCACGTGGACGGCTTCCGCTTCGACCTCGCGGCCACCCTGGCCCGGCAGTTCCACGAGGTGGACCGGCTGTCCTCGTTCTTCGACCTGGTCCAGCAGGACCCGATCGTGTCCCAGGTCAAGCTGATCGCCGAGCCGTGGGACGTCGGCGAGGGCGGCTACCAGGTGGGCAATTTCCCGCCGTTGTGGACCGAGTGGAACGGCAAGTACCGCGACACCGTGCGCGACTTCTGGCGCGGCGAGGAGCGCACCCTGGCCGAGTTCGGCTCGCGGCTGACCGGCTCCTCGGACCTGTACCAGGACGACGGCCGGCGGCCGATCGCCTCGATCAACTTCGTCACCTGCCACGACGGCTTCACCCTGCACGACCTGGTGTCGTACAACGGCAAGCACAACGCGGCCAACCACGAGGACAATCGAGACGGCGAGAGCCACAACCGGTCCTGGAACCACGGCGTCGAGGGCGAGACGGACGACCCGGACGTGCTCGCGCTGCGGGCCCGTCAGCAGCGCAACTTCATCGCCACCGTGCTGCTGTCCCAGGGCGTGCCGATGATCGCGCACGGCGACGAGTTCGGCCGCACCCAGCAGGGCAACAACAACGTCTACTGCCAGGACAACGAACTCGCCTGGGTCCGATGGCCCCAGGGCGAGGTGCCCGATCAGCTCGAATTCATGCGGATGATGACCCGGCTGCGGGCCGAGCATCCGGTGTTCCGACGCCGGCGCTTCTTCCACGGCAGATCCGTCCAGGGCACCCACGACGAGCTCACCGACATCGCCTGGTTCACCCCCACGGGTGAGGAGATGTCCGACGGCGACTGGTGGGCGGCCGCCGCCAAGTCGGTCGCGGTCTTCCTCAACGGCAACGCGATCTCCGAACCGGACCCGCGCGGCCAAAAGATCACCGACGACTCGTTCCTGTTGTTGTTCAACGCCTCGCACGAAACCGAGGAGTTCACCATCCCCGACGGCCTGGGCACGACCTGGACCGTCGTGGTCGACACGGCCGACGACAAAACCACGATGCACGAGCCGAAGACCCGGATGACCGTCGACGGCGGCTCCTGCCAGTCGGTCGAGCCCCGCTCGCTGGTGGTCCTGCAACGACCCTGAATCGGGCGGCCGGCCCCGGTCCGGCGGATCCCGGCGAACCGGGCCCGGCCGCGTCCGATCAGGTTTCACCACCCCGGCGGGTGGTAGCCCGGGGCCGTCCGGGGAAGCTAGTCCGCATGACCTCGTCGCCTTCGCAGCTCCCCACCGGGACCTATCGGCTCCAGTTGCAGCCCACCTTCGGGTTCGCCGAAGCTGCCGCCGCCGTGCCCTACATCGCCTCCCTCGGGGTCAGCCACCTGCACCTGTCGCCCGTCCTGCAGGCCGTGCCCGGCTCCACCCACGGCTACGACGTGGTCGACCACTCGCGCGTGTCCGCCGAACTCGGCGGCGAGGACGGGCTGCGCGAGCTGGCCGGCTCCGCCGCCGCACACGGGCTGGGCATCGTGCTGGACATCGTGCCCAACCACATGGCGGTGCCCGCGCCCGAGTCGCTCAACCGGCCGCTGTGGGAAACCCTGCGGGAGGGGCCGGACTCGCCCTACGCCCGCTGGTTCGACATCGACTGGTCCCGGCACGACGGCCGGGTGCTGCTGCCCGTGCTCGGCGGACCGGTCGAGGAGGTCGCCGACGAGTTGATCGTGGACGGCGACGTGCTGCGCTACCACGAACACGAGTTCCCGCTCCGGGCCGGCACCGACAAGCTCGCGCTCGACGAACTGCTCGCCGCCCAACACTTCGAACTCGCGCACTGGCGGCGCGCGGACAGCGAGCTGAACTACCGCCGGTTCTTCACCATCGCCGGCCTGATCGCCCTGCGTCAGGAGGACGACGAGGTCTTCGCCGCCACCCACGAGGTCGTCCTGCGGCTGGTCGACCAGGGGCTGGTGCAGGGGCTGCGGATCGACCACCCGGACGGGCTCGCCGACCCGCGCGCCTACCTGGCCCGGCTGCACGCCGCCGCGCCGAACGCCTGGATCGTGGTGGAGAAGATCCTCGCCGACGAGGAACGGCTGCCCACCGACTGGGCCTGCCACGGCAGCACCGGCTACGACGCGCTGCGCCGGGTGGACAACCTGTTCGTCGACGCCGAGGGTGCCGAGCCGCTGCGGGCGCTGCACCGCGAGCAGACCGGGGTCCGCGAGGGCTTCGACTACCTCGCCCAGGAGGCGAAGGCCGAGGTGCTCGCGGGCGGCCTGGCCACCGAATTCGCCCGGCTGCGGCGCGCCCTGGACGACCTGGAACCGGTCGCGGGCGCCGGTGACATCGGCCGCGCCCTGCCGCCGCTGCTGACCGCGTTCCCCACCTACCGCCCCTACCCCGGCGGCGGTCCCGGCTCGATCGCGGCGATGGCCCGGGCGCTGACCGGGGTGCCCGGGCAGGTCTCCGAGGCGGCCCGCGAGATCGCCGAACTCGCGCTCGCGGACGGCGAGTTCGGCACCCGCTTCGGCCAGGTGGCGGCAGCCCTGGCGGCCAAGGGCGTCGAGGACCGCGCGTTCTACCGCTGGTACGGCCTGAGTTCGCTGAACGAGGTCGGCGGCGCCCCGGACTCGATCGGCCTGGACATCGCCGACTTCCACGCCGAATGCGCGCGGATGTCGCCCACCACGATGACCACGCTGAGCACCCACGACACCAAGCGCAGCGAGGACGTGCGGGCCCGGCTCGCGGTGCTCGCCGAGGTCCCCGAGGACTGGGCCGAACGGGTGCACACCTGGAACGACTGGTCCCGGCCGCACCGCTCCGAGTTCCGCTTCGGGCCGGACGGCTACGACACCTATCTGCTGTGGCAGACCCTGGTCGGCGCCTGGCCGTTGTCGCCCGACCGGGCCGTCGACTACCTGCGCAAGGCGATGCGCGAGGCGGCCCGGGCGACCACCTGGACCGACCCGAACCCCGACTACGAGGCGGCCACCGAGGCATTCGTGCGCGCCGTCCTGGCGGACGAGGAACTCGGTGCCGACATCGCCGAGTTCGTCACCGACCTGGATCGACCGGCCCGGGCCGTCTCGCTCGGCGCCAAGCTGGTCCAGCTCACCATGCCGGGCGTACCGGACGTGTACCAGGGCGGCGAACTGGCGCTGTACACGCTGGTCGATCCGGACAACCGGGCGCCGGTCGACTTCGGCCGCGAGCACGCTCCCCTGGACGCGCTCAAGTTCCGCGTCACCCGCGCCGCGCTGGGCCTGCGCCGGGCACATCCCGACTGGTTCACCGGCACCTACGCGCCGCTGCTCGCCCGGGGCAAGGAGGCGCGACACGCGATCGCGTTCGTGCGCGGCGGCGAGGCGATCACCGTGGCCACCCTGCTGCCGGCCGGCCTCGCGGCCAAGGGCGGCTGGGGCGGCGCCCTGCTCCCGCTGCCGCCCGGTCGCTGGATCGACGCGCTGACCGGGAACCCGTACAGCGGCCAGGCCCGGCTGCGGCACATCCTGGAGGACCTGCCGGTGGCCCTGCTCACCCGCGGCTGACCCACCCGCGCTCCCTCCGCACTCTCCCACCCGTTCGCCCGCGTTCCCGGAAAGGACAAACCATCGTGGTCAGGTTCGAGGTCTGGGCCCCGAAAGCGTCGTCCCTGGACGTCATCGTCGACGGTCGCCGCAAGCCGATGCGGGACGCGAACCGGCCCGGGTGGTGGCAGGCGGAGGTGCCGGCCGCGGTGCACGGGAGCGACTACGCGTTCGTGATCGACGGCAGCGCCCCGCTGCCCGACCCGCGCTCACCCTGGCAGCCGCACGGCCCGGACGGCCCCAGCCGGGTGGTGGACCACGCCGCGTACACGTGGGCCGACCGGGCGTGGACCGGCCGGCCGCTGCCCGGCGCGGTGGTCTACGAGTTGCACATCGGCACCTTCACGGTCGAGGGCACCTTCACCGCGGCCGTCGAGCGGCTGGACCACCTGGTCGACCTGGGCGTCACGCACGTCGAGGTGATGCCGGTGTCCGCCTTCCCGGGCAGGCACGGGTGGGGCTACGACGGGGTGTGCCCGTGGGCGGTGCACGAGCCGTACGGCGGCCCGGAGGGCCTGAAACGATTCGTCGACGCCTGCCACGGGCGCGGCCTGGGCGTGATCCTGGACGTGGTGCACAACCACCTGGGCCCCTCCGGCAACCATCTCCCGCAGTTCGGGCCCTACTTCACCGACCGCTACAAGACACCGTGGGGTTGGGCGGTCAACCTGGACGGACCCGGCTCCGACGAGGTGCGCGCCTATCTGGTCGCCAGCGCACTGATGTGGCTGCGCGACTACCACGTGGACGGACTGCGCCTGGACGCGGTGCACGCGCTCGCCGACAACCGTGCGGTGCCCTTCCTCGAAGAGTTGTCCGAGGCGGTGGACAAGCTCGCCGCGGCCAGTGGTCGGCCGCTGTTCCTGATCGCCGAGTCGGACCTGAACGACCCCCGGGTGGTCACCCCGCGCGAGAGTGGCGGGATGGGCGTCCAGGCTCAGTGGAGCGACGACTTCCACCACGCGCTGCACGCCCTGCTCACCGGCGAACGGCAGGGCTATTACGGCGACTTCGGATCGATGGGCACACTCGCCAAGACGCTCACCCGGGTCTGGCTGCACGACGGCACGTGGTCCTCGTTCCGCGAGCGTACGCACGGCCGGCCGGTGCCCACCTCACGCATGCCCGCACACCGCTTCCTGGGCTACCTGCAAACCCACGACCAGGTCGGCAATCGGGCCACCGGCGACCGTATCTCGGCCACCCTGCCGCCGGCGCTGCTGGCCGCGGGCGCGGCCCTGGTACTCACCTCGCCGTTCACCCCGATGTTGTTCATGGGCGAGGAATGGGGCGCGTCCACCCCGTGGCAGTACTTCACCGACCACACCGACCCCGAACTGGCCGAGGCGGTGCGCAACGGTCGGCGCGCCGAGTTCGCCTCGCACGGCTGGGACGCCGCGCAGATCCCGGATCCGCAGTCCGCGCAAACCGTGCGCGACTCGTGTCTGGACTGGGACGAGCTCAAGGGCTCACCCCACGCGGCGCTGCTGGCCTGGTACAAGCGGCTGATCGCGCTGCGTCGCGAGTGGGAACACCTGACCGATCCGGATCTGACCCGGGTTCAGGTCAGCTTCGAGGAGACCGCCGGCTGGCTGATGGTGCATCGTGGTGCGTTCCGTACGGCGATCAACCTGGCCGAGCAGCCCGCCACGCTGCCGATGGGCACCGGCGCGGCCGAGATCGTCGCGGCCTGGGACGACCGCGCGGAGATCCGGCGCGGCCTGGTCGGCACCACCCTGCGCCTGCCCGCGACCTCGGTCGCGGTGGTCCGCGTGGGCCCGCGCTGATCGGGCCCGAACGCCGGACGGTCGACGCCGCCGTCCGGCGTTCGGGGCCGCCCGGTCCGCTCAGGCGTCCAGCAGCCGCTTGCGCTCCGCCTCGACGTCGAAGGTGGCCGCCGGGTACCGCGGGTCCAACTCGGCGAGGTGCTCCAGCAACAGCCGGCTGATCGCCCAGTTGCGGTACCACTTACGGTCCGAGGGCACCACGTACCAGGGCGTCGCGTCGCTGTCGCATTTCTCCAGCGCGGCCTCGTAGGCCGCGCGATACTGCGGCCACACCGAGCGCTCGTCGATGTCCGCGGGGTTGAACTTCCAGTGCTTGTCCGGGTTGTCCAGCCGCGCGAGCAACCGCTCCCGCTGCTCTTCGGGCGAGATGTGCAGGAAGACCTTGAGCACGCTCACCTCGTCCTTGGCCAGGCCCTGCTCGAAGCGGTTGATCGTGGCGTAGCGGCGCGACCACACCTGGCGCGGGACCAGTTCGCGCACCCGGGCGATCAACACGTCCTCGTAGTGCGAGCGATCGAAGACGCCGATCAGGCCGGGGGCCGGTACCTGGTTGCGGATCCGCCACAGGAACGGGTGTCCGAGTTCTTCCTCGGTCGGCGCCTTGAACGCGTGGATGTGGCAGCCGGACGGGTTGAACTGGCCGATCACGTGCTTGACCGTACCGCCCTTGCCGGAGGTGTCCATGCCCTGGATCACCAGGAGCACCCGGCGGCGCGCACCGCCGGCCACGGCCTGCGCGTAGAGCTTCTCCTGAAGCTCGGCCAGTCGCGGTGCCATCGCGGCGACGTCGGCGAGCGCGTCGGCCTTGTCGCCGCGGAAGCCGGGGGTGGCGCGTGGGTCGATCGCGGTCAGGTCGACGGGGCCGGCGGGCGGGCGGAGCACGGCGCGGATGGACGGCACGTCCGTCCGCGGGTGCTCGGCCGCCTCCGCGGGCGCCTCGGTGACCACGTGCAGGCGCGGTGACTCGGCGGCGACCCGGGTTTCGGGGACGGACTCGACGACGGCTTCGGTCACCACCTCGACGACGTCCGGGCCGACCGCTTCGAGGGCGACCACGTCCAGGCGCAGTGCCTTGGCGGCGGCCTGCTCGGCCTCGGCGCGCTCGGCGGCCTGCCGGGCGAGCTTCTTCGCCACCTTCGCCGCTTCGGCGGCCTCCCGCTCGGCTGCGGCCTGGACCGCCTTGGCGGCCTTCTTGTCGGCCTTTCGGGCCGCCTTGACCTGCTCGGCCCGCAACTCCCGCTCGGCCTTCAGCGCCTTCTCGGCCTTCCTGGCGGCTTTCTCCGCCTTTTCGGCCTTCTCGGCCTTCTCGGCCTTCTCGGCCTTGGCGGCTTTCTCGGCCTTCTCGATCTTCTTGGCGGCCTTCTCGGGCTTCTCCGGCTTCTCGGCCTTGCCGGCCTTCGCGGCCTTGGCGGCCTTCGCAACGGCCGTTTCGTCCCATGTCTCGCCCAGGCCCACCGGGGCTCGCCCCTTCGGGTCCCGGTCGGTCGTGCCTGCACTCCTGCGTTCGGCCTTCTTCGCCATACCGCTGCCTCCGCGTCGTCGGGACCCGGGTCCGATGATGCCTCACCCGCACACCGGTCGCCCACGGACAACACCCGCACGGCGCACGGCCGATGCCGGCCGTACCCGTGCGTCCGCCCCGGTCAGCGGGTCGGTACGTGCTCCGCGCCGTCGCGGGCCATCGCCACCAGCCGCGAGACCGCACGCAGGTACTTCTTGCGGTAGCCGCCGGCCAGCATCTCCTCGGTGAACAACTCGTCGAAGGGCACCCCCGAGGCGACGACCGGCAGCTCGCGGTCGTACATCCGGTCCGCGAGCACCACCAGGCGCAGCGCGGTCGCCTGGTCCTGGACCGGTCGCACGCCGCGCCAGAAGATGCCGGTGACCCCGTCGAGCATGGCCCCGTAGCGGCTGGGATGCACGGTCGCCAGGTGCGCGAGCAGCTCGGGGAAGTCGTCGAGCGCGGCACCCTCGGGCGCGGCCTCGGCGGACTTGGCGACCACGTCGTCGTCGATCGGCGCGGGAGCCGCGGGCAGGCCCCGGTGCCGGTAGTCCTCGCCGTCGATGCGCAACGCCTCGAAGCGCGCGGACAACCCCTGTATCTCGCGCATGAAGTCCTGCGCGGCGAACCGGCCCTCGCCGAGCTTGTCGGGCAGCGTGTTCGAGGTGGCGGCCAGCTTGACGCCGGCGTCGGCGAGCTTGCCGAGCAGGGTGGACACCAGGACGGTGTCGCCCGGGTCGTCCAGCTCGAACTCGTCGATGCACAACAGGCGGTGTCCGGACAGCGCCTCGACGGTCTGCCGAAAGCCCAGCGCGCCGACCAGGTTGGTCAGCTCGACGAACGTGCACAGCGACTTGGGTCCGGGCGCGGCGTGCCACAGCGACGCGAGCAGGTGGGTCTTGCCGACGCCGTAGCCGCCGTCGAGGTAGATCCCGCTGGGGCCGGGCGTGCTCTCCCGGCGGAACCAGCGCCGCCGGCCGTTCCCGCCGTCCCCGTTCAGCTCGGCCGCGAACCGCTCCAGGCGCTGCACGGCCGCGGCCTGCCCGGGCTGGTTCGGATCGGGAATGTAGGTATCGAAGCGCACGTCGCCGAAGCGCGGCGGCGGAACCATCTCGGCGACGAGACGGTCGGCGGGGACGCTGGGCTGCCGCCGGGTGAGTGACACGGCGTGGACTACTGGCACGATCATCAAGCCTACGACGCGTGCAAAACTCGGTCGCATGCGCCGTCTCCTTCCCGTACCCAGCGCCCCTGCCGAACCCGACGTCGACCTCGTCGAGGCGTACGCCTATCCGCCCGGCCGAACCTGGCTGCGGGCCAACATGGTGGCCGGCCTCGACGGCGCCGCGCAGGCACCCGACGGCCTGTCAGCGGGGCTGTCCTCACCGGCGGACAAGCGCATCTTCGGAGTGCTGCGCGGCCTGGCCGACGTCGTGGTGGTGGGCGCGGCCACCGTCCGCAAGGAGGGCTACCGGCCGCCCAAGCCCAAACCGGCCTACGCCGCCGCCCGCGCCGCCGCCGGACAACCGCCGGCGCCGGTGATCGCGGTCGTCTCGCGCAGCCTGGCCATCGACTTCACCGCGCCGCTGTTCACCGAGGCGGTCACCCCGACCATCGTGATCACCTGCGAGGAGGCCGCACCGCACGGCTTGGCGGCGGCCCGCGAAAACGGTGACCTGCTCGTCGCCGGACGGGACCGGGTCGACCTCGCGAGTGCCCTGGACACACTGGCGGCCCGCGGCCTGACCCGGCAGCTCACCGAGGGCGGCCCGCACGTGCTGGCCCAGATCGCCGCGTGCGGTCGCCTGGACGAGCTGTGCCTGACGGTGAGCCCGCTGCTGACCGCCGGTCCCGCCGACCGGATCCTGGCCGGTCCGGCCCTTCCGGACGGCCTGTCGATGCGCCCGGTGTCGGTGCTGGAGGAGGACGGCTCGCTGTTCACCCGCTACGTGCGGGCGTGAGCCTCGCCGGCACACCCGCGCGCCCGTGCCCGGCGGCCGATATCCCGCGCTCGTGGACGGTCGCCGACCGAGAGAGTGGGAGGGTGGTCTCCTGGGCGGACGGCGCACAGACACCCGCCCCGGCGGTTGGATCATCCGGATCAAGGAGTGTTGCGTGTACACGATCGTGCTGCTCATCGAAAAGGTCCTGAACGAGGCGGACGTCGAGTTCGTCACCAGCCTGCACGAGGGCGTCGAGACCTCGTTCGTGGTGGTCCTGCCCGGCAAGGCCGACCATCGCAAGCTGCTCCAGGCCCTGGACGACGTGGCCCTGGTGCGCCTGGACGAGGCGGCCGAGGACATCGACGAGAAGCCCGACCCGGACGACGGCGCGACCGCCGCCCGCCGTACGTTGGACGCGAGCGTCGCGGCCCTGCGCGCGTCCGGCGCGAACGCGGTGGGCGAGACCACCCCGGGGCGCGACCCGCTGGACACGCTCAAGCAGATCGTCGAGCGGCACGACGCGGACGAGGTGATCGTGCTCACCGACCCGCACTTCATCGAAGAGGTCTTCCACCGCGACTGGGCCTCGCGGGCCCGGCAGAACGTGGGTGTCCCGGTGCTCAAGCTCTTCGCACACGACGTGAGCTGACACAATCGCGGGAGCCCGCGCCGAACCGCCCGGGTCCCACAATTCGAAGGAGCCCGCGTCATGGCACCCCCCGCCGAGCCCGTCGACCTCGGCAGCCCGTTCTTCGTCGGCATCGGTGGCGCCGGCATGTCCGGGCTCGCCAAGATCCTCGCGATTCGCGGGGCCCGGGTCTCCGGCAGCGACGCCAAGGACTCCACCCAGGTGCTCGCGCTGCGCCAACTCGGCTGCACGGTGCACGTGGGCCACGACGCGGCCAACGTGGCCGAGGACGTGTCCTGCGTGGTCGTGTCGTCCGCGATCCGTACGGACAATCCCGAGCTGGTGCGCGCCCGCGAGCGGGGCATCCCGATCGTGCACCGCGCGGACGCGCTCGCCCGGCTGATGGACGGGCGCCGCTCGGTGGCCGTCGCCGGCACCCACGGCAAGACCACCACGACCAGCATGCTCGCGGTCGGCCTCACCTCGCTGGGCCTGGACCCGTCCTTCGCGATCGGCGCCGACCTCAACGAGGCCGGCAGCAACGCCCACCACGGCTCGGGCGACATCTTCGTGGCCGAGGCGGACGAGAGCGACCGCAGCTTCCACAAGTACGCGCCCGAGGTCGCGGTCGTCCTCAACGTCGAGTTGGACCACCACGCCAACTACGGCTCGCTCGAGGACGTGCTGGAGGCGTTCGAGATCTTCGCCGCCCGGATCACCCCGGGCGGCACCCTGGTGGTGTCCGCCGACGACGCCGGCGCCGGCACCCTGCGCGAGCGGCTCGCGGTGTCCCTGCCGCTGCTGCGGGTGGTCACCGTCGGCGAGCACCCGGACGCGGACCTGCGCCTGGTCGAGATCGAGTCGCTCGGCCTGGGCAGCCGGGTCACGGTGCGCGGCAAGGCCGTCGAGGACGACCTGGTGTTCACCGTCGCGGTGCCCGGCCGGCACAACGCCTCCAACGCGGTGATGGCGCTCGCGGTCGGCCTGGCCCTGGGCGTCGAGCCGCAGCGGATGGCCGAGGGCCTGGGCAAGTACCAGGGAGTGCGCCGCCGATTCCAGCTCAAGGGCGAGGAGAGCGGCATCCGGGTGATCGACTCGTACGCCCACCACCCCACCGAGATCGCCGCCGACCTGGCCACCGCGCGCGGCGCGGTGGGCGCGGGCCGGGTGATCGCGGTGTACCAGCCGCATCTGTTCAGCCGCACCCAGCAGTTGGGTGTGGAGATGGGCCGCGCGCTGGCCGCCGCCGACATCGCGGTCGTGATGGACATCTACGCCGCCCGCGAGGACCCGCAGCCGGGCGTGACCAGCAACATCATCGCGCACGCCGCGCTGGACAACGGCGGCCTGGTGCGCACCGAGCACAGTTGGTCCGACGTCGCCGGTTCGGTGGCCGCGCTGGCCCGGCCCGGGGATCTGGTCCTGACCATGGGCGCGGGCGATGTCACCCTGCTCGGCCCGGAGATCCTGGACGCGATCCGCGACCGCAACAACGCCCCGCGCTGAGCATCGGCCGGCCGGGCCGATCGTACGGTGCCGCGACGTCCCCGAGGGAACGTCGCGGCACCGTGCGGTGTTGGATGTGAACATGGCCTACGAAATCGAGAAGACCGACGACCAGTGGCGGGCCGAGCTGTCCCCCGAGGAGTTTCGGGTGCTGCGCCGAGCCGGCACCGAGCGCGCCTGGACGGGCGAGTACACCGAGACCAAGACGACCGGCGTCTACCGCTGTCGGGCATGCCGGACCGAGCTGTTCCGCTCCGACACCAAGTTCGACAGCCACTGCGGCTGGCCGTCCTTCTACGCGCCGCTGGCCGAGGACCGGGTCGAGTACATCGAGGACTCGTCGATGGGCATGACCCGGGTCGAGGTGCGCTGCAAGAGTTGCGGCTCGCACCTGGGACACGTCTTCGAGGGTGAGGGCTACGGGACGCCCACCGACCAGCGTTACTGCATCAACTCCATCTCGCTGACCCTGGAACCCGACCCGCAGGGCTGATCGAGCCGCAGGGTCGATCGCCCGGCCGGCAAACCTGCTTCGGGCCGGTGCGGCAAAGCTCACATCGGGTCACTCGGGCGGTGTTCGTCCGCTATGCCTGGTGACCATGAATCCGTGGCTGCCACTCCTCGCGTACTCGGTCTGGACGGCGCTCGTGCTCGGCGTCGCCATCGGGTGCGCCCGGCGTGGCGGCAAGCGGGCCGATCGGCAACGCCTGACCGAACTGAGCCCGGCCGAGTACGCGTTCGTGTCCGGCGGTGCGGCCCGCGCGGCCGACGTGTGCATCCTGCGCCTGCTCGGCGCCGGGTCGTTGCACGTGAGCCGGGACGGCCAGGTGGTCGCCGCCCGCGCCCCCGAGCCGGACGCGGTGGCGGACGCACCATTGCGCGTGCTCGACGAGGAGTACGGCGGGCTGCCGCTGCGCGAACTGCGCGTGCGGGTGGCCGCGTCGCCGGAGATCCAGGCGATCGGCGCCACGTTGTTCGCGGACGGTCTGGTCGCGCGGCCGAACGCGGAGCCGCGCCGGCTGCCGCGCTGGGCGTTGTTCGCGAGCATCCCGCTGGGTGTGGCCACCGCCGTGGCGGGCTTCGTGACCGCCGACGACGGAGCCGCGAGCGCGCTGCCGTGGGTGGGTCTGTTGCTCGCGGTGATCGGCATCCAGGCGTGTGTCGCGGGCCTGCTGCTGCTCGGCGTGTTCGGTGAGCGGGTGGTGCCCACCGCGCCGATGATGCGCCGGCTGATCCGGCTGCGCCGCGACGAGGCGGCGGTGGCCGCCCTGGGCGCCGACGGGGTGGGCGCGGTCGCGCTGTGGGGCCTGGACCGCTTCCCCGACCCGGTGGTCAAGGAGATCTTCCGCCGCAACGCCCCCGCTCCGGGCAGCCGCGACCCGCAGTCCCCGTGGTGCGGCAACACGTCCTGCGCGTCCCCCCAGGGCGCCCGAGCGGGCTCCTGCGGCGGCACGGCGGACGGCTGCGGCGGCTAGGGGCCGTCCGGGCCCGGTGGGCGCGACGCAACCGAGGGAAGTCCGCCTGTTTCGCCGTGCGTGGTGCCCGTCATGCTTGGCGGATGCGGACAGCGGTGGGAATCGGGTGGCGACCGGAGATCGACCTGACGATCGAGCGCCTGGCCGGCGTCGATTTCGTCGAGGTGATCGCCGAGAACGTCTGCGTCGAGCACCTGCCCGAGTCGTTGCGGGTGTTGCGCGCACGGGGCGTCGAGGTGATTCCGCACGGCGTCGCCCTCGGGCTCGCGGGTGCCGACCGGCCCGATCCGGCCCGACTGGCCCGGCTGGCCGAGGTGGCGGGCGCGCTGGAGTCGCCGCTGGTCAGCGAGCACCTCGCGTTCGTCCGGGCAGGCGGTCTGGAGGCCGGCCACCTGCTGCCCGCGCCGATGACGTGGGACGCGCTCGACGTGGTCGTGGAGAACGTACGGATCGCCCAGGAGTCGCTGCCGGTCCCGCTCGCGCTGGAGAACCCGGCGACCCTGCTGACCTGGCCCGACAACGAGATGAGCGAGGCGCGGTTTTTGACCGAGCTGGTCGAGCGCACCGGCGTGCGGTTGCTGATCGACGTGGCCAATCTGCACACCGAGCGGGTCAACCACGGCCTGGACCCGGCCGCCGCACTGGCCGAACTGCCGCTGGAGGCGGTCGAGTACGTGCACGTCGCCGGCGGCGTCGAGCGCGACGGCCTGTGGCACGACACACACGCGCACCCGGTGACCGCGCCGGTCCTGGAGGTGCTGGAGATGTTGTGCGCGCTGCACCGGCCGCCGCGGGTGCTGCTGGAGCGCGACACCGACTTCCCGCCGGCCGGCGAGTTGGCCGCCGAACTGGCCGCGATCCGCGCGGTGCTCACCCGCCCGGCGGTGCGCTCGTGAGCGCGCGCGAACGGCTGGCCCGGCAACAGGGCGAACTGCTCGCGGCACTGGTGGCGGGTGGACCCACGCCGGCCGGCTTCGATCCGGAGCGGGTGCGGACCCAGGCCCGGGCACTGGCCGCCAAGCGGCGCGACTCGGCGCTGCGCGCGGTGCCCGAACTGGCCGACGCGCTGGGGCCGCGCTGGCCGGGCGAGTTCATGACGTGGGCACTGGTGCACCCGAAACCGGCGGAGGGCGGCAGCCGCGCGGACGTACACGCCTTCGCGTCGCACCTGTGCGAGCGGGACGCGCTGCCGGCGGCGTTGGCCGAGGTGTTCACGACGCGCGAGCCGTCCCGGTGGGGGCGATGGCGCGGGTGGTTGGCACGCCGCGCGTGGGGGCGCGGGCAGTAGGCACGGCAGGCAATCGCACACAGGGGGTGGGCGCGGCATGGTCTGGGCCGTTGTAGCGGTGTTCTTGGTCGTCGCGGTGTGGAGCATCATCCTCCGGCAGGTCCGCAGGCGGCTCCGCAGGCCGATCCGGCAGTGGGCGGACCGGCGCGCCCGTCGGGGGTACGGACGAGGCGGGTTCTCGAACGACGCCCCGTGGATGGGCGGCCCGCCATTCGACGGATACGGCTCGCAGCACTCGCACGGGCACCACCACCAGCACGGGCACCACCAGCACGGCCCCGACTGGCAGGGGCATCACGGCCACCACGCCGCGTGCGGCGGGAACTCCTCGTGCGGCGCGGGCGGGGGTTCCTCGTGTTCGAGCGGCTCGTCGTGCTCGAGCGGCTCGTCCTGTTCCAGCGGTTCCTCGTGCTCGAGCTCGTCGTCGTGTTCGAGCAGCTCGTCCTAGCCTGCGACGCCGCGCGGCGGTCGGGCCCGATCGGCTCGACCGCCGCGCGGGAGGTGACTCAGACCAGACCGACGAGCAGTTCGCCGATCGAACGCCGGCGACCGGTGTAGAACGGCACCTCCTCGCGCACGTGCCGGCGGGTCTCCGAGCCGCGCAGGTGCCGCATCAGGTCGACGATGCGATGCAGCTCGTCGGCCTCGAAGGCGAGGATCCACTCGTAGTCGCCGAGCGCGAAGGAGGGCACCGTGTTCGCCCGCACGTCCGGGAAGCCGCGCGCCATCTTCCCGTGCTCGGCGAGCAGCCGACGACGCTCGGCGTCCTCCAGCAGGTACCACTCGTACGAGCGCACGAAGGGATACACCGCGACGAAGTCGCGCGGGGTCTCCTCGGCCAGGAAGGCCGGGATGTGGCTCTTGTTGAACTCCGCCGGGCGATGCAGCGCCATGTTCGACCACACCGGCTCCAGCAGCCGCCCCAGGTCGGTGCGGCGGAAGCGGTTGTACGCCTCCTGGAGCGCGTCCGAGTCCTCGGCGTGCCACCAGATCATCAGGTCCGCGTCGGCGCGCAGGCCCGAGACGTCGTAGGTGCCACGCACCACGACGTCCTTGTCGAGCAACTGCTCGAACAACTGCTCGACCTCGCCCGCCATGCCCGCCCGGTCCACGGGCAGCGGTTCACGGAGCCGGAAGACCGACCACATCGTGTACCTGATCACCTGGTTGAGGTCGCGGGCCTTGGGGCGGGTCGGCGCCGGCCCGCCTTCGGTCCCGGTGACGTCCCCGTCGAGAGCGGCGTCGATCACGGCTGCTGCGGCGTCGACCGGTTCCGGGGTGTTCTCCGCGGTGCTTTGCGTCATGGGTCGATTCTCTCTCTCCCGAGCCGGGCGTCAGCGCACGGGGCGGGCAAGCGGCCCGGCGAGCTGCGCCAAGACGTCGGCCGCGGCAGCCGTCCCGCTCGCCACACACGCGGGGATGCCCACGCCCTCGTACGCCGCACCGCACACCGCCAGCCGGGGCAACCGCTCCACCGCGTCGCGCACGCAGGCGATCCGGCCCAGATGGCCGACCGCGTACTGCGGCAGCCCACCACCCCAGCGGGTGACCCTCGTGTCGATCGGCTCGGCGCTCAGCCCGATCGCGTCCCGCAGGTCGGCGAGCGAGTCGGCGACCAGATCCGCGTCCTCGCGCTGCAGCACCGCCTGCTCGCCGGCCCGCCCGAGCGAGGTGCGCAGGACGAAGGTGTCGCGGTCGGCATCGCCGAGCCAGCCCCACTTGTTCGACGCGAACGTGCTCGCCTTGATCCGGCGGCCGTCGATCGGCGGCACCAGGAACCCGCTGCCGGCGGGCACCGCCGCCAGGTCGGCGCGGCGGAACGCGAGGGTGACCAGCGCCATGCCCGCGTACTCGATCGAGGACAGTTCGACCGCGGCGACCGTGGAGTGCGGCCGCAGCAGCCGCGCCGCGGGCGCCGCCGGCACCGCGAGCACCACCGCGTCCGCGTCGAGCACGGCCGGCGCGTTCGTCGGCCCGGTGATCAGCCGCCAGCCGCTCGGCGTGCGCTCCAGTTCGCGCACCGTGGTCCGGGTTTTGATCTCGCCGCGCCCGGTCGCCACCACCGCGCCCGCGACCGCGACCGGCAGCCGCCCGACGCCACCGCGAATGCCCATGAACACAGGGCCGCCCGGCCGCTGGGCGGCACGCTCCAGCAGCCCGCGCACACCCGCGACCAGCGACCCGCCGGAGCGTGCGATCGGCAACAACTGCGGGACCGCCGCGGCGAGCGAGATGTCGTAGGCGTTGCCCGCGTACACCCCACCCAACAGCGGCTCGACCAGCCGGTCCACCACCTCGTGGCCGACCCGCTCGGCGACATAGCGGCCCACCGAGACGTCGTCCTCGTAGCGGTGCGGCGCGAGCGCGTGGTCCAGCGGGATCCGGGCCAGGCCCGCCGCCGACAACACCCCGCTCGACGCGAGCGTTTCCAGGTCGCCGGGCACACCCATGACGTGGCCGCGCGGCATCGGCCGCAGCGCACCGCGGGTCCACAACGACGCGCTCGCGGTGGTCGGCGGCTGCAGATCCGCGGCCAGGCCGACCTCACGCGCGAGGTCGATCGACTCGCTGCGCCGCGCGAGCATCGACTCGGCGCCCTCGTCGACCGCGACGCCCGCGATGGTGCCCGCGTGCAGCTTGCCACCGATCCGCGCGGAGCCTTCCAGCACCGTGACGGTGAGCTGCGGATCGCCGTCCCGAAGCAACATCCAGGCAGCCGTGAGACCGGCGATTCCGCCCCCCACGACCACGACATGACGACCGTCTACCACCGGCGAACTGTCCACACCGCACCCTCTCACGCGCACCGCCCGGCGACCGGAACCGGCCACGCGTCGGCCCCGTTCGGGCAGCGCCCCCGCAGCTCACCGACCCGGTACCCGCGTCCACGCCGCCGAGCAGCGCGCGGGCGTCGACCCCAGAACCACCGGCGCCCGCACCCGCCGCCCTACCGCGCGCTGACCTCGTGCACGTGCGCCACGATCCGGGTGAGCACCTCGGGGTCGGTGTTGGGCAGTACGCCGTGCCCCAGGTTGAAGATGTGCCCCTCGGCGGCACGCCCGGCGGCCAACACCTCGTCGGTCTTGGTCCGGACCGCCTCCCACGGCGCGAACACCACGGCCGAGTCCAGGTTGCCCTGGAGCGCCTTGCCCGGCCCGACCCGGGTCGCCGCCGCGTCCAGCGGAATGCGCCAGTCGACGCCGACCACGTCGGCCCCGGCCTCGCCGAACATGTGCAGCAGTTCCCCGGTGCCCACCCCGAAGTGGATCCGCGGCACGCCGTAGTGCTCGACCGAGGCCAGCACCTTCGTACTGGCCGGCAGCACCGACGCGCGATAGTCGGCGGCGGACAGCGCGCCGGCCCACGAGTCAAACAGTTGGATCGCCGAGGCGCCCGCCTCGATCTGCACCTTCAGGAACGCCGAGGTGATCTGCGCGAGCCGGTCGACCAGGTCGGCCCACAGTTGCGGGTCGCCGTACATCAGCGCCTTGGTCTGCTCGTGGTTCTTCGACGGCCCGCCCTCGACCAGGTAGCTGGCGAGGGTGAACGGCGCCCCGGCGAACCCGATCAGCGGCGTGGCGCCGAGTTCGCCAACGAGCTGACCGACCGCCTCGGTGATGTAGGGGACGTCCTCCGGCGTCAGATCGCGCAGTTGCGCGAGATCGGCGCGCGAGCGGATCGGGTGGGCCACCACCGGACCGACGCCGGGCTTGATGTCCAGGTCGATGCCGATCGCCTTGAGCGGGACCACGATGTCGCTGAAGAAGATCGCCGCGTCCACGCCGTGCCGGCGCACCGGCTGCAGGGTGATCTCGGTGACCAGGTCCGGCCGCATGCACGAGTCGAGCATCGCGGTGCCCTCGCGAAGCTTGCGGTATTCGGGCAGCGAACGACCCGCCTGGCGCATGAACCACACCGGGGTGTGCGGTACGGGTTCACGTCGGCAGGCCCGCAGGAAGGCCGAGTCTCGGACGGTGGCGTGCGGAAGGCTCGTTTCGGTCACATCCGCCATGGTCCCAGACGCACCCGGACGGCCCAGACCGAGCACCCCCGTCCGGCGCGTCGCCCGGGCCTGACGACCCCGGCGCGGCCTAGGCTGCCAGGCATGGCAGCAGGCGGCGAATCCGAGGAGCCCGAGGAGTTTCGGCAGGCGCTGGCCGGATGGCGGGCCGCGAGCCTGCGCCCGGAGATCGTGCTGGAGGAGATGTCCCGGCCACGCGGCCTGGCCCCCTGGTCGGCGGCGTTCGCGGGTGAGGTCGCGCTGGGCGAGGACGAGGACGAACTGGCGGGCGGGCGGATCGTGCTGCTGCACGACCCGGCGGGTCACGAGGCCTGGGAGGGGACGTTTCGCGTGGTGACCATGACGCGGGCCGAACTCGAACCCGAGCTGGCGATGGACCCGCTGCTGCCCGAGGTCGGCTGGACCTGGCTGACCGAGTCCCTGCACGCGGTCGGCGCCGCCTATCGGGCCCCCAGCGGCACCGTCAGTCGCAGTACCTCGCAGGGTTTCGGCGGACTCTCCGGGCAGATCGCCCGGACCGAGATCGAGGTCCGGGCGTCCTGGACCCCGACCGACGACGAGTTGTTGCCCCACCTGCTGGCGTGGACCGAACTCATGTGCACCTGCGCGGGTTTGCCGCCGCTGGTCTCGGGCGAAGGCGTGGTCGCCATACCGCGCCGGCCCGCCCGACCCGGCTCCTGACACGCCGGGTCGGCACTGCGAGACCTCGCGGTCACACACCCGGGTCAACGTCGCATAACGGATTTGGATCTTCCTCTAAAGGCCGGCGCCATATGTGCCGAAGGACAGGGTGACCACCCCGAAGGAGTAGCTGGTCGGGCCGCTTCTTCGGGAATCGCGATCACTGCGCAGGAGGCCCGGTGTCGGTACTTCTCGATCACCCTGCAAACCTGCTTGCCTACCGTCCTTCCAAGCCCACGGCAATGGTTGTCGTCGCGGACCCCCGGGTTCGCGACGCGGTCATCCGCCACCTGTGGGCCCTCGGTGTGCGCGACGTCGTCGGGGCGTCGACCATCGCCGAGGCTCGATCCCGTGCCGGTACACCGCGCGACCTCTGTGTCGCCGACGTGCACCTGCCCGACGGCTCCGGACTCACGCTTCTCACCGAGATGCGCGCGTCCGGTTGGCCGAACGGCTTGGCACTCTCCGCAGCCGACGACATCGGTGCCGTTCGTTCCGCGCTTGCCGCGGGCGTTCGGGGCTATGTCGTGACCGGCGCGCGAGCGGGACTGAACCCTGGACACGCACGGCAAGCGGGAATGCACCACGGGATGCCCCAGGCAAACCGCATGCGTCCGTCGGAACAGCGCGGGACGGAGCCCGGCTCCGGCGTCCGGGAGCTTTCGGCGCGCGAGATCGAGGTCCTGCGCCTCGTCGCGGAGGGCCGGTCCAACAAGGCGATCGGCCAGGCGATGGGCCTGTCGGCGTTGACGGTCAAGAGCCATCTCGCCCGCATCGCCCGCAAGATGGGCACGGGCGACCGTGCCGGCATGGTCGCCCTCGCGTTGCGGGCGGGCATCATCAGCTGACGCAGGTCGGCAGAGCATCAGGACACCTCATCAGGTAGAGCCGAATCCCGGCGGGTGGACCCACCCGCCGGGATTCGGCCTGTCGGGGCCCGGGCGCGCTCGGCCCCGGGTCGGTCGAGCCGGGTCGGCTCGCCGCGCGACCTGCACCCGCCTCGCGCGCACGAGGGCGCCCGAACCCGATGTCGCCGGCCGAATCCGGCGCCCCGGCATGTCCCGGATATTCCGTGCCGGTGGATTTTGTACGGTTTCCGACCGCCGTACACCGCCCGTGGCGCGCCCACCTTGGCGGGGACCTGCCCGATCGGGTGGACGGGCGGGCTATTTTGGTGGGGTGACCGACGCCTCCTTCGAAACCTCATCCGAACTTCCGGCGCCGGTCCCCCCGGCGCCGGTCCCTCTCCTGGCACCTCGCGAGGGCGTACCGCCGGTCGTGGCGGATCCGCGAGCGCTCGCCGAGACCATCGCCGCCTTCGCCGCCGGAGCGGGACCGGTCGCCGTCGACGCCGAGCGGGCGTCGGGCTATCGCTACGGACAACGTGCCTATCTGATCCAACTGCGTCGGGCCGGCGCGGGCAGCGCCCTGGTCGACCCTGCGGCTTGTCCGGACCTGTCCGGGCTCGGCGCGGCGATCGTCGACGCCGAATGGGTCCTGCACGCCGCCTCCCAGGACCTGCCGTGCCTGGCCGAGGTCGGCATGGTGCCGCGGCGGATCTTCGACACCGAGCTGGCCGGCCGACTCGCCGCCTTCCCCCGGGTGGGGCTGGGCGCGATGGTCGAGACCGTGCTCGGCTTCTCCCTGGAGAAGGGGCACTCGGCGGTGGACTGGTCCACCCGCCCCCTGCCCGAGCCGTGGCTGCGTTACGCCGCGCTGGACGTGGAGGTGCTGATCGAGCTGCGCGACGAGCTGGAGGCCGTACTGACCGAGCAGGGCAAGCTCGACTGGGCCCTGCAGGAGTTCGCCGCGATCGCCGCCGCGCCGCCGGCCGCCCCCCGGGTGGACCCGTGGCGGCGCACGTCCGGGCTGCACCGGGTGCGGCGCCGTCGGCAGTTGGCGATCGTGCGCTCGTTGTGGCTGGCCAGGGACGGCATCGCCCGCCAGAAGGACGTCTCGCCGGGCCGGGTGATCCCGGACAGCGCGATCGTCGAGGCCGCGCTCGCCGGGCCCGCGTCGGTGGCCGCCCTGCTCGCGCTGCCCGGCTTCACCGGTCGGGACAGCCGACGCCAGGCTGGCGTGTGGCTGGCCGCGATCGAGCAGGCTCGGGCGCTGCCCGAGGTGGAGCTGCCGATGTCCACGCTGCCGCACGAGGGCCCGCCGCCGGCGCGCGCGTGGACGGACAAGGACCCGGCCGCCGCGGAGCGTCTGACCGCGGCCAAGACGGCCGTGGCGGCCATCGCGGACGAGCACACGCTGCCCACCGAGAACCTGCTCGCGCCGGACTACGTGCGCCGGCTCGCCTGGGCACCACCCTCGGCGCCCACCGCCGACGCGATCGGCGACGTGCTGCGCGCCTTCGGCGCACGTTCGTGGCAGATCACGCTGACCGCGCCCGCGCTCTCCGGCGCGTTCCTGCGGCTGGCCGCACACGCCGCCAACGGCACCGGCGCCTGACCCGGGCACCGCGCACCGGGCGCGTTGCGTCCGGTGCGCCGCGACGGGCGATTCGCGATTCGGCGCGGCACGCCGTTACCCGAGCTTTGCTTTGTCCACATTGACGCCGGATCCCCCGGATGGTTTGGTTAGCCTCGCCTAATTTTTCGGTATTTGTTCGAGCGGTGGGGTGGCCTGTGTTTGCCAACTATCTGATTGGCCTGCGCGAGGGCCTGGAGGCGGCCCTGGTGGTCAGCATCCTGATCGCCTATCTCGTCAAGAGCGAGCGCCGGGACGCGTTGCCGGCCGTGTGGCTGGGGGTGGCCGCCGCGGTGGCGCTGAGCGTCGCGCTGGAGGCGACCCTCGAACTGACCTCCGCCGAGATGACGTTCAGGCAACAGGAACTCTTCGGCGGCTCCCTGTCGATCGTCGCCGTCCTGCTGGTCACCTGGATGATCTTCTGGATGCGACGCACCTCGCACGCCCTCAGGGCCGAGCTCCAGGGCCGACTCGACCACGCCCTGTCCATGGGCACCGGCGCACTCGTCCTCACCGCGTTCCTGTCCGTGGGCCGCGAAGGACTGGAGACCGCCGTCATCGTCTGGGGCACCGCCCGCTCCACCGGCGAGAACACCGAACCCATGATCGGCGTCGCCCTCGGCCTGGCCACCGCCGTCGTCCTCGGCTACCTCTTCTACGCCGGCGCCGTCCGCATCAACCTCGCCAAATTCTTCCTGTGGACCGGCGCCGGCCTCGTCGTCGTCGCCGCCGGCGTCCTCGCCTACGGCGTCCACGACCTCCA
>NZ_JBEXUX010000044.1:0-85509 GCF_040629175.1 Embleya sp. NPDC005971 | reverse complement strand
CCTCGCTCGTGACTTCGTGTCCCTTCGCTTCGCTCCGGGCCACGAAGTCAACGTTTTGCGGCTCCGCCGCTCTCCGCGCTGCGCGCGTCGATCACGCGGCTCACCCATCTCGTGGGCGCTGACGCGCCGGGCCGCAGCCGTATTCGGGGGCCCGGGGAAGGCCCCATGCGTTGCCGCAGCCGGTTGATCGTGGTGGACCAGGGCCACGATGGTGGCTTGGGGGCCTGACCGGGTCGCTCCGGTGCCTGTAGAACCGCAGCGTTCGAGCGGGGGGTAACGGGTGGAGCGGGTGGGGGCGCAACCCGAGCCACCCGCAGGGGAACCGCAGCCGGATCGGGGTTCGCCTGCTCGTCTGGGCCGGCCGCCACCTTGCTTGCCGGGACGTGTGGTCACTCGTCCTTGGCTGTGGCTCGGATGGCCCGTCTGTGCCGCGTTTGTTGTGGCGTCGGCGACGGCTGCGAGAGTGTCGCCATGGTCGTGGGCTTGGTGGGTGCGGCGCGGGGCCGGTGGTCGGCAGGATCGGTCGGGGTGTTTGTGCGCGAACGCATTCGGATTGGGTGTGGTGAACGGGAGCGCGAAGAATGGGCGCTGTCGGTGGAGTGGATGGCGCGGCGGTAGGAGTGGTGGCGCGGCAGTGTGGGTGGTGCAAGTGGTGTGGGTGAAGCGAATGGTGCAGGTTGCACTGGCGGTGCCGGTGGAGCGGACGGTGTGGGCGTGAACGGTGACGAATCGAACGGTGCTGCGGAGAACGAGTCCGCCCCTGCGGTTGGGGAGGACGGCTCGACCCGGGCGTCCGACAAGCCTGATCCGGTAGCGCTCTTGCGCGACCAACTCGCAAGGTTGGCGCGCGGCGAGGCCCCGACGGTCGTCGGCGGTGTCGCACATATCGACGCTCCTCACTCCGACGGCGCCGAGCGTGCCCGCAGGCGTACCGCCGTGGCTGCCGACACCGCCGAGGCTGCCGCGCTTGCGGCCGAAGCCGCGCGCGTGGAGGCCGGCGAGGAGCCCTCGCTCACCGATCCGTCCGCCCTTCGAGAGGAGGGCGGCTCTTCCGCCCCGCGATCGGTGCACGATGTCGAACTGCCGCCGAGTCCGGACAACGAGACCACGGCTCCGGGTACTTCGGTCGACGCGAGCTCGGCATCGCCGGCAACCGGCGCGGCGGATTCGGCGGCGGCATCGAGGCCGGACCCCGAGAGCACTGTTTCGGTTGCTTCGGAGGCTGCGAGTCCGATGCCGGTAGGCGGTGCGGATGGGGTGTTTGGTTCGCAGGCGACTTCGGAGGGTGGGGTTGCTGCTCTTGCTGATCGGGACTCTCCGGATCCGACGGTGGCTGCGGCCCCGATCGCCGACCACGAGTCGGTCCTGCCGCGGGGCTCGGATGCCGAGAGCGGGGCTGCGGACGACCCGTCCGGTGCCGGTGTGTTGTCGACGCGGGATGTCGGGCGGGATGCTCGCGACGGGGAGCGGCGTCAGGTGCGGGCGGAGGTCGGCCCGGGTGGGGATGGCGGTGTCGGCGGGCCGAGTTCGCCGCGACCCGGTGGTCGGGCGGGTGGTGGGGGTTGGGTGGGGCCCGGTATGGGGGGTTTGCCTGCGGCGGCGCCGGTGGACCGGGATCGGCGGCCGTTTGCCGCCGTGGCTGCGGATGTTGCTCGGGTGTTGGCCGCTGCCGGGGCCCCGGAGCGGATGGCGCCGCAAGTGGCCGCCGCGTTGGGGGACGAGGCTGCGGAGTTGCTGGCGGCGGACCCCTGGGCGGTACTCGCGGTACCCGCGATCGCGCCCGGGCAAGCCGACCTGCTCGCGCGTGGAGCACTCGGCGCCGGCTGGGTCGCCGATGATCCTCGACGGGTGCGCGCGATCGTTTTGTGGTTGCTGCGACGGGCCGCCCGTCAGGGGGATACCGCGATCGAGGCCGATGCGGCGCGGGCCGCGCTCGCGCACTTCGAGGTGGGTGATCCGGACACGGCGCTGCGGGCCATACTCGCTGAGGGCCGGGTGATGGCCTTTGCCGCTGCGCCGCGTGGATCCGGGGGATCCGGTGCGAGTATCGATGATGTCGGTGAGAGTGGGGAGATCGACGGCGACTTGGAGGAGGACTTCGAGGAACCCGATGAATTGGGCGTCGTCGGCGGGGTTTTGCTTGCGCTCGACGACTATGCCCTTGCCGAGGAGGCCATCGCCGAAGCCGTTGTCCGGCTGTTGTCGACGGTTGAGCCGTGGCCGGAGATCGGCGACGGCAAGCTCGGTCGGGCGCTGAGCGACAACGGGGTTCTGCTGTATGCGGCAGGTCCCGGTGAGGAACCCCCGGCCGCGGTTCTGACCGTCGCCGCGCAGGCCCGGGAGGCGGGCCTGCGCGTGGTCGTGGTCGCGCCGACCCTCGACGGCCGGGATCGGCTCGGTGCGGGTGCGGTCGGGCTGCGGGAACTTGCTGCGATGGAGCGTGGCCCGGACGGCACGCTCGAACTCGACCTCCTCGTGGTCACCGACGCGACCCTGCTCGACGTCACCGCCGCCGCCGCGATCTTCGAGGCGGTACCGGACGGTGCCAGGCTCCTCCTCGCCGGTGACCCGGCCGGCCTCGAATCCACCGGGCCGGGAAGGGTGTTCACCGATCTCGCGGCCACCGGTACGATCCGTGCCCTGGTCGCCCCGACCGTTCCCGAAGGTCCGCTGGAGGCACTTGCCGACGGGATCCGTGACGGTCGGCTGCCCCCGATCCAGGACCCGGACCGCCGCGCCGTACTGATTCCGGCCCGCACCGGGGAGGAGGCCGCCCATCGATGTGCCCAACTGGTCGCCGACTCGATTCCGCGGGCGATCGGGATTGCGGCCCGGGATGTGCTCGTGGTCGCGCCCCTCGCCACCGGACCTGCCGGGGCGACCGCGCTGAACGCGGTGCTCAAGGCGAGGCTCAATCCGAGCCCCGAGGACCGGAGTTCCGCTGTGTCGATCGACGTCGGCGACTGCGTCGTTCGGGCCGCGAGCGACCCCGGTGGTGGGGTGGTTCGAGGAATCGTGGGCGACGTTCTCCCGGACGGCCGGGTGGTGGTGTCCTTCGGCGCGGCCGCTCCCGAGCCGGTCCAGCGGGCCGAACTGCGCCACGGTTGGGCTTTGACGGCTCGTCAGTCTCTGGGCGTTCGCCGTCCGGGTGCGGTGGTGGTACTTCCCTCCGAAGGTGCCGACGCCTACACCCGAGCTCTCATGTACACGCTCGTCACCCGAGGCGAACGCCACGTCTCGATCGTGCACGCGGCGGGGCCGGCCCTCGCCTCGGCGGTGGCCGCCGACCCGACGCGGCACCGAACCACCCATCTCCGACAGGCGATGGGCGAAGCGATGAGCTGAACGGGATTCCCTTGAGCGGCGTTCGGGGGGCGGTTCAGGGCGCGTCGGAGTGGTGGCTTTGGAGAAGTCAGGCCGAAAGGTGGTCGAACACGCTGTCCCAGAAGGGGGAGTTGTCCACCTCGGGTTCGATCGCGGCCATGTGCACGCGTAGTTCGGCGATGGCGGCGTGGCGGATGCGGTCGTCGTCGGTTTCCAAGGCATCGCGTCGTTCGACGACCAGGCCCAGGAGAAGGGCCAGGGTCGGCAGCGAGGAGGTGGCGATGCCTTTGTCGCCGTCTCCGTGGTCCCAGCCGGAAGGGTCGTAGTGGTTGATCTCGCCGATGTCGGTGTCGACCATGAGTTGTTGGTCGAAGTGCATGCCTATCGTGAAGCAGAAGTTCTCGGGCGGCGAGTCGTCGTCGGGGTAGCGACGCCCGTACAGTTCGTCGGCGTCGAACAGATATGGCTCGTCGGCGTCCCGTAGGTGGGTGGAGTCGAACTCGACGAGGTCGATCGCGACGGCGGGAAAGCCGGTGGTGGTGAGGAAGTTGCGAGTTTCGCGGTCGGTCAGTTCCGCGGGAAGGTCGGCCTCGTCGGGCCGCCAGAGCGAACCGCTGCCGAAGCGGGCCTCCAGCCATGCGGCGTCCGGGACCCGAGGCGTTGCGTTGGTTGTCGTCGTCATCGGTGTCTT
The DNA here is from genome assembly GCF_040629175.1 of Embleya sp. NPDC005971. NCBI lineage: Bacteria > Bacillati > Actinomycetota > Actinomycetes > Kitasatosporales > Streptomycetaceae > Embleya > Embleya sp. NPDC005971. The sequence goes on along the minus strand of NZ_JBEXUX010000044.1, from coordinate 81,494 downwards.
GACCCCCTGTGCTCCGATCTCGCCGTACAGTCAATCGCACGGGCGCGGTGGGGGCGGCGGGTGGGGCGGCGGGCGCGGGTGCCGAGGTGCCGATGCCGTACACGTGGGCGTCGGGGCCGAGTTCCTCGACCACCGTCCCTGCGCCGACCGGCCGCCCGGGAGGGCGTGCGGCCCCGGTCGGCCGGTCGGGTGCCGATCCGTCGGGTGGTCAGGCGGATTCGAGGACCTCGAAGGGGTCGCCCACCCGGAGGGTCCCCGCTTTGCTGGCGGGCAGTTCGGGGATCAGGTTTTGGCCGAAGATCAGCTTCTTGCCGAACCGGCGGTGTTTGCCGAGGGATCTGAGCGGCTCGGGGCCGCGTTCGCCGGTCCGTTGGTCGGTCGTGGTGATCACGCAGCGCGAACACGGCTTGACGACGCGGAAGATGACCTCGCCGATACGGACTCGGCGCCAGTGGTCCTCGGCCCAGCCCTCGGGCCCGTCGATGACGACGTTGGGGCGGAACCGGTTCATCGGCAGCGGAGAATCCATCACGGCGTTCAACGCTTCGAGTGAGCCCGTGGTCGTCAGCAACAGCGGAAACCCGTCCGCGAAACTCACCCGATCGGACGCGTCCGCATACTCTTGATCGGGCATTCGTCGGGTCGGGTCGTCGAGATGCACCAGTCGTGCGTCGATCCCCAGCAACCTGCCGAACCACGTGTGCGCGTCGTCGGAGCCCAGGGCGGCCTTGACCTCGTCGTTCCAGACGGTCACCGGGACGAGGTGCGCGTCGGCGGTCGGCTCGACCCACAGTTCGTCCATCGAGGGCGCGTGTAGGGCCAGTCGCCCGCCCGACTCTCGACGTACCGTCACGGTGGCCAGCAGCGGGTTCTTGCGCTGGCTGAGGAACCGACCGGATTCGTCCACGAGCATCCAACGCCGGTCGCCGGCAAGGCCCCACGGTTCGACCACGGCCTCGGAGAGGTCGATACCGCGTGCGGATTTGATCGGATACACGTGCATGGAGGCGAGGTGGTGCATGCCTTCACTGTTTCACGCCGGCCCGGGGAAGCCGACGGGGGATCGGTGCGGCGCCGGCCGGCTCGGGACGGTGCCGCACGGGGTGCGGGTGGTACGGGTGGCGCGCGATCAGTAGCGGGGCGGGAACTGGCCCGGCTCGCCCATGTTCGGCACGCGCGGCGTCGGCACCTGCGGCGGCTGTACGTACTGCGCGGCGTACTGCCCGGCGCCGGGCTGCGGCGCCTGGTGTACGGCCTGCTGGGGTGCCTGCGGCGCGGCCGGGGCCATCGACGCGTACCCGGACATGTGCGCGTTGTTGTACTGACCGGCGCCGTACTGCGGGGAGCCACCGCCGTATTGCGCCGGAACCGGCAGCGCGGCGGGCAGCGCCGGCATCGGGGCGGGCGCGTTGTAGCCGTAGCCCGGGGCGGACGAGCCGTACGTGGACCCGTACGCCGGGGCGGGCGACGAGTACGACGACGGCAGGGCCGGCAGGGCCGGGAGCGCCGGGCGTTCGCCGAAGAGCGGGTGCATGGCGAAGTCCGGTACGGGGAGGTTGAAGGGGCCGATCTCCGGCCGACCGCGTTCGGCCACGAGCCGGTCGTAGATCGGGGTCTCCGAATACGGCGAGTAGATGCCGCCGTCATAGGCGCGAGCCGAGGTCATGGCCGATAAGGTACGCGATTCGCGGCGTCAGCGAACCCCCTGGGTCGTGACGAATTTCAGCGGGTTGCGTCTGAACTTCGTCAAGGCTTGCCAATAGCCCGGACCAGGGCAGTTCCATAGCCTGCGCAGGGCATGTGATAGGGCATCACATTTGGGTCCAATCCGTCGTCTCGGGCGTCTGGTCTTTCGCCGATCGGCCGGAGCATGATGCGGTACGAGCGGGCTTGGGCACCCGGAGTCGCCGTCGGGCAGGTGATCGGCGTCGGCAGGGGGCTTGTCCCGTGCGGGTGTGTGGGACCGGGTGGGAGCGGTGGTGAGCGCCGGGGCGGGCGGCGGTTTCGGGGCGGAGTCGGTCGGCGAAGGAGCGGTGACGCGCGTGGCGGAGACGGCTCGGGATGGTCGGGAATCGGACAACGTGGGTTCGGGGCGCGGAAGGTGGGTCGATCGCGGGCAGGGCGGCGGCGGTGGCGATCGAGGTTTGCGGTGGAGCGGTCGTTCGGTGCGGAGTGGTTCGGGCGACGACGGGGTGAGCCGCGACCCGGTGGCGGGTGACGGGCGACTCGCTCCGGGCGAGGGGTCCCGAGGCGAGCGCGCGGCGGACGACCGGGGCCGGGACGGTCTGGAGCGGGACCTGCTGGGCAGGGCCCATCCGGAACGAGGTCGCCTCGGCCGGGATCGGCCGGATCAAGGGCGTCTCGACGAAGGGCGTCCCGACGCGGATCGTCCGGGGCGAGACGAGCGCGGGCGGGACTGCTTCGACCGGCGGCGTCCGCAGCGGGAGCGCCTGTCGGCGGAGGGCTCGACACGGAACGGCCCGAGCCGGAACGGTCCGAGGCGTGACGATCCGGCTGACGCCGTCGATCGGCTCGTCGACGAGGGGCTGCCGCCGGCCGGTTCCATCGACCCGCCGCCATCCGGCGCGGTGTTGCTGGATCGCATGCACGGGGGCTGGATCGGGCGTTGTCTCGGTGCCTACGAGGCGGCCCGCATTCCGGACGGGTCGGGGGTGCCGGATGCCGCCCGGGTGGAGGATCGCAGCGACGCGATGGACCGGTCGGTGTTGAGCCTGCGGGTGTTGGAGCTGTACGGACCGGGCTTCACCAGTGCGCAGGTCGGGGCGTTGTGGCTGCTGACCCTGCCGTTCCTGCGTCAACGTGCGGCCGAACAGGCCGCGTACGAGGCGCTGTTGGGCGGGGCGTTGCCGCCGGCGACGGCGTCCCGGGCGAGCGCGCACGGCGGGACCGACGAGGCGATGGCGCGGGCGGACCTGTACGGGTACGCGGCTCCGGGTGATCCCAGGCGGGCCGCGCGGTTGGCCCGCAAGGACGCGGCGGTGTCGCACGTGGGGGAGGGGCTGTACGCGGCGATGTGGAGCGCGGCGCTCGCGGCGGCGGCGTTCACGGCGCGGGACGCGGCCCAGGCGGTCGGGGTCTCGTTACGGCATGTGCCGGTCGAGTCGCGGTTGTCGCGGGCGATTCAGGGTGTCCTGGTGGCCCACACCCGCGGCCGGACCTGGGAGCAGGCGGCTGCCGAGGTGCATCAGCGGTACGGGACCGGCTCCCGGCGGGACGCGCTGGGCAACGCCTGCCTGGTCGCGGCGGGGCTGTTGTGGGGTGACGGCGATCCGGGTCGGGGCATCGGCCTGACCGTGCGCGCCGGCTGGGACATCCACACCACCGCGCCGCTGGCGGGCTCGATCGCCGGGATCCTGCACGGCGCGGAGGCGGCCTGGCCGTCGCCGCCCGCGATCCGGGTCGGCACCGGCCTCCCGGGCCAAGACCACTGCACCCTGGCGCAGTTGGCCCAACGCACCCTCGCGGTGACGTACCCGGACGCGCCCCTGCGCTGAGGTCGAGCCGGGGCGGTCCCGGCAGCGCGAAACCGCAACCACCACGACGTCGCCGACCGACGTGGGGCGGCTTGGTCCCGCCGCCCCACGTCGGTCCCCGCCGCTGCTCGCCGCCTGCCGGACGGGTCAGATCGTCCACGGCGGGAGCACGCGTTCGGCGTCCCTGGGGGCCAGGCCGCAGGCGTCCGGCGGGGTGATGTCGTCGGGGTTGTAGGCGCGGGCTCCGGCGGGGGCGGTGGCGATGGCGGTGAAGCCTGTTTCGGGGTCGGCGTGGACTTGGCGTGGGAGGTCGGCGGGGAAGACGACGGTGTCGCCCGTGGTGGCGGTGAGTTCGTCGCCGTCGATGACGGCGGTGAGGCCGCCGGTGATGACGGTCCAGATCTGTTCGGCTTCGAAGGAGTGGTAGGGGCCGGAGGCGGCCGGGGTCATGTCCACTCGCCACAGGGCCGTGCCGGTGGTGCGGCCCTGGGTGGGGGAGGCGAAGGTGGTCATGGTGCCGTTGGGGGTGGTGGTGATCCGAGCGTCGGTGCTGCGCACGACTGGCATGTGTGGTCTCCTGGTCTTGCGAGGAATTCGACAATGTTGTTGTCTAAATAGTGAACCAGGTTGTCTATTCATGTCAAGAAACCCGTCCGCAGTCGGATCGAACGCCGACGATGCCGACCCGGAGCCGCCGGGCTTCGAGCTGCCGCTGCGCCTGTTGATGGCCTTTCGGATCGTCATCGACGAGGTCCATGCGGAGCTGGCTCGGCAGGGCCACCCGGACGTGCGCCCCATGCATGGCTTCGTCTTCCAGGCCATCGGGCCGTCCGGTACCACCGCCGTGGAACTCGGGCGCCTGTTGGGGGTGTCGAAGCAGGCGGCGGGCAAGACGATCGACGGCCTGGAACGACTGGGCTACGTCGAGCGCGGAGTGGATCCGAACGACGCGCGGCGCAGGGTGGTTCGGCTCACCGCGCACGGGGTGGATTCGCTGGTGAAGTCGGCGGCGATCTTCGAGCAGGTGCGCGCGAAGTGGGCCGGGACGTTGGGCGCGGAACGGCTGCGCGCGCTGGAGGAGGACCTGCGGACGATGACGCCGGGGGACTCGTTCCACTTCGACATGCCGGCCTGGTTCGGCGGCGGCTGATCGCCGGGCCGATCCCGGCCGGACCGGGCCGGGCCGGACTGTGGGCCTTGAGGCGTCCGTTCCGGCCGCTCGACTCGCCACCCGTACTCCCGGGCGTTACTCCCGCAGGATCAGTCCGCGTCCTCGGACTTCGTGCGGAGTAACCCGGACATCGGTCTTCGGCCCGACGATCGCGGGTCGGTCGGCCGAAAGCCTTGGGGGCATGGAGACACTCGCGAAGGAAGAGGCCCCACCGGTGCCGCGGCGGGGACGGTGGTGGGCGGTGCCGTGGGCTGTCGTCGGTGGTTGGCTGCTGGTCGTGCTGGTGGCCGGGATGTTCGCCGCCAAGCTCGGCGACGTGCAGCGCAACGAGGCCGTCGACTATCTGCCGGCGAACGCCGAGTCGACCCAAGTGGCCAAGGTGCAGGCTGGGTTGCCCGGTGGCGACGCGATGGACGTGCAGCTCGTGTACCACCGCGACGGCGGCTTGACCGCCGCCGACCGGGAACTGGCGGCGGGGCAGGTGGCCGAGGTGGCCGGGCGGCATGCGCTGGTGGCCGGGCCGGCGCCGGTGGCGCAGGAGTCCGTCGACCACGCGACGTTGCGCTACGCGTTGTCCATCGATCGGCGTGGCGCGGAGCCGGACGAGATCGTGCCCGACATCCGCAAGGTGCTGGATCGCCATCCGGACGGACTCACCGTCCGGTTGGGCGGGCCCGGGGGCATCACCGCGGACATGCAGGAGGTGTTCGCGTCGATCGACGGGACGCTGCTGCTGGCCAGCGTTCTCGTGGTCGCGGTGTTGTTGATGCTGACCTACCGCAGTCCGTACCTGTGGGTCGTGCCGCTCGTGTGTGCCGGGGTCGCGGTGGCGGTTGCCTCGGCGACGGTGTACGGGCTGGTGAAGGTGTTCGGGATCACCGTCACCGGACAGAGTTCGGGCGTGCTGACGGTGCTGGTGTTCGGTGCCGGGACCGACTACGCGCTGCTTTTGGTGGCTCGGTACAGGGAGGAACTGCGGGTCCACGAGCGACCGTTGTCCGCGATGGTGGCGGCTTTGCGCGGGTGCGGGCCGGCCGTCGTGGCGTCGTGCGGGACGGTCGTGGTCGGGCTGTTGTGCCTGACCGCCGCGGATCTGAACAGCAGTCGGGGGATGGGGCCGGTCGGGGCGGTCGGCGTGGTGTGTGCGCTCGCGGTGATGACGACGTTGTTGCCGGCGGTGCTGGTGTTGCTCGGGCGGCGGGTGTTCTGGCCGTTCGTGCCCGCGTTCGGCAGTGTCCCCAAGCGGGGCCGCGGGGCGTACGCCCGGATCGGGGCCGGCGTGTCCCGGCGGCCGATCGCGGTGCTCGTGGCGGGCGTCGTGCTGCTCGGGGCGGGCGCGTTGACCGCGTTCGCGCTGCCGGGTCCGCTGCGGCAGAGCGACGGCTTCACCGCGAAGCCCGAGTCGATCGCCGCGCAGGAGACGCTGAGCGCGGCCTTTCCGGAGCAGTCGGGTGCGCCGATCTCGGTGCTCGCGCGCACCGAGCGGGCCTCGGCCGTGCTCGGGGCGGTCTCCGCGACGGCGGGTATCGAGCACGCCCGGCAGGCTCGAACCGGGGGCGGCTGGACGGAAATCCTGGCCTTCGCGAAGGATCGACCGGAGTCGACCGGTGAACATGCCACGATCGAGCGGTTGCGGGCCGTGCCGGACGCGCGGGTCGGCGGCCCCACCGCCCAGCAGATGGACACCTCGCACACTACGGCCCGCGATCGCCGGGTGGTCGTTCCGCTGGTCCTGCTGGCCGTACTGCTCGTGCTGATCGTGTTGTTGCGCAGCCTGGTCGCGCCGCTGATCCTGGTCCTCGCGGTCGGGTTGGTGTGGGCCGCCTCGCTCGGAGTCGGTGGGCTGATCTTCGAGCACGGCTTCGGATACGCGGGCGTGGACGCACAAACGCCGTTGCTGACCTTCGTGTTCCTGGTCGCGCTGGGGGTGGACTACGGCATCTTCCTGATGCACCGGGTGCGGGAGATGGCGCTGCGTGGCGAGTCGGTCAGGGTGGCCGCGCCGGCCGCGCTGGAGACCACCGGCGGGGTGATCGCGTCGGCCGGGTTCGTGCTGGCCGCGACCTTCTCGGTGCTGATGTTGCTGCCGCTGGTCTCCCTGGTGGAGCTCGGATTCGTGGTCGCGATGGGGGTGTTGATCGATACCTTCCTGGTCCGGACCTTCCTGGTCACCGCCGCGAGCGTGGCGCTGGATCGGCGGATCTGGTGGCCGGGCCCGCTGTCCCGACGGCCCGGGGTGGGCGCGGTGGGGACCCGGCCCGTGGAACCGCCCGTGCCGTCCCGGAAGATGGCGGTGTGACGAAGCGATCGACGTTGGGTGGGGCGTCCGTTGCGGACGCCCTGCTCGCTCTCGTCCTGGCCGCGGGTGCGATCTGGTTCGCGTGGATGTTGCCGGGGCAGCGGGCGTTGGACCCGCTCGGGGTCGCGCTGCTGGTCGGCGGGGCGATCCCGTTGGCCTGGCGGCGGGCCAGGCCGGGAACCGTGCTGGTGGCGACGTTCGTGCTGACCGTGCCGTATCACAGCCGGGAGTATCTGCACGAGAGCGCGGCCGTGTTGGCACTGGTGGCACTCGGGACGGTCGCGGCCTACATCCGCCGCGAGGAGGCGATCGCGCTGACCTTCGCCGTGTTGTTCGTGGTGATCGTGGCGATGAGCCATGGCGGACGGGACGAGCCGACCTGGCGGGACCGTTGCGGGATGGTCGGCTGGGTGATCGCGGCGGTGGTCGCGGGGCAGGCGTGGCGCAGCCACCAGGCGTACGTGTGCGCCATCATCGATCGGGCCGAGCGCGCCGAGCGCACCCGGGACGAGGTGGCCCGGCGGCGGGTGGCCGAGGAGCGCTTGCGGATCGCGCGCGACCTGCACGATCTGCTGGCGCACAGCATCACGCTGATCGGCGTGCAGGCGGGCGTGGCCGCGCACCTCGCCGCCCAGGAGCCGCCGGCCGAACGTGCGGTCATGGTGGGCGCGTTGGACACGATCGCCGAGACCTGTCGGGACGCCCGGCACGAACTGCGGGCCACCTTGTCGGTGTTGCGCGACGCCGAGGAGGCCGCGTCGTACGAGGCGGTGCCGGGCCTGGCCGGGTTCGACGGCCTGGTACCGCTCGCGGGCGCGGCCCGCTCCGCGGGCATCGAGGTTGTCCTGACCGGGCATCAGGGACCGCCGCCGGCGCCCGAGGTGGGCGTGGCGGTGTACCGGATCGTGCAGGAGGCGCTGACGAACGCGGTGAAGCACGCACAGGCCCGATCGGTGTGGATCGAACTGTCGGTCGTCGACGCGGAACTGCGGTTGACCGTGCGCGACGACGGACGGGGGATCGCGTCGGAGCCGGACGTCGGGCACGGGACCGGGCCGGAGGTCGGCCGGGGGACCGAGGTCGCGGCGGGGCACGAGGCCCGGAAGGAGGCCGGGTTCGGCATCGTCGGGATGGCCGAACGGGCGCGCAGTGTGGGCGGGACGCTGGTCGCCGGGCCCGGCCCGGAGGGCGGATTCCGGGTCGAGGCAGTGTTGCCGATGAGTGAGCGAGCCGGCGCCGGGTGACACTGGGTGGGCACGGCGGGGACGGCGAGGTACGTGGCGACGGGGAGTGGTTGCGGATGACGCGTGGCGAGCGGGGGAGCACGTGACGGTCGGCAGGCTGCGGGTGTTGCTGGCCGACGATCAGCACCTGGTGCGGTCGGCCTTCGCGATGCTGGTGGGTTCGGCGCCCGACATGGAGGTGGTCGGTGAGGCCGCCGACGGGCAGGCCGCCCTCGAACTCACCCGTGCCACCCGGCCGGACGTCGTGCTGATGGACATTCGCATGCCGATCCTGGACGGGATCGAGGCCACTCGGTCGATCGCGGCCGATCCGGACCTGCCGGGAGTTCGGGTGCTGGTCCTGACCACCTACGAGGACGACGAGAACGTGGTGGCCGCGTTGCGCGCGGGCGCCGGCGGATTCCTGGTCAAGGACACACGCCCGGCCGAACTCCTGGCCGCGATCCGCACGATCGGCGCGGGCGAGGCGTTGTTGTCGCCGGGTCCGACGGCGCGGTTGATCTCGCGCGTCCTGCGGATGCCGGCCGCGCGCACGGCGGGCGGGCCGGAATCGGTGCTGGTGGCCGACCTGTCCGGGCGCGAACGCGAGGTACTCACGCTGGTCGGACGGGGATTGACCAACGCGGAGATCGGCACGCTGCTCGGGTTGAGCCCGCTCACCGCCAAGACGCACGTGAGTCGCATCATGGCCAAGCTCGGTGCGCGCGATCGACCGCAACTGGTGGTGACGGCCTACGAGTCGGGGCTGGTCGTGCCGGGAGACGACCTGTCCTCGGCGTAGGCGGACCGAGTCCGGACCGGTGTCGGCGCGCTCAATCGCGATACACCGCGACCGGGGCCGTCACCGGTCCGGATTCCGGGATGTAGCGGGCCACATACGTCTCGTACAGCCGCGACCACGTCCCGTCCTGGCGGATGCGCTCCAGCGAGGCGTTGACGAAGCGGACCAGGTCGGGACGGGTCTTGGCGATTTCCAGGCCGTACGGTTCGCGGGTGAGCTTGGGGCCGACCAACTGCACGAATCGGTCCTGGGCCTGGAGGCCGGCCATGATGGTGTCGTCGCCGACCGCCGCGTCCGCCTGGCCCTGTTGGATCCGGACCAGGCAGTCCGCCCAGGTCTCACCGGTGACCGGGGCCAGGCCCCGGGTCGCCCGCACCGCCTCGGCGGAGGTGGTGCCGGCCACCGTGCAGACACGGGTTCCGGAGGGCAGGCCGATCAGGCCCTTGGCATGGTCGGCGGCCGCGGCCGGGCTGTCGCGCACGACGAGTGTGCGCTGTCCCGACTCGTAGTAGACCGAGCTGAAGTCGACCAGCGCCCGGCGGCCGCAGTTCACCGTGACCGACTTCGCGACGATGTCCACGTCGCCGTTCGCGACGGACTGTTCGCGGATGTTGTTGGGCAGGACGCGAAAGTGCAGCCGGCTGGGGTCCGTACTGCCGAACAGGTCGGCGGCGATCTCCCGGACGAGGTCGATGTCGAAGCCCTTGAGCCGATTGTGGTCGGCGACGTCGGCATAGCTGAACGGGTAGCTGCTCTGGTCGATTCCGACGGTCAGGAAGCCCTGTCGCAGGATGTGTGCGAGCGAGCCGTCGCTCGCGTAGTCGGTGGCGCGCGGTGGCCCCGACCGGGGACGCAGGCTCGCGAGCGGGTCGCTGCACGAAGCGGCCGGCACACTCGCCGTTCCCGGTCCGGTCGGGCCGCCCGGAGCGACGGTGGTCGGCACGGCGCCGGTGGGCGCGGCTGCGGGGCGGGAGGCGGAGGTCGCGGAGGTACAGGACACCAGGAGCACCAGCACGGCCAGCAACGACAGGGGTGGCCCGACCACGACCCGGCGGCGCGCCGGAGGGCCGGCGGCGGGCCGGTTCGGCGGGTATCGGCCGGGCGCGGTTCGCAGGGACGTGCATCGGGACGAGTCGCGGAGCGGGCGGTGGACCGGGTGGTTCGGTCGGGCAACGTGCGCGGGCATGACGCGTCACCTCCGGTGGCGGCTCGCGGGACACCGCTCGGCTCGGCCGGTTCGGATCTGCTCGGGACGCTACCCGATCGCACCGGGCGACCACTGGGGGTAGTCCCCCGATTTCCGGGGGGACGTGCGACGGGCGACGGGCGGCAGCGCCGGGTCGACGGGCCGGCTGCGGTCGGCCTCCCGGCCCTCAGCCCTCGGCCCCGGACGGCCGACGACCCGGAACCCCCCGTCACCCGACCGGGTTTGCCCCGCCCCCGAGATCCCCGGTCAGGCAGCGCTGTAGCTGAGGCCCGAGCCAGGCGACGATCTCCGGCCGGGTCATGCCCACGATCGGCGGGAGGCGGAGGACATAGCGGCACAGGGCCAGACCGAGCACCTGGGTGGCGACCAGGCCGGCTCGGCGAGGGGCCTCGGTCGGGGCGGGGCAGACGCGGGCCACGAGCGGGCCGACTTGTTCCGCGAACACCGCGCGCATGCGTTCGGCGGCATCCTCGTTGGTGACGCCGGTGCGCAGCAGGATCATCATCGCCTCGTCGTCCTCCCAACGGTCCAGGAAGTGGGCCGAGAGCACGGCTCCGAGGTGCGCGTGGGGGACCGCATCGAGCGCGGGCAGCCGCAGGTCGACATCGGCGGCGGCGGCGAAGAGCTTCTCCTTGTTGCCGAAGTAGCGCATCACCATCGCCGGATCGATCGCGGCGTCCGAGGCGATCGCCCGAATCGTCGCGCGCTCGTAGCCGTCGGCGCCGAATCGTTCGCGTGCGGCGGCCAGGATCACGGCCTTGGTCTCGGTCGAGGACCTGCGCGAAGTGCTCATGTCAACGATTGTAGGCCAACGTCTGTTGACTTAATCGGTCGGGCGGTTCAAAGTTATGTCAACAGGCGTTGGCCAACACGTGTTGACCATGCATCCGCCGGCCCGTGTCGCCACCTCAAGGAGCCCGCCATGACCCCGCAACTCCCCGCGACCACCGACGTCCTGATCGTCGGCGCCGGCCCCGCCGGGCTCACCCTGGCGCTCGCCCTCGCCGCCCAGGGCCGCGACGTCACCGTCGTCGACGCACACGCGGTCGCCGAGCACACCTCGCGGGCCGCCGTCGTCCACGCCCGCACCCTGGAGGTGCTCGAACCGCTCGGCGCGGCCGGCCCGCTGGTCGAACAGGGCATCCATTCCCCGACGTTCACCATCCGCGACCGGGACCGGGTGGTCGTCCGGATCGACTTCGACGACCTGCCCACCGCCTACCCGTACTCGCTGATGGTGTCCCAGGCCACCACCGAGGAGGTTCTCCTCGCCCGGCTCACCGAACTCGGCGGCACCGTGCTGCGCCCGTCCACGGTGACCACGCTCGACCAGGACGCCGACGGCGTGACCGCGACCTTCGAGGACGGCGAGCGCATCCGCGCGGCCTGGGTGGTCGGCGCCGACGGCATGCACAGCACCGTGCGCGAGCAGGCCGGCATCGGCTTCCGGGGCGGCAGTTACGGCGAGTCGTTCGTCCTCGCCGACGTCCGGCTGAGCGGAGCCGTCTCGGCCGACGAGGTGGTCCTGTACTTCGCGCCCGCCGGCCTCGCCGTCCTGGCCCCGCTGCCGGGCGGTCGGCACCGGATCGTCGCGCCGGTGGCCGAGGCGCCGCACGAGCCCTCGCTCGCCTTCGTCCAGGAACTCCTGGACGAGCGCGGTCCCTCGACCGGTCGGGTGCTGGTCGAGGAGGTCGTGTGGGGCTCGCGCTTCCGGGTCCACCACCGCATCGCCGACACCTACCGCGCCGGGCGCATCCTGCTGGCCGGCGACGCCGCGCACGTGCACAGCCCGGCCGGGGGCCAGGGCATGAACGCCGGCATCCTCGACGCCGTGGCGCTGGCCCACGCGCTCGGCGCGGTCCTCGACGGCGGTTCCACCTCGGCGCTCGACGCGTACGGCGCCACGCGTCGCCCGATCGCCGAGCAGATCGTGAAGCTCGCCGACCGGATGACCCGGATCGCCACCGTCACCCCGGCGCTGCGCCCGCTGCGCAACACGGTCCTGCGCACGATCACCCGAATCCCCGCCGTGCGCCGCGACGTTGCCCTACGCCTCTCCGGCCTGCTCTACCGCTGACGATGGATCCTCTGCTGATCGGCCCGTCCGAATTGCCTCGGCAGGCCGTGGCGGCGAACACCCGAATCGCACGGGCGGCCCCGCGCAGCGAGATCGGGGCCGGGTGGTGGGCCGGCCTCGCGGCACACATCGAGCCCGTACCGGAGCGCGAGTACGAACGGCCGCGCCGGGTCCGTGTGTTGCCCGGCCACTGCGTGGACGGCGCGCACCCGCCGACCCGTTTCCGCCGGCGACGCGTGGTGAGCGACGAACAGTATCCGGGGTCCGTCGACCTCGATGCCGCCGGCAACGCCGCCATCGAGGCCGAACCGGTCGACGCACGGGCCCGCTTGGCCGGCGAGGTCATCCGCGACCACTTTCGCCGACCGACTCCGCGCGACCCGGCCGGGTGCCTTCCGCACCGCCCGGCCGGGCGTCGTCCGGCAAGCGTCGGCACGTCCGGCAGGGGCCGCACCGACGCACTCACGTCACACGTGTGCCCCCTGACGAAGCGTCACCATCGAAGGCGCCGCCTTGCCGTTCGTGGCCTCCACCGACCCCGATGCCGACGTCCCGGGCCGCCCCGAAGCCTGCTCCAAGGCCGTCGACAGGTCGTGCCACAGGTCGTCCTCGTGCTCCAGCCCCACCGACAGGCGCAACAACTTCGGCCCGATGGCGCCCTCGTCGCGCGCCGCGTCGTCGATCACCCGGTGGGTCAACGAGGCCGGATGCTGGATCAGCGTGTCGGTACCGCCGAGGCTGACCGCGGGCGTGATCAGCCGCAGCGCGCCGACCAGCGCCATCGGGTCGCCCGTCGGCTCGAAGGCCACCAGCGCGCCACCGATGCTCGGGTAGTGCACCCGCTCGATCGCCGGGTGGGCGGCCAGCCGCCGGGCCAGGGCCGACGCCGACGCCGACGCCTTCGCGACCCGGATCGGCAGCGTCGCGAGGCCGCGCAGCAGCAGGTAGCCCGCGAGCGGGTGCAACAACGCCCCCGTCGCGAAGCGGATCTGCCGGAGCACCGCGGCCGTCTCCGGATCGCAGGCCACCACGCCGCCCATCACGTCGCCGTGTCCGCCGAGGAACTTGGTCGCGCTGTGCAGGACCATCCGCGCGCCGGACCGCGCGGGTTGTTGCAACACCGGGGTGGCGAACGTGTTGTCCACCAGCAGCGGTACGTCCCCGGCCTGCGCCGCCAGATCGGCCAGGTCCAGTTCGGCCAGCGTCGGATTGGCCGGTGTCTCGACCATGACCAGCCCGGTCTCCGGCCGCAACGCCCCGGCCACCCCGTCCGGGTCGACCCAGGTGACCTCGGTGCCGAGCAGCCCGCTGGTGAGCAGGTGGTCCGTGGTGCCGTACAACGGCCGTACCGCCACCACATGCCGTCGGCCGCGTGCGGCGGCGGCGAGCAGACACGCGGTGACCGCCGCCATGCCGGTGGCGAACGCGACCGCGTCGGCGCACCCCTCCAACTCCGCGAGCGCCGTCTCGAAGCGGCGCACCGTCGGATTGGTCAAGCGGCCGTAGATCGGCGAGCCGTCCGGGAGCTCACCCTCCGCGTAGGCGTCGAGCGCGAGCGCCGCGGCCGGCAGGTCCGGCAGCGGATAGGTGGTGGACAAATCGATCGGTACGGCGTGCGTACCCAGGGCGGCGAGGTCGTCCCGACCGGCGTGCACCGCCCGGGTCTCGAACATGTGCCGCACCCCCGCCGAGCCGTCCGCGGCCCCGGCCACACCGCCCGGCACACCGGCCACGCCGCCCACGGCGATCGTCCCCGCCCGCCCGTCAAGATCCACTCGGAGGTCATCCATGCCCGCCATGGTCCGCCGACCCCCGGAGAATGTGCCCGATCACCGAACTATCATCGCCCGATGAGCCAATCCATCGCCCTCGATCCGATCGATCTCGGAATTCTCCGGGCCCTCCAGAACGATGCCCGGATCAGCAACAAGGCGCTCGCCGCCGAGGTCGGCATCGCCCCCTCGACCTGCCTGGATCGAGTCGCCCGGCTGCGTTCGGCCGGGGTGGTCAAGGGCGCCACGGTGGAGGTGGACGCGGCGGCGCTGGGCCGCCCGCTGCAGGCGATGCTCGCGGTTCGGGTACGGCCGCACCACCGCGTGGTGCTCAACCCGTTCGTGGGGCACGTGCTCAAGCTGCCGGAGACCCGTGCGCTCTACCACCTGGCCGGACCCGACGACTTCCTCGTGCATGTCGCGGTCGCCGACGCGACCGGCCTGCAGCGGCTCGTGGTGGACGGCTTCACCTCGCGCACGGAGGTGACCCAGGTGCACACCATGCTGATATTCCAGCAATGGCAGGGCGGCCCGCTGCTCCCACCCGAGCCGCAGAGCCCGGCCCGCCGCCTGACGGCCGGGTAGCGCGGCCAGGCCCCACCAGGATCCACCGGACAGGGCCTAGCGCGGCCCGGCGGCCTCCACGTCCGTCGCCGCCCGCTCCTCCTGCCGCGCGGACAACACGGTGCCCACCGCGACCGCCAGCGCCGCCACCGCACCCGCGGTCGGCACCGCCGCCGCGCCCAGGAACGTGCACAGCAGGACCGCCACGCCGGCGGTCGGCAGCACCGCCTTCTGGGCGAGGCCGACCTTGTGGTGCCGTGCGTGCAGCACGAACGTGCTCAGCAGGAACAGCGCCGCCGGGATCGTCACACTCGCCGACGCGGCCGTCCGGGAGATGTGCGCCTCGCCCACGGCCTGCTCGATGGTGACCTCCAGACCCGCGCCGATCGCCGCCGCCGAGCCGAAGACCAGATAGTGGCCGTATCCCCACAGGAACGCCTGCCGACTGGACGCGAGGTAGTCGTGGATCGGTACCGCGAAGTAGATCCAGTACGCCGCGAACACGATCAACAGGCCGCCCCCGGCGATCGGCAACAGCTCGTCCAGCGCGGCCTCGTCGTCGAGCGCGGTCTGGATCGCGATGGTCGCGGCGGAGACGCTCTCGCCCAGCATGATGATGGTGAACAGCCCGTACCGCTCGGCGATGTGACGCGGGTGCCAGGTCGTGGCGTGGTCGCGCTCGGCGATCGCGGGCACCGCGAGTTCGGCGATCACCAGGAGTGCGAACCCCCACTTCCACGCGGCGTCCGGCAGGAGCAGCAGCACCACCCAGCCGATCTGCACCAGCACCAGCCCGGCCGCGTAGCGCAGCGCGGTGCGCCGGGCCGCGGCGTCGGTCTCGTCGTGCGCCGCCCGCAGCCACTGGAAGGTCAGCGCGAGCCGCATGATCAGGTAGCCCACGATGGCGACCGCGTAGTCGCTGTTCTCGAACGCGCGGGGCACCCCGGCGGCCAGGACCAACACGCCGGTGATCTGGACGAGGGTGGCGATCCGGTACAGCGGGTCGTCACAGTCGTACGCGGACGCGAACCAGGTGAAGTTGACCCACGCCCACCAGATCGCGAAGAACACCAACAGGTAGCCCGCGAGCCCGTGCCCGGGGTGTCCCTCCGCCAGCGAGTGCACCAGTCGGCTGCCGGCCTGGGCCACCGCGACCACGAAGGTCAGGTCGAAGAACAACTCCAGTGGGGTGGACGCGCGATGCTCCTCGGTGGTGTCGCGCGAGGTCATCCGGCGCAGAATGGCGTGCGAGGTGGCGGGGCGCGCGCGATCGCTCACGAGGCGGGACCTCTCGTTCCGGGCGTGATCATGCGCGGACAGTATCGGAATCGGCGCGGCAAATCGGGCCATTTTGAGCGGACATTCGGGCCTTCGCGCGGCCCGGTCAATCCGAGGTCAACACCGAGGCGTGCAACTCGTCCGGGCGGGTGTGCCCGGACAGGGCCATGGACAGGTCGAACTCGGCCAGCAGGCACCGAAGTACGTGCCGCACGCCGGCCTCGCCGCCCAACGCCAGTCCGTAGACGTACGGCCGGCCCAGCAACACCGCCCGGGCGCCCAGGGCCAGCGCCTTGAGCAGATCCGTCCCGGTGCGTACGCCGCTGTCGAAGAGCACCGTCAAGTCCTCGCCGACCGCCGCCACCACCGCCGGCAGCGCGTCCAACGCGGCCACCGCCCCGTCGAGTTGGCGCCCGCCGTGGTTGCTGACCACGACCCCGTCCAGACCGGCGTCGCGGGCCCGGCAGGCGTCGTCCGGATGCAGGACACCCTTGAGCACGATCGGCCCGATCCAGTTCTCGCGCAGGAACGCCAGGTCGGCCCACGTCTTGGTCGGATCGGAGAACATTCCCGCCCAGTGCACGATCGCCGCGGTCGGGTCCTCCGCGATCGGCTTGCTCAGCCCGGCCAGGAAGGCCGGATCGCTCAGATAGTTCGCGATGCCGACCTGGTGCAGGAAGGGCAGATAGGCGCGATCCAGGTCGTTGGGCCGCCAGCCCAGGAACCAGGTGTCCAGGGTGACCACGAGCGCGGTGTACCCGGCCGCCCGAGCCCGGGCGAGCAGGCTGATCGTCACGTCGTCGTCGCGCGGCCAGTAGAGCTGGAACCAGCGCGGACCCGACCCGGACGCGGCGGCGACCTCCTCCAACGTATGGGACGACGCCGTGCTCAACACCATCGGCAGCCCCAGTGCGGCCGCGGCGCGCGCGGTCGCCAACTCGCCCTCGGGATGCACGATGGACTGCACCCCGACCGGCCCGAGCAACACCGGCGCCGGTGTCGCGGTGCCCAGCACGGAGCAGGACAGGTCGCGCGTCCCCACGTCGCGCAACATGCGCGGGACGATCCGGCGCCGCTCGAACGCCGCCCGATTGGCCCGCATCGTCGCCCCGCCGCCCGCCCCGCCCAGCACGTAGCCGCGCGGACCCGGATCGAGCCGTTCGCCGGCGGCCACCTCCAGGGCGCCGGCGTCCGTGGGATACGCGGGCGTCTGCCCGGTCAGCAGGCCATCGAGGTAGATCGAGTCCTGGAACGCGGAATAGGGACCGGCAGCGTCGGCGCCATCGACCACGACTGCACACCTTTCGCCGAGTGGAATCGGAACCCCCGACCCTTGCGCACCCGTCGACGGCGCGGAAGGGCCGAACGAGTCGGCGCCGGTATATCGGGGCAGATTCGTTCGTGTGCCGTCCGCACCATCCGCACGCGAGACCCGAATACGGATACGGACACGGACACGGACACGAGCTTGGGGGGAAAGACGCATGACCCGCATCACCCGGATACCGGGGATGGCCCTGACCGATCACACCTTCACCGTTCCGCTCGACCACTCCCGTCCGGACGGGCCGACCATCGAGGTCTTCGCACGCGAGGTGGTCGATCCGCTCGCCGCGGACCGGAAGCGGCCGTGGTTGTGCTTCCTGCAGGGCGGCCCGGGCGGCAAGGCCGGGCGACCCAATCGCGCCACCGGCTGGCTTCAGCGCGCGCTGCGCACCCACCGCGTACTGCTCCTGGACCAACGCGGCACCGGTCGCAGCACGCCGATCACACCGAGCCTGGCGGCCCGTACCGCACCCGAGGAACTCGCCGCGCTGCTGCGGCACATGCGCGAGGACGCGATCGTCGCAGACGCCGAGTTCATCCGTCGACGGCTGTGCGGCGACGAGCCGTGGGAGACGCTCGGGCAGAGCTATGGCGGTTTCATCACGCTCGCCTACCTCTCCCAAGCGCCCGAGGGCCTGAAGTCCTGTTATGTCACCGGGGGCTTGATCGGCCTGGACTGCACGGCCGAGGACGTCTACCACCGCACGTATCCCCGGGTGCGGGCGAAGAACGCCGAGTACTACGCCCGCTATCCGGACGACGTGGCGGCGGTGCGGCGACTGGCCGACCATCTGGCCGCGCACGACGTGCGGTTGCCCGACGGCGACCGACTCACCCCGCGCCGGCTGCAGTTCCTGGGCCAGGTGTTCGGGATGGGCGACGGCTTCGAGCAGGTGCACTGGATGCTGGACGAGGCGTGGGACGGCGACCGGGTCTCGGACACCTTCCGGGCCGCCGCGATGCACGCCACCGCCCTCACCGACCAGCCGCTGTGGGCCGTGCTCCAGGAGCCGATCTACGCGCAGGGCAAGGTCGCCACCGGATGGGCCGCGGCGAAGGTGCACGCGGAGCTGCCGGAGTTCGCCGAGACCGCCGATCCGCTGCTGTTCACCGGCGAGATGATGTACCCCTGGATGTTCGAGGAGATCGCCGCCCTGCGCCCCTTCCGCGAAGCGGCCGACCTGCTCGCCCGGCACGACGACTGGCCCGTCCTGTACGACGTCGAGCGACTGCGGAACAACCGGGTCCCGGTCGCGGCGGCGGTTTTCTTCGACGACATGTACGTGGACGCGGACCTGTCCCTGGACACCGCGCGCCGGGTGGCCAACGTTCGGGCGTGGGTCACCAACGAATGGGAGCACAACGGCTCCAACGCCTCCGGCGGCGCGGTCCTGGACCGCCTGATGGACATGGTCGCCGGCCGACTGTGACCGGGAACGACACGCCGACCGAACCGGCCGCCCGAGTGCCTCGTGCTCGGGCCGCCGGTGTCGGCTTCAGCTCGGTTGCTCGGGACCCGCCCACAGGTGGCGGACGTGGCCGATGTGCCGGGCCATCACGTCCTCGGCCCGGGCGGGATCGCCGGTGGCGAGCGCGTCCAGGAGTTCGAGGTGCTCGGCGGCGGACGCGGCGAGGCGGCCGTTCTGCGCGAGCCGGGACAGGCCGTACAGGCGCGAGCGTTTGCGCAGATCGCCGACCACCCGAACCAGGTGTTCGTTGCCCGCCAACGCGAGCAACGACAGATGGAAGCGGCGATCCGCCTCCACGTACCTGATCAGGTCGCCCTCCTCCGCCGCCGCCACGATCTCCTCGGCGACCGGTCGCAGCGCGGCCAGTTGGGCCGGGGTGACCACGCCCGCGAGGCGGGCCACCACCGGAACCTCGATCAGCGCGCGGACCTCGGTGAACTCGTCCAACTCGCGGTCGGAGAGCTCGGTGACCCGAAAGCCCTTGTTGCGAACGGCCTCGACCAGTCCCTCGTTGGCGAGGTCGAGCATCGCCTCGCGGACCGGGGTCGGTGACACGCCGAACTGCGCGGCCAACGCGGGCGCGGAATAGACCACACCCGGCCGCATCTCGCCCGCGATCAACGCCGCGCGCAACTCCCGTGCCACCCGATCCCGCAGGATCGGCCGATCATCGAAGGACGGCAGCGCGAGCGCTCCGTGTCCCGTTTCCATGGTGCCTCCTCCCGCCATGCTACTGACGGTCAGTCACCCTGTGGGCGGGATCGGAGCTGTGCGTACGGGCGATCACCGAGCGTGAGCATATTTCGGCCGGTCGTGCCCCCGGTTGTGCCCCCGGTTCGGCCGCCCTCACAGGCGGAACCCGGCCGGGAAGGGATCCTCGGGATCGAGCAGATACTGCGCGGTGGCGGTGATCCAGGCCCGTCCGGTGACCAGCGGAACCACGGCCGGATGGCCGCCCACCTCGGTGCGTTCCACCAGCCGCCCGTGGAAGCGGGTCCCGATGAACGACTCGTTGACGAACGGTTGTCCGATCGCCAATTCGCCGCGTGCGGCCAACTGGGCCATCCGAGCGCTGGTTCCGGTGCCGCACGGCGAGCGGTCGAACCAACCCGGGTGGATCGCCATCGCGTTGCGCGACAGCGTGGCGTCCGAGCCGGGCGCCAGGAACTGCACGTGGTGGCAGCCCGCGATCTTCGGATCCTCCGGATGCACCGGCCGGGCCTGCTCGTTGATCGCCGTCATGATCGCCAGCCCGGCCTCCAGGATGCGTCCGCCCTCGGCCCGGTCGAACGGCAGGCCGACCTTGTCGATCGGCAGGATCGCGTAGAAGTTGCCGCCGTAGGCCAGGTCGTAGCCGACCGAACCCAGACCCGGCACGTCCACGGTCGCGTCCAGGGTGTGGGCGTACGAGGGGACGTTGCGCAGGGTCACCGAGCGGGCCGCGCCGTCGCGGACCTCGACCTCGGCGATCACCAGGCCGGCGGGCGTGTCCAGGCGGACCGTGGTGACCGGTTCGACCACCTCGACCATGCCGGTCTCCACCAGCACGGTGGCCACCCCGATCGTGCCGTGTCCGCACATCGGCAGGCAACCCGACACCTCGATGAACAACACGCCGTAGTCCGCGTCCGGGCGGGTCGGCGGTTGCAGGATCGCGCCGCTCATCGCGGCGTGTCCGCGCGGCTCGTGCATCAACAGCGTGCGCAGGTCGTCCCGGTGGGCCATGAAGTGCACCCGCCGCTCGGCCATGGTGGCACCGGGCAGCACGCCGACGCCGCCGGTGATCACCCGGGTCGGCATGCCCTCGGTGTGCGAGTCGACCGCGTGGAAAACGTGTCGTGAGCGCATCAGGCCAGTCCCTCCGCGAGCGCCTTCTCGGTGAACTCGCGCACCGACGCCTCCTGTTCGGGCAACAACGGGAGCCGCGGCGCGCGACACGGGCCGCCGCGGCGCCCGGCCAGGTCCATCGACAGCTTGATCGACTGTACGAACTCGGTGCGCGAATCCAGCCGGAGCAGTGGATGCAACAGGCGGTACAGCGGCAACACGGCGCGCACATCGCCGCCGATCGCGGCGCGGTACAACTCGACGGTGGCCCGCGGGAAGACGTTCGCGTAGCCGGCGATCCAGCCGACCGCACCGGCCAGCCCGAACTCCAGCGCGACGTCGTCGCTGCCGATCAACACGTCCAGTCCGGGCGCGAGTTCGGCGATCTCGTAGGCCCGGCGCACGTCCCCGGTGAACTCCTTGACGCCGACCACGAGACCTTCCTCGTACAGGTCCGCGAGCAGTCGGGGGGTCAGGTCGACCTTCGTGTCGAACGGGTTGTTGTACGCGACGATCGGCAGGCCGGCGCGGGCCGCGGTGCGGTAGTGGTCGAGCACCGTGCGGGTGTCCGCGCGGTAGCTGTTGGGCGGCAGCAGCATCACCGCGCGGGCGCCCGCCTCGGCGGCCTGCTCGGCCCAACGCAGCGACTCCGCCGCGCCGTAGGCCGCGATGCCGGGCAACACCCGGTCGCCGCCCACCGCTTCGACCGCGACGTCGACCACCCGGGCCCGCTCGTCGGGCGTGAGCGACTGGTACTCGCCGAGCGAGCCGTTCGGGCAGACGCCGTCACAGCCGGAATCCACCAGCCAGCGCACATGTTCGGCGTAGGCGTCGAAGTCCACGGACAGGTCTTCGCGCAGCGGCAGCGCGGTGGCCACCACGACTCCGTGCCACGGCTGCCGGGTGTCGGGTCGGTCCGGACCGGCAGGGGAGGAGGCGGGATGCGGGCTCATGAGGCTCCTTGGGCTAGGTCTCCGAGACGGATGGGCACACCGATCGGACGAGTGGGTGCCGGCGCGGCGATCGGTCTGTCCAGCACGTCGGACAACACGCACGCGGTGGCCTCGGCGCACATCCGGCCCTGGCACCAGCCCATGCCGGCGCGGGTGAGCAGCTTGATCGAGCGCACGTCGTCGGCGCCGAGCCGGGCCGCCTCCTCGATGCGATCGCGCGGCACCTCCTCGCAGCGGCAGATCAGGGTGTCGGCGTGCGACCAGGACGACCACCCGGGGCGGACCGGGTAGAGCGCGCGCAACCCGGCGGCGAACCGGGTGAGCGCGGCCCGGCGGCGCAACAGCGCGCGCGGCGGCGTCCGGCCGGCGATCGCGTACCCGGCCAACTCGCCCTCGACCTCCGCCAGATGCACTCCGCCGATGCCGGTGCTCTCGCCGGCGGCGGACAGCCCGGGAAGATCGGTCGCCTGTCGGGCGTCGACCGCGACGAAGCCGTCCGGGGTGGTCGCGCACCCGAGTTGGCCCGCCAGTTCGAGTTGCGGGGTGAATCCGAAGCCGACCGCGAGGGTGTCGCAGGCCACTTCGGTGGACGTCCCGGGACGAGGTCGCCAGTCGGCGTCCAGACGGGCCACGGTGACCGAGGTCAGGCCGGTGTCGTCGCCGTGCGCGGCGATCACGGCCCGGCCGGTTCGGTACGGGATGCGCCGACGGGCCAGGGCGAGCGCGTAGCGGCCCGCCTCGACCACGCGCGCGGGGCTGTGCGGCGCGAGCGCGGCGGCCCGCGGCGTGGGTCGGGACGCCTCCAGCACGGCGCTCACCTTGACGCCCGCGTCGGCCAGCGCCACCGCGACCGGCAGCAGGAACGGACCGGTGCCGGCCACCACCGCGCGTCGGCCCGGCGCCACGCCGTTGCCCTTGATCAGGGCCTGGGCACCGCCGGCGGTGAGCACTCCGGGCAGATCCCAGCCGGGGAAGGGCAGTTGCCGGTCGTAGGCGCCGGTGGCCAGCAGCAGGTTGCGGCCGGTCACGGTCACCGGGCCGCCGTCCCGCTCGCCGGCCACGGCGTGCACGGCGAAGCCGTCGGCCGTGCGTTCGACCGCCCAGACGCGGTGTTCGGCGAGGTGTTCGACGGTATGCAGGCGGGCGAGCGGCGGCCAGGCGGGCGGCCGACCGGCGCGGTGCCGGTGGTACTGGCCGCCCGCGCGGGAGCCGGCGTCCAGGACGGCGACCCGCAGGCCGAAGCGGGCGGCGGTGACGGCGGCGGTGAGGCCGGCGGGGCCGGCGCCGACGACGACCAGGTCGTGGGTCATGTGGTGCTCACCTCGTCGTCGGGGCGGGCGGTGACCAGGCAGGCCCGCAGGGAGGGGGTGCCGTTCACCGTGACCAGACAGTCGAAGCACACCCCGATGCCGCAGAACAACCCCCGCGGCTTGCCGGCGAACCGGGTGGTGCGCCAGGACCGGATCCCGGCGGCGAGCATCGCGGCGCCGACGGTCTGCCCGGCCTCCACCGGGACGGGCCGACCGTCCACGCCGATCCGGAAGTGGTCCGCGCCGGGCGGGTGGACCGGGGTGGGTTCGGATGCGCCGGTCACGAGGACACCTCCGCGAAGCGGGTCGGGGCGAATGGGGTGGAGTCGAACTCGGGGTCCTTGCCGGTCAGTCCCCGGGCGACGAGGTGCCCGGTGGCGGGCGCCAGTCCGACGCCGGCGCCCTCGTGACCGCACGCGTGCCACAGGCCGGGCACGCGCGGATCCGGGCCGATCACCGGCAGGTGGTCCGGGGAGTACGGCCGGAACCCCCGATAGGCGCGCAACACCGAGACGCCGGCCAGGAACGGGAACAGCTCGATCGCCTGCGCCGCCAGCCGGCGCAGCACCGGGACCGGGAACGAACGGTCGAAACCGACCCGTTCGCGGCTCGCGCCGATCAGGATGGTGCCGGACGGGGTGCCCTCGACCACGGCCGACGAGGCCAGGTCCGCGTCGTCGCCGGCGACGTCGCCCGCGTAGCTCGCGGCATACACCTTGTGTCGCACCATCGCCGGCAGCGGCTCGGTGACCAGTACGAAGCCGCGGCGGGGGAGGATCGGCAGCGACGCCCCGGCGAGCGCGGCCACCGCACCGGACCAGGTGCCCGCCGCGTTGACCACCGCGCCGGTGGCGAGTTCGCCGTGCGAGGTGCGTACGCCGAGCACCCGCCCGTCCCGCCCGAGCCGGAAGCCGGTGACGCTGACCCCGGTGTGCAACCGCACCCCCGAGCTCAGCAGCGCGGCGGCGGCCAGCGCGGGCTGCACCTGCGCGTCCTGCGGATAGTGCGTCCCGCCGGCCAGCCCCGGGGCCAGGTGCGGTTCGTAGGAGGCCAGGTCCGCGGCGTCCACGGCGTGCGCGGTGACCCCGCAGGGGCGCTGCGTGGCGGCGGTGGCGGCCATCGCGCCCGCCTCGGCCCCGGTCCGGGCGACGATCAGGCCGCCCTTGCGCTGGTACTCGAAATCGGGCCCGTCCTCGGCGAGTTCGGCCCACAGGCGGAGCGAGAGCAGGGCCAGGGCCAGCTCGGGTCCGGGCTCCTTGTCGGAGACCAGCAGGTTTCCCTCGCCGGCACCGGTGGTCCCGCCCGCGACCGGACCACGATCGAGCACGGTGACGGACAGGCCGGCACGGGCGGCGTAGTGGGCGCACGCGGCGCCGACGACGCCCGCGCCGATGACGACGACATCACTGGGACGGAGTTCGCTCACATCTGTAAAATGTCACATTGCCCTCACGAGGTAAAGGGTTTGCCGACGCCGGTCCGTGGACAGTCGGCCCGGCCGGCCGGGCCGAACCTCCGAGAAGAAGGCCCGCGGCCGGTTCCGGGAGGGTTACCCGGAATCGGCCGCGGGCCTCGTGGTGCGTCGATTCAGGGTTTGCCGGTGCCCTTCGCGTGGTGCGTGGTGAGCCACGAGACCAGGTCGGCGGTCCGGTTCGTGATGATGCCGTCCACCCCCGCCTCGTCGAGCGCCGCCCACTCCTTGGGGTCGTCCGGCGTCCAGGCCAGTACCGCGATGCCGGCGGCGTGCAACTGCTGCACCAGTTGCGGGCGTTGCCGCAGGGCCTGGTAGGACGGGTTGTACGAGGCGAGGCGCAACTCCTTGGCCAGCGCCACCGGATCGGGGTCCAGCCGATCCCGGAGCAGTCCGAGCGGCAACTCGGGGGCGACGTCACGGGTGATCCGCAGCGAATCCACGTCGAAACTCTGCACGAACACCCGGCCGGACATGCCGGCGGTCCGTACCTCCTGGACGATCCGGGAGATCTCCTCCCGGGTGTGCGGGGTCTTGATCTCCAGGAGCAGCCGGCCGCCGTGCGTGCGCAGGTCGGCGAGTTGCTCGCGCAGGGTCAGTACATGGGTGCCGGCGAAGGACGGCTTGAACCACTTGCCGGCGTCCAGCGTGGCCAGGTGAGCAGCCGTCAGTTCGCGCAGGCGGCCCTTGCCGTTGGTGGTTCGATTCACGGTGGCGTCGTGCATGATGTGCGGGACGCCGTCGACGCTGGGCTGCACGTCGTTCTCGATCCAGTCCGCGCCCGAGCGCCGGGCCGCCTCGTCCGAGGGCAGCGTGTTCTCCGGGGCCAGGGTCGGCGCACCCCGATGTCCGAACACCATCGGCCGGGCGCCGGGTACGCGGATGTAGCTGCGGCCCTCGATCGCGGCGCCGCCCCGAGGGGTGTCCGGAATCCCCGCGGGCGGATGCGCGGCGGCGGCCGGCGGCGGCTTGGAGGGCGTGAGAGTGGCACCGGCCAAGGACGATTTCGCACCGTCGTGCAGGTAGGCGGGCACCAGGCATTGCACGCAACCGAATGCGAGGCCCAGGCCGGTCAGGGAGCCGACGATCCCTCGTTTGCTGCGGTGGAATCGCGTCCGGGGCCGGGGAGCGCGCCCGGGTGGGTCAAGGAGCATCCAGGCATCGTAGAAGCAATTTCGGGCTGCCATTCGCATTCGATCAACACGTTCGGTAGCTCTCGACATGCACCGCGTGACGATCGATGTGAGAGTGGATGACGACCGACCATCGGTTCTCCGTAGGAGGAAAACGGCCATGGCCAAGCAGAAGTCGAAACCTCACCTGCAGAACAAGAATTCGCTGTTCGTCGAAGCCGAGCGTGCCGACTCCGCACCGGCACCGGCAGCGGAGGCGACGGACACCCTCGAATCCCACAAGGCGGCCAGGCGCGGCAAGAGCGACCGGCCCAAGGGTCGCCCGAAGCGCTGACGGCCCGGCGTCCGCGGCCGGCGCCCCCGGGCACCGGCCCCGGACGATCCCCCCGAACCTCGCGGATGCCCGGGGGAGGGGCGTGAAGTCCCCACCGCCCCGCCCGGTACGCGCCCGCAGGCCCCGCCGACTTCGCGTCGGCGGGGCCTGTGGCGTGTTTGGGCCGGTGGCCGGCTGTGCGCTACGGGCGGGTCGGTCCGTAGAGCCGACCGGTCCTGGTGGACACGCTGCCGAACAGGCCGCGGGGGGTGAGTTTGGCCAACCCGACCACCGCCTTGTAGCGCAGGTCCGGCACGCTGACCGTGCGGCCCACCGCGAGGTCGCGGATCGCGGCGGCGACCACCCGATCGGCGTCCAACCACATCCAGTTGGGGATGTTGGAGGTGCCCATCCCGGCCCGCAGGTGGAACTCGGTGCGCACGAAGCCCGGACACAGCGCCATCAACCGCACACCACTGCCCGCGAGTTCGCGGGCCGCGCCCTCGGTGAAGCTGACCACCCACGCCTTGCTCGCGCCGTAGGTGCCGCGCGGCAGGAAGGCCGCGACGGAGGCCACGTTGATCACCCAGCCGCGACCACGCTCGCGCATCGCGGCACTCGCGGCGGTGGTCAGCCGCAGCACCGCCTCGCAGTGCACCTTGAGCATGCGCACCTCGTCGGCCGTGGACGCGTCCAGGAAACCGCCCTTGTTGCCGAAGCCGGCGTTGTTGACCAACACGTCCACCGGTGCGACGCGATCGGCGAGCCGGGCCTCGACCGCCGCGATTCCCTCGTCCGTGGCCAGGTCCGCGGCCAGCACCTCCACCGGCACCCCGTGCTCCTCGCTCAGGTCGCGGGCGGATTCGGCCAGGCGTTCCCGGTCGCGCGCGACCAGGACGAGGGCGTGCCCCTCGTGGGCGAGTCGTCGGGCGAACGCGGCGCCGAGGCCCGAGGTGGCACCGGTGATCAGTGAGGTCGTCATGTCGCCCAGGGTAGTAACCGAACGCCCGAGGGCCCGATTCGCGCGTCGGCGGCGGGCGCGGCCGGCTGAAACAATGGCGCCGGGGCGGATCCCGGAAGGAAGTACGCGATGGCGGCTGCGGTGCGCAAGGTCGGTGGACACGTGCCACCGGCCCGGGGGACCCGACCACGCAATCGGCGCGCGCTGATCCTGGCCGCGGCAGCCGAACTGTTCCACCGCCGCGGGTACGCGGACGTGGGTATGAGCGACATCGCCGAGGCGGTGGGCATGGGACCGTCGGCGCTGTACCGGCACTTCCGGAGCAAGCAGCACCTGCTCATGCAGGTCGTGCTCGACGGGGTCGCGCCGGTGCGCGACGCACTGGCGCGCAGCGCGGTCGAGGATCCGGACACCGTGCTGCGTGCGGTGGTCGCGGTCACCCTCGACCATCGCGAGGTCGGCGTGTTGTGGCAGCGCGAGGGCCGGTTGTTGCCGGCGGCGGAGCGGGCCGAGGTCCGGCGCGAGATCCGCGCGGTGACCGCCGTGGTCGCCGGGCTGATCCGGACCGCCCGGCCGGAGTTGTCGCCCGAACAGGCCGAGTTGCTCGCGTGGTGCGGCCTGGGCGTGCTGCTCAGCCCGTCCTTCCATCACATCGAACTCCCGCGTCCGGAATATCTGCGGCTGCTGGTGGAGTTGGGCCGGGCGGCGGTGGCCGCGCCGCCCGCCGAACTGGTGCCGATGGCCCGTCCGCCGGCCGGGCTGGTGCTGCGCTCGCGCCGCGAGGCGTTGCTGACCGCGGCCGTACGGATGTTCGCCGAGCAGGGGTACGCGGGCGTGGCCATCGAGGACATCGGCGCGGCGGCCGGAATCGCGGGCCCGAGTGTGTACAACCACTTCGAGAGCAAGGGGGACCTGCTCTCGGCGGCGGTGACCCGGGGCATCGAGTGGTTGGCGATGGACATGACGCGCGCGCTCGCCGGCGCCGCGGATCCCGAGACGGCGCTGCGCGTCCTGCTGGCGGCCTACATCCGATTCGCGGCCGAACACAGCGACCTGGTCACGTTGTTGCTCACGGAGGTCTCGCACCTGCCGACGCCGGCTCGGCATCGGGCCCGGCAGGCGCAGTCCGACTACCTGATGGAGTGGGTGCACCTGTTGTGCGCGGTGCGCCCGGAGTACGCGACGGCGCCCGCCCGGATCCGGGTGTACGCCGCGCTGACCGCGATCAACGACGTGGCGCGCACCCGCCATCTGCGGGACACCGCGGGGGTGGCCGCGACGCTTGCCGCGGTGGCCGGTGCGGTGCTCGGGCTGGATCCGGTCGGGCCGCCGGCGCTCAGTGCTCGCAGTTGACCCGGCCCCGGGCGCCGTCGAGGTAGGTCTGCCGCTTCCAGATCGGCACCTCGTGCTTGATCCGGTCGACCGGTTCGTGGCAGGCCGTGAAGGCCGCCGCGCGATGTGCGGTGGCGACCGCCACGACGATCGCGGTGTCGCCGACGAGCAGGTCGCCCACTCGGTCAGGTCGAGGCGATCTCGTCGTCGTCCGCGCCCGAGCGCAGCAGGCCGCGCAGGTCGGACTCCTCGCGGGCGAACAGGCAGGTGCGCAACTGTCCGTCGGAGGTGAGGCGGACCCGGTCGCACGCACCGCAGAACGGCCGGGCCACACTCGCGATCACGCCGACCGCGGCGTCGGTGCCGGCCAGGTGCCACTCCTCGGCGGGCGACGAGTCGTCCCGGGGCGCGGCGGAGAGGGTGAAGCGTGCGGCCAGTCGGTCCAGTACCTCGGCCGCGGTGATCATCAGGTCGCGATCCCACGCGCCGTGCGGATCCAGCGGCATCTGTTCGATGAAGCGCAGCCGGTAGCCGTGCTCGATCGCCCCTTCGACCATCGGCACGATCTCGTCGTCGTTGAGCCCGCGTACCGGCACCGTGTTGACCTTGACCGGCGCGAGGCCGACCGCGCGTGCCGCGCGCAGCCCGGCGAACACGTCCTCGATCCGGTCCCGGCGGGTGGGCCGGGCGAACCGCTCGGGCCGCAGCGTGTCCAGGCTGACGTTGACCCGCCGCAGACCCGCCGCGTGCACAGTGCGGGGGCCAGGGCCGCCGGCCGGACTCCGTTGGTGGTCAGCGACGGTTCGGGAGCCCGGGGCAGGCCGGCCAGATCCGCGATCAGCGCGGGCAGATCCGGCCGCAACAGCGGTTCGCCGCCGGTGAGTCGCACCGTGCGGATGCCCAGGTGCTCCACCGCGATCCGGACCAGGCGGGTGGTCTCCGCACGGGTGAGCAGGTCGTCGGCGGGCAACCAGGGCAGGCCCTCGGCGGGCATGCAGTACGTACAGCGCAGATTGCACCGGTCGGTCAGGGACACGCGCAGGTCGGTGTGCACACGAGCGAACCGGTCGAGCAGCGGAGCGGGTGGCGCGAAGGGGTGGGACATGCCCGCCAGTAGAGCCGCCGGGCCGGCGAGGGTCCACGGGCGGAACGTACGAGAGCCGGTCGGCGCGGGTGCGGGCGGTGTGGTGGATTCATCCGAAGGCGCGGACCGGGCGCGGGTGTCAGTTCGTGGGCATCGACTCCGGGGCCGGTTCGGTGCCGCCCAGGCGCGCGCCCAGCCGGACCGCGATCTCCTGCATCCTGGTGGTCATCCAGCGCTCCTCCATCGCCCGGATCCGGCCCTCGGGGCCGGACACGGACAGCGCGGTCGCGGTGGGCGCTCCCGGCACCACGACCGCGACGCAGCGCACGCCGAGTTCCTGTTCCTGGTCGTCGATCGCATAGCCCTGGGCCCTGATCCGCGGGAACTGGGCGAGCAGCTCGGCCGGATCGGTGACGGTGTGTTCGGTGTGCGAGGTCAGTGGTCGACCGCCGAGCACGCGGGCGGCGTCCGCCTCCGGGAGTTGGGCGAGCAGGATCTTGCCCACCGCGGTGCAGTGCGGCTGTACGCGCCGGCCGACCTCGGTGAACATCCGCATCGAATGCCTGCTGGGCACCTGGCCGACATAGACCACCTCGCCGGCCTCCAGCACCGCGAGATTGGCGGTCTCGCCGGTGGCCTCCATCAGTTCGGCCAGGTACGGCCGGGCCCAGCCGCCGAGCAGGCGACCTGCGGTCTCGCCCAACCGGATCAGCCGCGGGCCCAGGGTGTAGCGGCGAGAGGCGTCCTGGCGCAGATATCCCAGCGACACGAGCGTGCGTACCAGGCGGTGGATGGTGGGCATGGGCAATCCTGAACGCGCGGCGAGTTCGCTGAGCGTCAGCACTCCGCCCGCGTCGGCGAGCAGTTCGAGGAGGTCGAACGCGCGTTCCAGGGACTGGACGCCACCGCTCGTGCCGTTGCTACGTGAGTCGAGTGCGGCCACGGCATGATCCTTCGTCGAGAATATTTCAACAAGTTGTTGAACTTCCGTTTCCCGGAAACTAATGTCCACTCTACAAAAGAGCGTCGACGGCGAAGGAGAGCCACCCATGAGTGCACCGGCCATCGTGGTCAAGCACGGCACGGCGACCGGCGGCTCCGTGCCGCGAGCGGACGAGGTGCTCACCACCGAGGCGCTGCGTTTCGTGGCGAGCCTGCAACGCAGGTTCGGCGGCCGTCGCGACGCGTTGCTCGACCTGCGCCGGGCCCGACGCGAGGAGATCGCCCGCACCGGCCGGCTCGACTTCCTGCCGGAGACCGCCGAGGTGCGGGCCGCCGACTGGCGTGTCGCCGAGGCGCCGCCCGCGCTGCGGGACCGACGGGTGGAGATCACCGGCCCGGCGGATCGCAAGATGACCATCAACGCGCTCAACTCCGGCGCCCGGATCTGGCTCGCCGACTTCGAGGACGCGTCGGCGCCGACCTGGCACAACGTCGTCGCGCATCAGCTCAACCTGATCGACGCCTACGACCGGCGGATCGACTTCTCCACCGCCGAGGGCAAGAGCTACCGGCTGCGCCCGGACGACGAGTTGGCCACCGTGGTGATGCGCCCGCGCGGCTGGCATCTGGACGAGCGGCACGTCCTGGTCGACGGAGTGCCGGCCGCCGGCGCGCTGGTCGACTTCGGGCTGTACTTCTTCCACAACGCGGCCCGCCTGCTCGACCGGGGCCTGGGCCCGTACTTCTACCTGCCCAAGATCGAGAGCCACCTCGAAGCCCGGTTGTGGAACGACGTGTTCCGGCACGCACAGGACCTGCTGGACATCCCGCGCGGTACGATCCGCGCCACCGTGCTGATCGAGACGGTCACGGCCGCGTTCGAGATGGACGAGATCCTGTACGAACTGCGCGAGCACGCGTCGGGTCTGAACGCGGGCCGCTGGGACTACCTGTTCAGCATCGTCAAGAACTTCCGCGACGCGGGCGACGCGTTCGTCCTGCCGGACCGCAACGCGGTCACCATGACCGCGCCGTTCATGCGGGCGTACACCGAACTGCTCGTGCGCACCTGCCACCGGCGCGGGGCGCACGCGATCGGCGGGATGGCGGCGGTGATCCCCTCCCGACGCGACGCGGCGGCCAACGCGGCGGCGCTGACCAAGGTGCGCGACGACAAGGACCGCGAGGCCGGCGACGGCTTCGACGGCTCGTGGGTGGCGCACCCCGACCTGGTGCCGGTCTGCCGCGAGGCGTTCGACGCGGTGCTCGGCGATCGACCCAACCAGATCGAACGCACCCGGGACGACGTCGAGGTGACGGCGGATCAGCTCCTGGATGTGGCGTCGGCCGAGGGGTCGCCGACCGGGGCCGGGCTGCACGCGGCGGTCGGGGTCGGGCTGCGCTACCTGGAGGCGTGGCTGCGCGGATACGGGGCGGTCGGCGTCTTCGGCCTGATGGAGGACGTGGCGACCGCGGAGATCTCCCGGTCCCAGGTCTGGCAGTGGATCAACAACGGCGTGGTGCTCGCGGACACCGGCGAGAAGGTGACCGCAGACCTGGTCCGGCGCCTGGTCGTCGAGGAACTGGGCGCACTGCGCGAGGACATCGGCGACGACCGGTTCGAGGCGGGCCGCTGGACGGCCGCCCGGGACCTGTTCCTCAAGGTGGCCCTGGCTGCGGACTTCGTCGACTTCCTCACCCTGCCGGGATACGAACTGCTCGACTGAGGCGGGCTGTTCGCCGATCCCCCCAATACCGGGACGGCCGGGTCCACCCCGGCGGTCGTGGGGCGCGTCCAATCGGGCGGGCCCGGTCGTTCCGCAGCTTGGCACCGTGTTTTCGGGCGCGGGCGACGTCGCGCCGGTACCGCCGGTGCCGAGATCGCTCGCGTCGACACCGCTCGCGCCGACGCTGTTCGTGCGGGCATCTCATGCCGACACTGCTCGCGCCGACGTTGTCCGTGCGGGCATCGAACAGGAGGCAGCACAATGGCACGGATGTTCCTCAACGGCCAGGCGATGGAGGGTGGTCCGTTCCACCATCACCTGGCGGGTGCGCCGCTGGTGGCCAAGACCCGTACCGCGCCCGGCTATCGCTTCTTCTCCATCGGCGACCGTTGTCCTGGTCTGTTGCCCGATCCGGCGAGCGAGGTGCAGATCGCGGGCGAGGTGTACGAGGTTCCGGACGAGGTGCTGCGCGACAACCTCCTGCCGACCGAGCCGGCCGAGCTGGAGTTCGGGATCATCAAGCTGGAGGACGGCTCGGCCTGCTTCTCGATGATCCTGCGGCGCGGCGAATTGCAGTCGGGCCGGCACAAGGAGATCACCGAGTTCGGTGGCTGGCGCGCCTATTTGCGGACGCTGGGGCGTGAGGCGTAGTCCGGCTTCGAGCACGCGGGGCGGGTCCGACCCGGGTCGGCGTGGGTTGCGCCGGGTCGGTGCTGCCCAATCCCGACAATCGGGGCCCATATGATCTTGGCATGACTGCCGCGAACCCGGCCCTGGCCGCCATCCTCGACCGCGCCGACGACTCCGAGATCGACCCTGCCGACCTGCTCGCGGAGATCGTGGCCGGCGGGGTGGTCGTCGCGATCGACGACACCGAGTCGGTGGTCTTCATTCGCGGCCGGGACGGGCAGCCGTGGTTGCCGGCGTTCGTCGACGCGGATACGTGTGCCCGGGACGTGCCGCATGGCCGGCCGTACTCGTGCGACGCGGCGCGACTGGTCGACATCGCCGGGCGGACCGGGGTGCGGACGATGACGGTGGCGTCCGCGACGCAGTGTGCGACGGTGCCGCTGGCGCTGGTGGCCAAGGCGGTTGCGGCGCGGGACTGAGGTGCCGGCGCGGGCCGACGCGCGGCCGAAGTCCCGGGGGCCTCGGCCGCGTGACGGCAGGTCAGGGGATGACGGTGGTGTGTCGGGGCGCCGGCGCTCGGGCCTGCCGGTCCGCCGGTCCGCCGGCTCGGCGGTTCGGCCGTTTACGCGGCGCGCAGCCGGGCCGCCGCGTGGGCGACGTTGCGGGCGATCTCCTCCTCGTCGACCCGGGAGAGGTGCCCCTGTTCGACCACCTCGCGGCCGTTCACCAGCAGCAGGGTCAGCGGTGCCGCCGCACCCAGGACCAGGGCCGCGACCGGGTCGACGATCCCCGAGTGCAGTACGCCGTCCACCCGCCACATGGCCAGGTCGGCGAGCTTGCCGGGCTCCAACGAGCCGATCTCGCGCTCGCGACCGAGCACCTTCGCGCCGCCCATCGTGCCCAGTCGCAGTGACTGACGGACCGTCATCGCCGCCGGGCCGCCCCGCAGCCGGGCGATCAGCAGGGCGTTGCGCAGTTCCGTACCCAGCTCGCCCGACTCGTTGGAGGCGGTGCCGTCGACGCCCAGGCCGACCGGCACGCCGGCGGCCACCATCTCCGGCACCCGGGCGATGCCCGCGGCGATTCGGGCGTTGGAGGACGGGCAGTGCGCCACGCCGGTGCCGGTGGCGGCGAACTTGGTGATGTCCGAGTCGTTCATGTGCACGCAGTGCGCCATCCACACGTCCTCGCCCAGCCAGCCCACGCTCTCCAGGTAGTCGGTGGGACCCATGCCGAACCTCTCCCGGCAAAACGCCTCCTCCTCCACCGTCTCCGACCCGTGGGTGTGCAGTCGCACGCCCTTGGCTCGGGCCAACTCGGCTGCTCCGCACAGGAGTTCCGGAGTGACGGAGAACGGAGAGCAGGGCGCGGCGGTGACTCGCACCATCGAGTCGAAGGACGCGTCGTGCCATCTGTCGATCGCCCCGGCGGTCGCGGCGAGTGCCGCGTCGGTGTCCTCGACGCACGCGTCCGGGGGCAGCCCGCCCTGCGACCGGCCCAGGTCCATCGAGCCGCGGGTGGGCTGGAAGCGCATGCCAAGTTCGGCCAGCGCGCGGATCTCCGCCCCCAGGATGTCGCCGCCGTCCTTGGGGAAGACGTACGCGTGATCCGTGGAGGTGGTGCAGCCCGAGCGCAACAGCGCGGCGGCCGAGCCCTGTGCGGCGGCGTAACACATCTCGTCGTCGATCTTCGCCCAGGTGGGGTACAGCGTCACGAGCCAGTCGAAGAGGTTGCACTCCTGGGCGAGGCCGCGGGTGATCCACTGGTAGAAGTGGTGGTGGGTGTTGACCAGGCCCGGGGTGACCAGGTGGCCGGTTCCGTCGACCCGGCGCACCACGTTCTCCAAGCCGGCCGGGGCGGCTCCGGCGCCGACCGACTCGATGCGGTTGCCGGCGGTCACGATGTGGCCGAAGGCGTATTCGGTGTCGCGTGCGTCGACGGTGGCGATCGCGCAGTTCTCGATGACGACGCGCCCGGTGGCGGCGGACGTCGCGGCGGAGTTCCCTGCGGCGTTCCCGGCGGAGGTCCCTACAGACATGGGCAGTCCCTTTGCGGCAGCGGTCCGATGTGCGAACGTACCGCCGTCTGGTCCTGCCTGCTGCGGGCCCCGGAGGCGG
Organism: Embleya sp. NPDC005971; assembly: GCF_040629175.1. Lineage (NCBI taxonomy): Bacteria > Bacillati > Actinomycetota > Actinomycetes > Kitasatosporales > Streptomycetaceae > Embleya > Embleya sp. NPDC005971. The sequence goes on along the minus strand of NZ_JBEXUX010000044.1, from coordinate 47,012 downwards.
GACGGCGGATGAGAATCCTCCGGGGTAATGCCCGAGCAGTGTGTGTTCAGTCCACCGGAATCAGCGGAGTGACGCCCTCGCGGTGCACCGTGCCCTCGATCAGACCGTAGGGTCGGTCGGCGGCGTAGTACACCTCCTTGTCGTTCTTGACGCCGATCTGCTCCATGTCGACGAGGAAGTTGTGCTTGTTCGGCAGGGACAGCCGAACCTCGTCCACCTCGTGCCGCCCGGTCAGGACCCGGTTGGCCATCGCGTACAGGGTCTGCTGGAGCGAGTAGGAGTAGGTCTCGGCGAACGCCTCCAGCAGGTGTCGGCGCACCTGGGCGTACGAGCGCTCCCAGTTCGGCTCGACCGCGTCGTCGCCCGCGTCGAAGGAGAACCGCCAGCGGGCGGTGACCTGGGTCGCCAGGATCCGGTCGTACGCCTCCCGGAGCGTGGTGTATCGGTCCTTGATGTAGCCCCAGAACTCGGAGGACGTCGTGTTCATCACGATCAGGTCCTTGAGCCCGGATATCACCCGGACCCGCCCGTGTTCCCAGACGATCTCGGTGGTCCGGGTCTCGCCGCCGTCGCGGACGAACGAGTGTTGGATCTCGTCCGCGCCGATGAAGCGGTTGCGCGAGGGAGCGGCGGGGATCCGGTTCCACGGGTACTCCTCGATCCGTACCCGGGCCCGGGTGATCGAGGGCTGCGACTCGACGAAGTGCCGGGCCAGGCGCACGCCGTAGCCCTCGGCCGAGTCGATGCCGTGTTCCCGTGCGAAGGCGAACACGGTGTTCTTCATGGTGTCGGTCGGCAGCACGTTGTCGTTGCCGCCGGTGAAGTGGGTGTCGGACAACTCGCCCGACAGTGCGACGCTGACGTTGAGATCCTTGACCTCGTGCCGTTCGGTGTCGCGGCGGACCCGCACCACGCGGGTCTCCGCCTTTCCGTACTGATTCTGGCCGAGCACCATCGGCATGCCTGTCAGCTCCCTCGATAAACGGAGTATCCGTACGGGTTGAGCAAGAGCGGTACGTGGTAGCGGGTGCCGGGGTCAGCGGTGAAGACCACCTGGACCTCCGGGAAGAACGGCGTCTCGCCGCGGGCACGGCGGTACGCGGCGACGTCGAAGACCAGCCGGACGTCGACCGGTCCGGCGTCGGGTCGAACACCCAGCGGAGGCAGGTCCGGGCAGCGGCCGTCGGCGTCGGTGGCGGACGTGCCGAGCACGGTCCACGTTCCGTCGGCCGCGCGCCGGGACAACTCGACCGGGACGTCGGTCGCCGGTCGGCCCTCGCTGGTGTCCAGGATGTGGGTGGAGATCACGTGGAGATCAGCCCTTCCAGACGCAGGCGGTTGATTTTCCGCAACTCCTCGCGGGTGACCTCCCACTCGAACGCCGGTTCGTTGTCGAGTCGGTGCCGCAGTTCGGCGAGCATCTCCGCAGCGCTGCGACCACTCGCGCAGATCAGGAAGACCCGGCCGAACCGGTTCTCGTACGCGATGTTCCCGGCCCGCAGTTCGGCCAACACCGCGTCACCCGCCCGGTGGACGCCCGACTGTTCGCGCGCCGACTGCGGATCGTCGTGGCGCGGGCGGCCGATCACGGCATGGCCGTCGATCGCCTCCTGGAGATCGGCGGCGGTCAGTGCGGCGACCGCCTCGTCGGAACTCGTGTACAGCTTGTCCGGCTCCCCGTACGGCCGGCCCGCGAGCACCGCGCCGATCCAGGCGCCGCTCGCACAGACCTCGCCGAGCAGCCGAATCGCCTCGTCGGTGGACGCCTCGTCGAGCCTGTCGAGTCCTGGCGCAGATGACATCTCGGGAACCTCCCCACTGGGCGGGCACCCCCACCCGGAGTCGAACGCCGCACCGGAGCGGGCACCCCGATGCGACGATGGCCGGAACGCTAGGCGCTCCGAATCACCCCCGTCAACAGTTTGTTGAAGCCGATCACCCACCCGACCGAACGTCGGCCGCGCGAAAACGCCCCGAGCCGAACCGGTGGTGGGCCGGTCGGTCGGGGCGGGGTGTGCGGTGTCGAGGCGTGCTCGTCGACGGAGAGGTCAGGGGCGGGTTTCGCGGTTGAGGTAGTTGTAGACGGTGAAGCGGCTTACGCCCAGGGCGGCGGCTACGGTTTCGACGCCGTGGCGGATGGTGAAGGCGCCGCGTTGTTCGAGGGTGCGGACGACGCGTTGTTTGGCTTCGCGGTCGAGGTCGGCCAGGGGGCCGTATTGGCGGGCCGCGTCGCCGAGGAGGCGGTCGAGGGCGCTGTCCAGGCCGGGGAGGCGGACGGCGACGACCGGTTCGCCCTCCCAGTCCAGGATCACGTCCTCGGGGCCGGCCTCCTCCGGGGCGACGAGGCGGGCGCCGATCGCGGTCACCAGGGGCTTGATCGCGGCGGACAGCGGGTGGTCGGCGGGGGTCACGCGTGGCCTCCCGGTGTTTCCGGCACGGTGGTGACCTGTACCGAGATCCGGCTCGCGCCGACGCCGAGCGCGCCTCGCAACACCCGGTCGAGTGCGGCGAGGACGGCGTCCGCCTCGCCCTCGGCGGTCGTGCCGAACGGGCCGACCTCCACGTCGAGGCCCGCCTCGTCGATGACCCGTCGGGCCTCCAGGGCATGGGCCGGCACGCCGTCCAGGTCGAACGGTTCGGTCGAGAACTCAATCCGCAATCGCACGCCCGAACCCTAGCGCCCGCTCCCGGATCGGCGCCCGGCGTGCGGCGGCGAGCTCCGGCGAGTGGACCGCGCCGGGACCGGGCTGCCACGGTCGACCTTGACAAACTGTTGAAGGCGCATGGCATGATTCCGATGAGCAGAATCTTACTTCCGCATTGTGGAACCGACGTGGAAGGGGTGATCCCGTGAGCGCTCGTGGACTGCGCTTCGACATCAATCTCTCGATCCTCTTCACCGAGCTCCCGCTCCTCGAACGGCCCGCTGCCGCCGCGTCGGCCGGCTTCACCGAGATCGAGCTGTGGTGGCCCTTCGCCGGCCCGACCCCCGCCGACGCCGAACTGGACGCGCTCTCCCGGGCGATCCGCGACGCCGGCGTCGATCTGGTCGGACTCAACTTCGACGCCGGCGACATGCCCGCCGGCGACCGGGGCCTGCTGTCCCGGCCCTCCGGGTCGGCGCGCTTCCGGGACAACATCGAGGTCGCGACCGGCTTCGCCGAGAGCCTGGGCTGCCGCGCGCTCAACGCGCTGTACGGCAACCGCGAGGACGGCGTGGACCCGCAGGCCCAGGACGAACTGGCCCTGGCGAACCTGGCCTCGGCCGCCCGGGCCGCCCATCGCATCGGCGCGGTCGTACTGATCGAGTCGATCAGCGCGCCGGAGAACCCGCGATACCCGCTGGTCACCGCCGCCGACGCGGTGGCCGTCGTGGACAAGGTCAACGCCGAGACCGGGCTGGGCAACACCACCTTCCTGTGCGACCTGTACCACCTGGCCCGCAACGGCGAGGACCTCGCCGCCGTGATCGACACGCACGTCGACCGGTTCGGCCACGTGCAGATCGCCGACACCCCCGGGCGGGGCCAACCCGGCACCGGCGAGCTGGATTTCGAAGACCTGTTCCGCCGACTCGTCGCCGCCGGGTACACCGGGCGCGTCGGCCTCGAATACAAGCCCGTCGGCCCGAGCGCGGACAGCTTCGGCTGGCTCCCGCGCGAGCTGCGCGGCACCGAGGGAGGGGCCGGATGACCGGCACGAGCAAGAGCGTCGCGTTCATCGGACTGGGCATCATGGGCGGCCCGATGGCCGCCCACCTGGTCCGGGCCGGCCATCGGGTGACCGGCGTCAACCTGGAACAGGACGCGGTGGACCGGCTGATCGCGGCCGGCGGCCGGGGCGCGGCGAACATCGCCGAGGCGGTGCGCGACGCGGACGTGGTGATCACCATGGTCCCGGCCGACCCGCACGTCGAGCAGGTGATGTTCGGCGCCGACGGCGTGTTGGCCGCGGCCCGGCCCGGCACCCTGGTGATCGACATGAGTTCGATCAAGCCCGCCACCTCGATCGCGGTGGCCGAGGCCGGCGCCGAGCGGCGACTGCGGGTGCTGGACGCGCCGGTCAGCGGGGGCGAGGCGGGCGCGATCGAGGCGGTGCTCTCCATCATGGTCGGCGGCGAGGCGGCGGACTTCGCCGCCGCACTGCCCCTGTTCGAGGTGCTCGGCAAGACCGTCGTACACGTCGGGCCGCACGGTGCCGGTCAGACGGTCAAGGCGGCGAACCAACTGATCGTCGCCGGCAACATCCAACTCGTCGCCGAGGCACTGCTGTTCCTCGAACGCGCGGGAGTGGACACCGAGGCCGGCCTGCGGGTGCTCGCCGGCGGCCTGGCCGGCAGCACCGTCCTGGACCGCAAGGCCCGGGTGATGCGCGAGCGCGACTTCAGACCCGGATTCCGCATCGACCTGCACCACAAGGACATGGGCATCGTCACCGAGTCGGCCCGCGAGTTCGATCTCGTGCTGCCGCTCGCCGGCCTCACCGCGCAACTGGTCGCGTCGCTGCGCGCCCAGGGCGGCGGCGGCCTGGACCACTCCGGTCTGCTGCTCGGCCTGGAACGGCTCAACGGCGGCTCCGACGACAGTAGTTCGAAGCAGGGAGACAACTGATGGCACCCCGTCGTGTTCCGGTCATGAACGCCGTCGTGGAGGTGCTCGCGTCCGAAGGCGTGGACACCGCGTTCGGCTGCCCGGGTGCGGCGATCCTGCCGCTCTACGCGGCCCTGGAAGCGGTCGGCGGCATCGAGCACCTGATCGTCCGGCACGAAGAGGGCGCGACCCACATGGCCGACGGCTGGGCCCGCACCAACGGCGGGGTCGGCGTGGCGATCGGCACCTCCGGCCCGGCCGGCACCAACATGATCACCGGCCTGTACACCGCGCTCGCCGACTCCATCCCGATCGTGTGCATCACCGGCCAGGCCGTCTCGAGCAAGCTGCACCAGGAGGCGTTCCAGGCGGTCGACATCGTGGAGATCGCCAAGCCGGTGACCAAGTGGGCGGTGCAGGTCAAGGAGGCCGCACAGGCGCCCTGGATCTTCCGCGAGGCGTTCCGGCTGGCCCGCTCCGGCCGACCCGGCCCGGTGCTCATCGACCTGCCGCTGGACGTGCAGAAGCAGGAGATCTGGTGGGACCCGGAGGTGGACGCGCCGCTGCCGGTCACCGAGGTGCTGCCGCACCAGCCGCGTGTGGAGGCCGCCCTGGACCTGCTGCTCGCCGCCGAGCGCCCGCTACTGCTCTCCGGCGGCGGCGTGATTACCGGCGAGGCGCACGAGGAACTGGTCGAACTGGCCGAACTGCTCCAGATCCCGGTCCAGGTCACCCTGATGGGCAAGGGCTCGATCGACGAGAACCACCCGCTCTACAGCGGGATGACCGGCGTGCAGACCTCGCAGCGCTACGGCAACGCCTCGTTCCTGGAGTCCGACCTGGTGCTCGCGCTCGGCGCGCGCTTCGGCGACCGGCACACCGGCACCCTGGACGTCTACCGGGGCACCCGCACGTTCATCCACGTCGACATCGAGCCGACCCAGCTCGGCAAGGTCTTCGAGCCGGACCTGGGCATCGTCTCGGACACCCGGCACTTCCTCCAGGCGATCCTGGCCACCGCGAAGGAGCGCGGCATCCGCCGCGAGGCCGGCGCGTGGGTCGCCCGGATCCGGGAGCTGCGCGCGACGCTGACCCGGCGCGAGGACTTCGACAGCGTGCCGATCAAGGCGCCGCGCGTGTACAAGGAGATCAACGAGATCTTCGACGAGGACACCTACTTCGTCACCGCGATCGGCCTCTACCAGATCTGGGGCGGCCAGCACCAGAAGGCGTACAAGCCGCGCCACTACCAGGTCTGCGGCCAGGCGGGCCCGCTCGGCTGGGAGATCCCGGCGGCGATCGGCGTCAAGAAGGCGCTCAAGCACAGCGACCCGGACGCCGAGGTGGTCGGCATCGTCGGCGACTACGGCTTCCAGTATCTGGTCGAGGAACTCGCGGTCGCGGCGCAGTACAACGTGCCGTTCGTGATCATCATGATCAACAACGAGTACCTGGGCCTGATCCGGCAGGCGTCCATCCCGTACGAGATGAACTACCAGGTCGACATCCACTACGACGAGGTCGGCACCGACAACGTCAAGTTGATGGAGGCGTACGGCTGTTCGGGCCGGCGGGTGGTCGAGCCGGACGAGATCGCCCCGACCGTCGAATGGGCCCGCAAGGAGGCGCGCCGCACCTCGCGCCCGGTCCTGGTGGAGATCATGATCGAGCGCGAGGCGAACACGCCGCACGGGCCCGCGATCGACGCGGTCAAGGAGTTCGAGCCGGTTGCGTAGTCGGACCCGGCGCGACCGAACCGGAGCGGGGCGGGCCGAATCGGCCGGACCGTCTCCCGGGGTTCGTCCCGCTCCCCATCGATTCCGCCCGGTGACGTCGACCCATTCCAGGTGTCGCGCCCGCGTCGCCGGGCGGTTTCCCGGCCCTGTCATCTCCCCGGTCGCGGCAGCCACGTAGTTGACTGTTGCCTCTGCCGGCACACCCGAAGGAGCAGCGCATGGGACCGGTCGTCGTCCTGGCCCCCGACAAGTTCAAGGGGACCCTGACCGCGGTACAGGCCGCGACCAGGATCGGTGCCGGGATCCGGCGGGGTCGCCCGGACGCGCAGGTGCGGATGTTGCCGATCGCCGACGGCGGGGAGGGCACCGTGGACGCGGCGGTGGCGGCCGGCTTCGCGCGCGTCCCGGCGCGGGTCACCGGTCCCACCGGGCGGCCGGTCGCGGCGGCGCTGGCGGTGCGCGATCGCACGGCCGTGGTCGAGTTGGCCCAGTCCTCGGGGCTCGCGCTGCTTCCGGACGGGCCCGCGCCGCTGACGGCGGACACCGCCGGGGTGGGCGAGCTGATCGCCCGGGCGCTGGAGCTGGGTTGCACCCGGATCGTGCTCGGGCTGGGCGGCTCGGCCTCCACCGACGGCGGGTCGGGGTTGGCTCGCGCGCTGGGGGTGCGCCTGTTGGACGCGGCGGGCGCGGAGTTGCCGCCCGGCGGGGCCGCGCTGCTGCGCCTGGACCGGATCGAGCGGGGCGACCTGGCGGCCCGGCTGGCCGGCGTCGAGGTGGTGATCGCCTCGGACGTGGACAATCCGCTGCTCGGCCCGAAGGGCGCCGCAGCGGTGTACGGGCCGCAGAAGGGCGCCACGTCGGAGGACGTACGGGTACTGGACGCCGCGCTCGCGCGCTGGGCCGAGGTGGTCGCGCCCGAACTGACCGAGGTGCCCGGCGCGGGAGCCGCGGGCGGGGCGGGCTACGGCGCGCTGGCGTTTCTCGGCGCACGGGTGCGGCCCGGCATCGCCGTGCTGCTCGAACTCCTCGGTTTCGACGAACTGCTCGACGGAGCACGGCTCGTGGTCACCGGGGAGGGCAGCCTGGATCGGCAGACCCTGCACGGCAAGGCGCCGGCGGGGGTGGCCGCCGCCGCCCGGGCACGGGGTGTACCCGTGGCGGTGGTGTGCGGCCGCGTCGAGTTGAGCGGGGTCCAACTCGACGCGGCCGGCATCGTGGCGGCCTACGCGCTGGCCGACCTCGGCCCGGACAGTATGACCAATGCCGGCGAACTCGCGGAGCACGCAGGCGAGTTGCTTGCCAAGGACCTGCTGGGAGAGCAGCCCGCCCACCCGCGCACGGCGGACTCGGAGGACGCGTCGTGACCCACACCCCCACGCTCGTATTGCGCTCGCGCCGAGTCTTCACCCCGGCCGGTGAGCGGCCGGCCGACGTGGTCGTGGCCGGCGATCGGATCGTGGACGTGCTGCCGCACCGCACCGCGACCGGCGCACCGGTCGAGGAGCTGGGCGAACTCGCCCTGCTGCCGGGCCTGGTGGACACCCACGTGCACATCAACGAGCCGGGCCGCACCGCGTGGGAGGGCTTCACCAGTGCGACCCGGGCCGCGGCCGCCGGCGGCGTCACCACGCTGATCGACATGCCGCTGAACTCGATCCCGGCCACCGTCACGGTCGACGCGCTGCGGGTCAAGCAGGAGGTCGCCCGCGGCCGGGTCTACGTGGACGTGGGCTTCTGGGGCGGCGCGATCCCGGGCAACACCGACCAATTGGAGCCGCTGCATCGGGCCGGCGTGTACGGCTTCAAGAGTTTCCTCGCGCCGTCCGGCGTCGACGAGTTCCCGCACGTGAACGCGGCCGAACTGGACCGGGCGCTGACCGAACAGGCCCGACTGGGCGCGCTGGCCATCATCCACGCCGAGGCGCCGCACGTGCTGGACGCCGCTCCACAGGTACCCGGCCGGGCGTACGCCGACTTTCTGGCCTCCCGACCGGACGCGGCGGAGACCGTCGCGGTGGAGCAACTGCTCGACACCGCCGGGCGCACCGGTGCCCGCGTACACATCCTGCACGTGTCCTCGGCCGAGGTGCTGCCGCTCCTGGACGCCGCCCGCGCGGCCGGGATCGCGGTCACCGCCGAGACCTGCCCGCACTATCTGACCCTGGTCGCCGAGGGTGTCCCGGCCGGTGACACCGCGTTCAAGTGTTGCCCGCCGATCCGCTCCCGGGACAACCGGGACCGGCTGTGGCGCGGGATCGAGGCGGGTTCGTTCGCCGCCGTGGTCTCCGACCACTCGCCGTGCACCGCCGATCTCAAGCGGCTGGACGTGGGCGACTTCGCCGCGGCGTGGGGCGGGATCGCGTCGCTGCAACTGGGTCTGCCCACGGTGTGGACCCAGGCCCGGGCCCGCGGTATCGCGCTGGCCGACGTGGTCGCGCTGATGTCCGCCGGTCCGGCCCGGCTGGTGGGCCTGGCCCGCAAGGGCGCGATCGCACCCGGGTACGACGCCGACCTGGTCGCCTTCGATCCGGACGCGGTGTTCACCGTGGACCCGGCCGGGCTGCACCACCGCAACCCGGTCACCCCGTACGCGGGCCGCGCGCTCACCGGCGTGGTCCGCACCACCTGGCTCGCGGGCGCGCCCGTGGACGTGCACGGCAGCCCGCGCGGGCGGCTCCTGGACCGGACGGAGACCGCCTCGTGAGCACCGCCGGGACGCGCCACCGACGCGGCCACGGCCCGCCCCCTCCCGGTCCCGAGTCCGCATCGAGGTTCGCCAACTCCCGCCCAGGCCAAGGAGATCGACCGTGAGCACCGATTTCACCGAACACGTCAACCTGGCTGCCCGCGCCCTCGGAGCCGGCGTGGTGGCCGCCAACGACGAGTGGTTCGCCGAGAAGGAGAACCTGCTCCGGGCCGAACCGCCGGTCTTCGCCCCGCATACGTTCGGCCCCAAGGGTCAGATCATGGACGGCTGGGAGACCCGCCGCCGGCGCGGCACCTCGGCCGAACATCCGCATCCCGGGCCGGACGCGCACGACTGGGCGATCGTTCGGCTCGGCGTGCCGGGCGTGTTGCGCGGGATCGTGGTGGACACCGCGTTCTTCACCGGCAACTACCCGCCGAGCGCCTCGGTGGAGGCCGCGGCCGTGCCCGGCACCCCCTCCCCGGCGGAACTGCTCGACCCGGCCGTGCGGTGGACCACGGTGGTCGCGCGCACCGACCTCAAGGGGGACACCGCGCACCCGTTCGCGGTCACCGCCGAACAGCGGTTCACCCACGTGCGGCTGAACATCTTCCCGGACGGCGGGGTGGCCCGGCTGCGCGTGTACGGCGACGCGGTACCGGACCCGGCCTGGCTGGACGGGCTCACCGTGGACCTGGCCGCGCAGGAGTACGGCGCGGTGGCCGAGGCGGCCAGCGACCGATACTTCTCCTCGCCGCACAACCTCAACGCGCCGGGCCGCTCGCGGGTGATGGGCGAGGGCTGGGAGACCCGGCGCCGACGCGACGACGGGCACGACTGGGTACGGGTGCGCCTGGTCGGGCAGGCCGAGATCCTGGCCGCCGAAATCGACATCGACAACTACCTGGGCAACGCGCCGGGTTGGATCGCGCTCGTCGGCAGCGACGCGGGTGTGGACCCGGACGCGTGGTTCGAACTGTTGCCCCGCACCCGGGTCCAGCCGGACACCCGGCACCGCTTCCGACTCGCCGACGCGCGACCCGTCACGCACGTGCGGATCGAGGTCTTCCCGGATGGCGGGGTGGCCCGACTGCGGCTGCCGGGTCGGTTGACCGAGGCCGGCCTGACCGCCCTTCGGAACCGTTTCCACACCCCCGACGCCGGCATCTCTCCGAATAGCTGACAGGGAGTCAACTCCGTTATGGGCAAGCCGATACTGACGACGGAGGCCGGTGCCCCGGTCTCCGACAACCAGAACAGCGCGGCGGCCGGGGCCGGCGGGCCGTTGCTGCTCCAGGACCAGTACCTGATCGAGAAGTTGGCCCGGTTCAATCGCGAGCGCATCCCGGAGCGGGTGGTGCACGCGCGCGGCTCGGGCGCGTACGGCGTGTTCGAGGTGACCGAGGACGTCAGCCGCTACACCCGCGCGCACTTCCTGGGCGCGGTGGGTCGACGCACCGAGGTGTTCCAGCGCTTCTCCACCGTGGCGGGCAACCTGGGTGCGGGCGACGCGGTTCGCGATCCGCGCGGCTTCGCGCTGAAGTTCTATACCGAGGAGGGCAATTACGACCTCGTCGGCAACAACACCCCGGTGTTCTTCATCAAGGATCCGCTGAAGTTCCCGGACTTCATCCACTCGCAGAAGCGCGACCCGTACACCGGCAGCACCGAACCGGAGAACGTATGGGACTTCTGGTCGCACTCGCCGGAGGCCACCCACCAGATCACCTGGCTGTTCGGCGACCGCGGCATCCCGGCGTCCTACCGGCACATGAACGGCTTCGGCTCGCACGCCTACCAGTGGGTCGATGCCGCCGGCGAGGTGTTCTGGGTCAAGTATCACTTCCTGACCAACCAGGGCGTACGCAGTCTGACCAGCGCCGAAGGCGCGGAACTCGCGGGCGAGGACCCGGACTCGCATCAGCGGGACCTGCATCAGGCCATCGAGCGTGGGGTGTTCCCGTCCTGGACGCTGTTCGTCCAGGTGATGCCGGCCGCCGACGCGCCGCGCTACCGATTCAACCCGTTCGACCTGACCAAGGTGTGGCCGCACGCCGACCACCCGCTGCTCAAGGTCGGCACGCTGACCCTGAACCGTAATCCGGAGAACGTGTTCGCCGAGGTCGAGCAGGCCGCGTTCAGCCCGAACAACTTCGTGCCGGGGATCGGACCCAGTCCGGACAAGATGCTCCAGGGGCGGCTGTTCGCCTACGCGGACGCGCACCGCTACCGCCTGGGCGTCAACCACACGCAACTCGCGGTGAACGCGCCCAAGGCGACCACGGCCGTCAACCACGGCCGGGACGGCGCGCACGCGAGCAACGTGGCCGGGCGGGCCCGGAATTACGAGCCGAACAGCTTCGGCGGGCCGTACCAGAGCGACGCGGCGTTGTCCGCACCGCTCGCGGTGACCGGCCACACCGGCACCCACCCGGCGCCGACGCACGCCAAGGACGACGACTTCTTCCAGGCGGGCGAGTTGTATCGGCTGATGTCCGAGGCGGAACGGGCCCGACTGGTCGAGAACATCGCGGGCAGCCTGGGGCAGGTCAACCGGGACGACATCGTGGACCGAGTGCTCCGGCACTTCCACACGGCGGATCCGGAGTACGGGGAACGGGTGGCCAAGGCGGTCTCGGCGGTCCGGGACGCCTGAGGCGGCAGGCGACGGACGGCACACGGCAGACGGTCCGCGGCACACCACCGACCGCGGATCGCGCACCGCGGCGAGGAACCTCGCGAAGCCCGATCGGGTCGGGTCGGCGCGCGCTCGGACGTCCTCGGACGCCGGGCGCGCGCTCGGCCGTTCGCCCGACGGCCGAACGGGTGGGCGCGGGCCGACGAGTACGGCCGAACCCAGTTACCTAGCCACTTCCACGCCCCTCCAGTCTCACCCGTTCGGGTAATGGCCGGCCACGGTCACACCGGCAACGATGGACCGCGAAATCTGGTTCATCCAGGGGAGGCGGAATCGTTGTCGATCGATGCTGGGGCCGGCACGGAAGGTGCAGCCCAGGACACGCAGGCTCGTTCGAGTCTTGCGACGGCGGCGGCGCGGAATCTCGCGACCACCACCAAGACGGTCCCGCAGATGCAGGACATCACGTCGCGGTGGCTGCTGAAGATGTTGCCGTGGGTCCAAGTGTCGGGTGGTACGTACCGGGTCAACCGCCGGTTGAGTTACCGGGTGGGCGACGGACGTGTGCAGTTCGTCCAGACCGGGTCCGAAGTCCGGGTCATCCCGGGCGAGTTGGGCGAGCTGGCACCGCTGCGCGGATTCGCGGACGACGAGGTGCTGCGCGCGTTGGCCGACCGCTTCGTGCGGCGCGAGTACGCGGCCGGGGAGACGCTCGCGACGATCGGCGAGCCGAACGACCGGGTGGTGCTGGTCGTGCACGGCAAGGTGGCCAGGTCGGGGGAGGGCCCGTACGGCGATCGCACCTCGCTCGGTCTGCACGGCGACGGTGACCACTTCGGCGAGAAGATGCTCGTCGACCCGGAATCGTCGTGGGAATACACGGCGACCGCGGCGACCTCGGTGATCGTGCTGGAACTGCCCAGGGACGCGTTCGAGGGGGTGCGCGCCGACAGTCTGCGCGAGCATCTTGCCGAATACGCGGCGGGCAGCAGCCGTCCGCAGAACGCCAAGGGTGAGGCGGAGATCCCGATGTCCGCCGGCCACCACGGCGAGGCGGTGCTGCCGGGCAGCTTCGTGGACTACGAACTCAACCCGCGCGAATACGAGTTGAGCGCGGCGCAGACCGTGTTGCGGGTGCACAGCCGGGTGGCCGACCTGTACAACCAGCCGATGGATCAGATCGAGCAGCAGCTTCGACTGACCATCGAGGCGTTGCGCGAGCGGCAGGAACACGAGCTGATCAACAACCCCGAATTCGGTCTGCTGCACAACGCGGACTACGAGCAGCGCATCCAGGCCCAGGCCGGCCCGCCGACGCCGGACGACATGGACGAACTGCTCAGTCGCCGGCGCGGCTCCCGGCTGTTCCTGGCCCACCCGCGCACCATCGCCGCGTTCGGCCGCGAGTGCAGCCGGCTCGGCCTGTACCCGACCACGGTCGACGTGGGCGGCAACCAGATCCCGGCCTGGCGCGGCGTGCCGATCTTCCCGTGCAACAAGATCCCGATCTCCGAGGCGCGCACCAGTTCGATCCTGGTGCTGCGTACGGGTGAGGACGACCAGGGTGTGGTGGGTCTGCACCAGACCGGTCTGCCGGACGAATACCAGCCCGGCCTGTCGGTGCGTTTCATGGGTATCAACGAGCAGGCGCTGATCTCCTACCTGGTCACGGCCTACTACTCGGCGGCGGTGCTGGTGCCCGACGCGCTGGGTGTGCTGGAGAACGTGGAGATCTCCCAGGCTCGGTGACAAAGGTCATGAATGCTACGAAGGTGTGTCGGATGGGTTGTTTGCGGTTATAGGTCGGGCTGGACGTTGCGCGATCAACGGACGCGCACGGTGGACCGCGACAGGAGACCCGAGACATGGGCATCGACGACAACATCCGCAACAAGGCCCGGAACGCCGGCGGCCAGGCCAAGGAGAAGCTCGGCGAGGCCACCGGCAACGAGGATCTCCGCGACGAGGGCCAACAGGATCAGGGCGAGGCGAAGGCCAAGGAGGCCGTCGCCGGTGCCAAGGACAAGGCCAACGAGGCGATCAACAAGATCAAGGGCTCCCTCAAGCGCGATTGAGCCCACCCGACCCCCACCGCGAGGCCCCTTCGAGGGCCTCGCGGCGCTTTGGGGTCGGGTCGGGTTTCAGGGGGTGGGGCGGTGGTTGGCGTGCCGCGGGGTGAGGGCGGGGACGATGAGGAGGGCGGCCCAGAGCCGGTGGATGTGGGACCAGTCGTCGGCGTCGGCGTCGGGCCATGGCCACAGGGAGGCGGGGAGGGCGAGGGTGCCGGTCAGGAGGGTCGGCAGGGCCCCGACCGCGAGGGCGGCGGCGGGCTTGCCGGGGACGCGGTGCACCGCCGACGCGGCGGCGGCCAGGGCGGTGCAGGTCAGTACGGCGGCTTCGAGGGTGAGGCCGGCCCAGGGCAGTGCCCGGTCGGAGCGCACCGTGCCGACGGCCACCACGGCGGCCCAGGCGAGCCCGACCGGGAGCAGCGCGAGGAGCGTACGCAGGCCCTGTCGCAGCCCGCGGGACACGGGCAGCGCGGCGGTGCTCGCCTTTATCGGGTCGATCAGGGCGAACGCGGAGGCGGCGCCCGACAGCACGGCCGCGACGCGGACACAGGTCACGACGCGCGGTCGACGGTGCGTCCGGTCATGCCGCCCGGTGGATCGGGCCGGCGGCCGTGCGCAGGGGCAGGCCGGTGCCGCCGTTGTGGGTGGCCACCACCTCGGCGAAGACGGACAGCGCCGTCTCCTCGGGGGTGCGGGCGCCCAGGTCCAGGCCGATCGGGGAGTGCAGTGCCGCCAACTGCTGTTCGCCCAGGCCGGTTTCGCGGAGCCGGGCGTGGCGCGCCGCATGGGTGCGGCGGGAGCCCATCGCGCCGACATAGGCCAGGTCCAGCCGCAGCGCGAGCTCCAGCAGCGGGATGTCGAACTTCGGGTCGTGGGTGAGCACCGTGACCACCGTGCGGCGGTCCAGCGTGTCCGCGATCGAGGCCAGGTGCCGGTGCGGCCAGTCGACCACCACCTCGTCCGCCTCCGGGAACCGGCGCCGCGTCGCGAACACCTCCCGGGCGTCGCACACGCTCACGTGATAGCCGAGCAACTTGCCCACCCGGGTCACCGCCGCCGCGAAGTCGATCGCGCCGTAGACCAACAGCCGCGGCGGCGGCGTGCGACTCTCGACGAAGATCGTCAGGTCGTCCGGACCCGCCTCCGGGCACGGCCGACCGTCCGGGCGCAGCGTGGTCGATCCGGTCCGGCCCGCGTGCAGCATGGCCCGGGCCGTTGCGACCACCGCCGCGTCCAGTGCGGGATCGGCGCCGTACGTCCCGGTCGCACCCGCGTCGGCGACCACCGCGATCACCCGGCCCAACAGCCCGGCCGGCCCGGCGACGACCCGGGCCGCGGCCACGGGGACGCCCCGCTCGGCCGCGGCCAACGCCGCCTCGACGGCGACGTCACCGCCGGGCTGCACGAACACGTCCAGCACTCCGCCGCAGGTCAACCCGACGGCGAAGGCGTCCTCGTCGCTGTAGCCGAAGCGCTGGAGCACCGGGATACCGCTCTCCAGCGCCTCGCGGCACAGCTCGTACACCGCGCCCTCCACACACCCGCCCGAGACGCTGCCCACGACCGTGCCGTCGGCGGCCACCGCGAGCGCCGCACCCGGGGGGCGGGGTGCGCTCCCGCTGACGCCGACGACGGTGGCCAGGGCGTATGGCGTTCCCGCACGGCGCCAGGCCGCGAGTTCGGTCCCGAGGTCGAGCATCGACGTCTCCTTGGGGGTGGTGGCGCGGTCGGTGGGCCTAGCTGACGCCCAACCACTCCTTGATCGGATGCAGCGCGAAGAACACCAGGAACGCCAGGGTGAGCACCCACATCAGTGGACCGATGTCGCGGAACCTGCCCTGGGCGGCCTTGATCAGGGTGTAGACGATCACACCGGCGGCGACGCCCGCGGTGATCGAGTAGGTGAACGGCATCAGCACGATGGTCAGGAACGCCGGGATCGCCGCCGCCCTGTCGTCCCAGTCGATGTGCTTGACCTGGGTGATCATCATCGAGCCGATCACCACGAGCGCGGCGGCCGCGACCTGGTCCGGGACCACGCCCGCGATCGGCGTGAAGAACAACATCAGACCGAAGATGCCGCCGGTGACCACGCTGGACAGCCCCGTGCGTGCGCCGTCGCCGACCCCGGTGGCCGATTCGATGAACACCGTCTGACCGGACGAACCGGTCACCCCACCGACGATGCCCCCCGCACCGTCGATGGCCAGCGCCTTGGACAGGCCGGGCATCCGGCCCTTGTCGTCCACCAGCTTGGCCTCGTTGCCGATCCCGATGATGGTCGCCATCGCGTCGAAGAAGCCCGCGAACACCAGGGTGAACACCAGCACCGAGGCGGTGATGCCGCCGGCTTCGGAGAAGCCGCCGAACACGCTCACCTCACCGAACAGCCCGAAGTCCGGTGAGTCGACCACCTTGTCCGGCAGGTTCGGGACGCCACCGCCCCAGGTCTTGTCGGATATGTCGACGATCGCGTTGATCACCATGGCCAGCAGCGTGCCGAAGACCAGGCCGATCAGGATCGCGCCGCGGATGTTGCGCGCCATCAGCAGGAAGATGGCGAGCACGGTGACCGCGAAGATCAGTACCGGCCAGCCGGCCAGCTCACCGGCCGGGCCCAGGGTGACCGGCGGCCCGCCCGGCGCGGCGTTCTCGGTCACCACGCCGGCCTTGTTCAGGCCGATCATCGCGATGAACAGCCCGATGCCGATGGTGATCGCGTGCTTGAGCGCCATCGGGATGGCGTTCATGATCCGCTCGCGCAGCCCGGAGACCACCATCAGCATGATGATCAGGCCGTAGATGACACACAGACCCATCGCCTGCGGCCAGGTCATCTCGGCGGCGACCTGATTGCCCACCACGCCCGCCACGGACAGACCCGCGGCGAGGGCGAGCGGCACGTTGCCGATCAGACCCATCGCGACCGTGGTGATGAACGCCGCCAGCGCGGTCATCGTGGTGACCTGCGCCGGATCGAGCCGATTCCCGTCGACGTCCTTGCCGCCGAGCAGGATCGGATTGAGCAGCAGGATGTACGCCATCGCCATGAACGTGGTGAGGCCGCCGCGCAGTTCGCGGCCCACCGAGCTGCCGCGGGCGCTGATCCTGAAATACCTGTCCAACGCGCCCGAGTCGGCCGAGCCCGCCGGCGGCGGGTCCTGGGCGAGTCCGGCCCCGGATCCGTGTGGCGGATGCGGGGGATTTTCGCCGGGTTCCGTCGGAACCGAGGTCTGAGCCACTTCCCACTCCCAAGTGTCTTAGGTGTTGTTGGGGTGGAGCCAATCGCCGCCTCGAAACCACCCGAATCCTTCTCCGGGCAGGCGAGGACGACGACCTTCCTGCGTGGGGGCGCGTCCGTTCGACGACACGGCGATCGGCCGTGCGGAGTCGGGCCGGTCCGGCCCCGGGGGCGACGTCTGCGCCGCCGCCGGGACCGTACTACGGTCGGGAAACCGGATCTGACGGTGTCTCAGGTTCCGGTGAGGTGCTCCGGCCGAACCGGTACCCGGTTCAGGGCCAGACCGGTCGCCGCGCGGATCGCCGCGACGATGGCCGGAGTGGAGGAGAGCGTGGGTGCCTCGCCGGCCCCGCGCAGCCCGTACGGCGCGTGGGGATCGGCCAGTTCGAGCACGTCCACCGGCATCGGCGGAGTGTCGAGGATGGTGGGGATCAGGTAGTCCGTGAAGGAGGGATTGCGGACCTTGCCGTCCCGGACGACGATCTCCTCCATCACGGCCAGGCCCAACCCCTGGGTGCTGCCGCCGTGGATCTGGCCGAGCACGGCGAGCGGATTGATCGCCTTGCCGACGTCCTGCGCCGCGGCCAGCTCGATCACCTTGACCAGGCCCAGGTCCACGTCCACGTCCACGACCGCGCGGTGCGCGCAGAACGTGTACTGCACGTGCCCGAAGCCCTGCCCGGTGACCTTGTCGAACGGCTCGGTCGGGCGGTGGCGGAACTCGGTGGTCTCGTCCACCGGTTCGTCGCCGAGCAGGTCCACCAGGTCGGCGAGCACCTCGCCCGCGGCGGTGAGCACCTTGCCGCCGGACAGCCGCAGGCCCACCATCGCCGCGGGCGCCCAGCCGTAGCGCTTCCGACCGCGGGCGAGCACCGCGGTGCGCGCCGCCTCGGCCGCCTGCTTCACCGCGCCGCCGGTCATGTACGTCTGCCGGGACGCGGACGTCGAACCGGCCGATCCCACCCGGGTGTCCGCCGGCGCGATGGTCACCTGGTCCACGCCCAGCTCGGTGCGCACGATCTGCGCCTGCACGGTGACCCCGCCCTGTCCGACCTCGGCCATCGCGGTGTGCACCAGTGCGACCGCCGCGCCGTTGATCACCTCCAGCCGGACCCGGGCCGTCGAATAGTCGTCGAAACCCTCGGAGAAGCCGACGTTCTTGATGCCCACCGCGTAGCCGATCCCGCGCACCACACCCTCACCGTGCGTGGTGTTGGACAACCCGCCGGGCAGCTCGCGCAGGTCCGGGCCGTTGGCCGTACGCCAGTTCTCCGTCGGCGGCAGCGGCCTCGCCTTGACCCGCCGAAGCAGCTCGGCGACCGGGGCCGGCGCGTCCACGACCTGCCCGGTGGGCAGGACCGAACCCTGCTCCATCGCGTTCATCCGGCGCAACTCGACCGGATCCAGGCCCAGTTCGGCGGCCAGTCGGTCCATCTGCGTCTCGTAGCCGAAGCACATCTGCACCGCGCCGAAACCGCGCATCGCGCCGCACGGCGGGTTGTTGGTGTACACCGCCATCGAGTCGACCACCGCATGCGGCACCACATACGGACCGATGCCCAACGAGGCCGCGTTGCCGACCACCGCGGGCGACGCCGACGCGTAGGCGCCGCCGTCCAGCACGATCTCGGCCTTGACGAAGACCAGCCTGCCGTCCCGGGTGGCACCGTGCTCGAACACCATCGTCGCGGGATGACGGTGCACATGGCCGAAGAACGACTCCTCGCGGTTGTAGACGATCTTGACCGGTTTGCCGGTGTGCTGCGCCAGCAGGCACGCGTGCACCTGCATCGAGATGTCCTCGCGCCCGCCGAACGCACCGCCGACGCCGGCCAGGGTCAGCCGTACCTTCTCCGGTGGCAGACCCAGCACCGGGCACATCTGCTGCCGATCCACGTGCAGCCACTGGGTGGCGACGTACAGATCGATGCCGCCGTCCTCGGCGGGCACCGCGAGGCCGGACTCCGGGCCCAGGAACGCCTGATCCTGCATGCCGACCTCGTACTCGCCGCGCACGATCACGTCCGCGAGCGCCCGGACCTCGGCCGAGTCCCCGTCGCCGTGCCGGATGTGCTGGCTGTGCACGATGTTGCCGGACGCGTGTGCCTTGTAGTCGGCGGGCAGGTGCACGTAGCCGTACCGCTCCGGGTCCAACGCCTGGGCGGGCCCGATCGAGGGCAGCACGTCGTACTCGACCACGATCTTGGCGACCGCGCGCCGCGCGGTCTCGGGGTGGTCGGCCGCGACGATCACGATCGGCTCGCCGTGGAAACGCACCTCGTCGATGGCCAGTACCGGCTGGTCCGCGATCTCCAGGCCGTAGAACTTGCTGCCCGGGATGTCCTCGTGGGTGAGCACCGCGTACACACCCGGCTGGGCCAGGGCCCCGGACACGTCCACGGACAGGATGCGGGCCCGGGCGTGCGGGCTGCGCAGCGCCATGCCCCACAACATGTCCTCGTGCCACAGATCCGAGGAATAGGCGAAATCGCCCTTGACCTTGAGGATGCCGTCCGGGCGCAGCGGCGAGGCGCCGATGCCGTCCCGGCCGGGCGCGAGCACGTCCTGCAGGTTCTTCGGCCTGGTCAGACCGGCCATGGTTCAGCCCTCCGACCCGAGGGCCGCCGTGTCGCGGGCGTCCGCCTTGCGGGCGGCGGCCAGGCGGACCGCGTCCATGATCTTCTCGTAGCCCGTACAACGGCACAGGTTGCCGGAGAGCGCTTCGCGGATCTCCGCGTCGGAGGGGTGGTGCGCCCGGTTGAGCAGATCGTGCGTCTGGACCAACAGGCCCGGCGTGCAGAAGCCGCACTGCACGGCGCCCGCGTCCACGAACGCCTGCTGCACCGCGTCCAGCGTGTCGCCGTCGGCCAGACCCTCGACGGTGCCGACCTCGCGGTCCTGCACCTGGCCGGCCGCGACCAGACACGCACAGACCGGGGCGCCGTCCAGGTAGACCGTGCAGGAGCCGCACTCGCCCTGTTCGCACGCGTTCTTGGAACCGGGCAGCCCGACCCGCTCGCGCAGTACGTAGAGCAGGCTCTCGCCCTCCCAGACGTCGTCCGCCTCGGTCCGGCGGCCGTTCACGGTGAATGTGACCCTCATGCGGCGGCCCTCCCGGTGGCTCGGTGGTCGTTCCAGGTCCAGAGCAGCGTGCGGCGTGCCATCACGGCCAGCGCGTGCCGCCGGTACGCGGCCGAGCCGCGCACGTCGTCGATCGGCGCGGCAGCTTGGGCGACCAGTTCGCCGAAGCGCACGGCGGTGGCCACCGGCAACTCGCCGCCGGAGGTCCACAGATCGGTGTCCGCCAACTCGCCACGGATGAACGCCTCGGCCTCGCTCGCCCGACGCGGGGTGGGCGCGGCGGAGCCGATCCCGGTGCGCACGTCCCGGGTACGCGGGTGCAGCGCGACCGCGAACGAGCAGACCGCGATCACCATCGCGTTGCGGGTGCCGATCTTGGCGAACTGTTGTGGCCCGGTCGCCGAAGGGATGTGGATCGCCCGGATCAGTTCGTCCGGCTCCAGCGCGTTGCGTTTGACGCCGAGATAGAAGTCGTCGATCGGGATCAGCCGGGTGCCGCGCACCGAGGCGACCTCGACCGTGGCACCGGACGCGAGCAGTGGCGGGTGCGCGTCGCCGGCGGGCGAGGCGCCGCCCAGGTTGCCGCCGACCGATCCCCGGTTGCGGATCTGCGGCGATCCGACCGTGCGCGCGCCCAGTGCCAGGCCCGGGAGTCGATCGTGCAGTGCGTCGATGATCTCGACGTACGGCACGCAGGCACCGAGACGCACCATGTCGTCGTCCTCGATCTGCCATGTGTGCAGTTCGTGGATCCGGTTGAGATCGAGCAGTGCATCCGGACGATGCCGGTCGAAGTTCAGTTCGACCATTACGTCGGTGCCACCGGCGATCGGGACCGCGGACGGGTGCTGCGCCTTGACGGCGAGCGCCTCCTCCCACGTCGCGGGCCGCAGGAATTCCATGACGGGTGTCTCCTTCTGCCTTGCGTATGGCCCTACCGTCCTTGTACCCGTCGCGGGGGCGCTTCGTTTCGGGTCCGTCCGGATCGGAGGGTGCGCACCAGTACACCGAGACGAGGGTCACTGTGAGTACCCACCAAAGACATGACCCAGGCGTGTCATGTGGGGGTGGTTCCCGTACTTTTCTCCAAGTGTTCGTCCGGTCGTCGAACCGGTATGACGGATCCGCCGTGTGCGCGCAGGCCGCGCCGGCACGATCGAGAGGGGGCCGTCGATGCGATTGCGCGCGCTTCTCGGCGATGGCACGGCCGGTGTCGGCATACCCGGGATCCGGTTGTTGGTGGGCGAGGAGGAACTGGATCGGTCGGTGCGCGCGGTGATGACCACCGACCTGCACGACCCCAGTCGATACCTGACCGCCGGTGCACTGGTGTTGACCGGCATGGGCTGGCGGGCGGGGCCGGCGGACTCGGAGCGTTTCGTCCGGGTGCTGACCGGGGGCGGGGCCACCGCGTTGGCGGCCGGGCAGGCCGAGATCGGCGACATCCCGGTCGATCTGGTGCGGGCGTGCGAGCGGCACCATCTACCGCTGTTCGCGGTCGAGGAGGAACTCTCCTTCGCGCATCTGACCGAATTCGTGGTCCGTCGAATATCCGCCGAACGGGCGACCGACCTGACCGCGGTGGTCGACCGGCATCGACGG
The DNA here is from genome assembly GCF_040629175.1 of Embleya sp. NPDC005971. Taxonomy (NCBI): domain Bacteria; kingdom Bacillati; phylum Actinomycetota; class Actinomycetes; order Kitasatosporales; family Streptomycetaceae; genus Embleya; species Embleya sp. NPDC005971. Next base: position 25,370 of record NZ_JBEXUX010000044.1, on the reverse strand, counting down.
CTGGTGCAGGCCGCCGCCGGCGGGGCGGGCCTGGACGGGGTGCTCGGGCTGATCGCGGCCGACATCGACATCCACTGCTGGGTGCTCTCGCTGACCGGGCGTCAGGCCGCCGCCGGCGGGCCCGATCTGGCGTCGGGGCTGCGGGTGAAGATGGCTCGCGCGCACTTCGCGGCGCGGGAGCGCAAGGCCCGGGTGCCGTTTCGCTATCGGGTCGACGGACGCGCGTTCTCGCTGCTCCCGGTGCCCGAGGCGGGCGGTTCGGTCGATTTGGACACGTGGGGCGACTGGTTCCTCGCGGTCGAGGACGACGTCACCGACTGGCCGGAGCGGCACCAGGCGCTGCTGGGCGAGCTGGTGCGGCTGGTGTCGGTGGGGCGGGACCGGGTCGAGGACCAGCGTCGGCGCACCCGGCGGTTGTCCGAGGACGTGCTGAACCTGCTCGCGGCCGGCGCCGACCCGGTCGAGGTGGCCGCACGACTGCGGGCCGCCGAGCCGGACGGCGCGGGCGCCACGCACTGGCAGTTCGCCACCGCCACCATCCCGGACCTGCCCTCGCGCGAGGCCCGGCGGCTGGCCCGGGTGCTCTTGGAGGAGGCGTTGGCGGATCGACCGAGCGCGGCCCTGGTGTCGGCGACCGGGCCGGGCGCGGTGGCGCTGATCCCGGGCGAGGCGCTGCCGGATCGGGACGGCAGCGAGCCGGACCCCACCACCGGGCTGCTGCGCGAGCGGTTGGCGGCGTTGGCGGGGCCCGCGGCGGGCGGTGTGCGGGTGCGGATCGGGGTGAGTGCGCGGGTGGGTCGCGCGGACGGGCTGCGCGGCGCACTGGAGGAGGCCTGGCACGCGGGCCGGATCGCGGGCACCAGGTCCGGTCGGGTCGAGGTGGTCGGGCATGCCGAACTCGCTTCGCACGTCGCGCTGTTGGCGGCGGTGCCGGAGGACGTGCGGCGGGCGTTCCGGGGCCGGTTGCTGGAGCCGCTGCGGGCCTACGACGCGAGCCACCAGGCCGATCTGGTGGGCACGCTGGAGGTGTTCCTGGACTGCGACGGGTCGTGGACCCGGTGCGCGGCACGGTTGCACGTCCATGTGAACACGTTGCGCTACCGGATCGGCCGGATCGAGGAGTTGACCGGGCGTCGGCTGTCCCGGTTGGAGGACAAGGTGGACTTCTTCCTGGCGCTCAGGCTGCGCTGAGCGCGCGCTCGCGGCGGACGGGGTGGGGCGCCACGAGCGGTGTGCGGGCGTTGCGGGCAGGGCCGGCGGCGCCGGCGGTCGGGCATCCGGGGTCAGCCGAAGGAGACGCCCGAGGTGACCGGGGTGATCGTGCCGGTGATGGCCCGGGCTCCGGGCGAGGCCAGGAACGCCACGGTGTCGGCGATGTCCTCCGGCTGGGTGATCCGGCGCAGCGCCGACGACTTGGTCATCTCGGCGCGCACCTCCGCCTCGGGCACGTCCCGGCGCGCGGCGATGTCGGCGATGTAGCCGGCCAGTTTGGCGTTCTCGGTGTAGCCCGCGACGACCACGTTGACCCGCACCCCGTCCGGGCCGACCTCCTTGGCCAGCACCCCGGAGGCGACCTCCATCGCGGCCTTGGTCGCCGCGTACGCGCCCAGGTTCACCAGCTTCGCGCGTGGCGCCTCCGAGCTGATCTGCACGATCGACCCACCGCCGACCGCGCGCATGTGCGGCAGCGCGGCCCGCGAGACGGCCAGCACGCCGAGCACGTTGATCTCGAACGCCCGCCGAAACTCTTCCGGATCCAACTCCTCCAGCCGCCCCGCCGGGTTGTACGTGGCGACGTTGACCACCACGTCCACCCGGCCGAGTTCGCGCGCGGCGGTGTCCACCAGCGCCCGGCAACCGGCCTGGTCGGCCAGGTCGGTGGGTACCGCGATCACCCGACGGCCCGTCAGCTCGCGGATCTCGTCCGCGAGTCGCCGCAACGGCTCGGGCCGGCGCGCGGCCAGTGCCAGATCCGCGCCGGTGCGGGCCAGGGCCAGCGCACAGGCGCGTCCGATGCCGTCACCCGCGCCGGCGACGATTGCGACCCGTCCGTCCGGTTCCTCCGCCATCGATACCTCCGTGACGTGCCAAAACTTCGGAACTCGCCCCCCGTCCTACCGCACGGTGCTTTCAATCGCCATGATCATCCGGTTGGGTTACTGTGCGCGGCCGTTTGCCGCCGAAGCGTCAACCCGGCAAGCCCTACCGACTCCACCGGAGGCACCGATGCCCACCGTCGTACTGATCGGAACGCTCGACACCAAGGGATCCGAATACGCGTGGCTGGCCTACCGGCTGCGTGCTCGCGGCGCCGAGGTGGTGTTGATGAACGTGGGCGTGCTCGGCGAGTCGCTGGCCCAGGCCGACGTACAGGCGACCGACGTCGCGGCGGCGGCCGGCACCGACCTGGCCGACCTGCGGACCCGGGCCGATCGGGGCGCGGCCACCACCGCGATGGCCGAAGGGGCCGCGTCCATCCTGCGCGAGCTGTACGAGCAGGGCCGGGTCGACGGGGTGCTCGCGATGGGCGGCTCGGGCGGGTCGGCGATCGCCTCCCACGCGATGCGCGCGCTGCCGGTGGGTGTGCCCAAGCTGCTGGTCTCCACGATGGCGGCGGGCGACGTGTCGCCGTATGTGGGCGCGGTGGACGTGACGATGATGTACAGCGTCGTGGACATCGCCGGGATAAATCGGCTCTCCGAGCGCATCCTGGGCAACGCGGCGGACGCGATCGCCGGGATGGCCGGCGGTTACGCCGAGGATCGTGCGGCGGTCGCGGGGGTGACCGGCGAGGGGCGTCCGCTGGTCGCCGCGTCGATGTTCGGGGTGACCACCCCGGCGGTGGACGCCGCCCGCGAGCGGCTCACCGAGTTGGGCTACGAGGTGCTGGTCTTCCACGCCACCGGGGCGGGCGGCACGTCGATGGAGAATCTGGCCGAGGCGGGCTTCTTGGCCGGGATCCTCGACCTGACCACCACCGAGCTGGCCGACGACCTGGTCGGCGGGGTGCTCAGCGCGGGTCCCGAGCGGCTGACCGCGGCCGGCCGGATGGGGCTGCCGCAGGTGGTCAGCGTCGGTGCGCTGGACATGGTCAACTTCGGCCCGCGCAACACCGTGCCCGAGCGGTTCGAGGAGCGGCAGCTCTACGTGCACAACCCGACCGTGACGCTGATGCGCACCACCCCCGCGGAGAACGCCGAGCTGGGTCGGCGGATCGCCGCCAAGCTGGTCGCCGCGACCGGCCCCACCGCGCTCTACCTGCCCTTGCACGGGGTCTCGGCGATCGACGTCGAGGGCGCGCCCTTCTACGATTCCGTCGCCGACAAGGCGCTGTTCGACGAGCTGCGAGCGGGGCTCGCGGGCAGCTCCGTCGAGGTGCACGAGGCGGCGACGGACATCAACGATCCGGCGTTCGCCACGGCGGCGGCGGATCGACTGCACGAAATGATCACGAAGGGACGCGTGGACTGAGATGAACGGACGCGAGGCGCGGGGCCGACTGCACAGGACGGTCGAGCAGGGCGGCGTCGTGATCGGCGCGGGCGCGGGCACGGGACTGTCGGCCAAGTGCGCCGAGGCCGGCGGGGTGGACCTGATCATCATCTACAACTCGGGCCGCTACCGAATGGCCGGTCGGGGTTCGCTCGCCGGGCTGCTGCCCTACGGGGACGCCAACGCGATCGTGGTCGAGATGGCGGGCGAGGTGCTGCCGGTGGTCCAGGGCACCCCGGTACTGGCGGGCGTGTGCGGCACCGATCCGTTCCGGATCATGCCGCACTTCCTGGACCAGCTCGCCGCGATGGGCTTCGCGGGTGTGCAGAACTTCCCCACGGTCGGGCTGTTCGACGGCGTCTTCCGGCAGAACCTGGAGGAGACCGGGATGGGCTACGACCTGGAGGTGGAGATGATCCGGCTGGCCGCCGAGCGCGGCCTGCTGACCGCCCCCTACGTCTTCGACGCCGAGCAGGCCCGGGCGATGACCGCGGCGGGCGCCGACATCCTGGTCCCGCATCTGGGACTGACCACCAAGGGCAGCATCGGCGCGACCACCGCGGTCACCCTCGACCAGGCGGTGGAGCGGGTGCAGCTCATGCGCGACGCGGCGGCGGAGGTGAACCCCGACGTGCTGGTGCTGTGCCACGGCGGGCCGATCGCCGAACCCGAGGACGCCGCGTACGTGCTGGCCCACACCACCGGAGTGGTCGGCTTCTTCGGCGCCTCCAGCATGGAACGGCTGCCCACCGAGGTGGCCATCACCGAGCAGGCGCGGGCGTTCAAGAGCATCGCCGCGCGCTAGTTCCATCCGGCGCCGGCGCGCCGGACGCACCGGGCACCACCGGCAGGACCCACATCCACCACACGATCGTGAGGATTCGGCATGTACAAGCTGACCGTGCTCTATGGCCACCCCGAGGACCCGGCGGCGTTCGACACCTATTACTGGGAGAAGCACGTCCCGCTCGCCCGCACCATGCCCGGGTTGACCGGCTGGACCATCGGCAAGTGCGAACCGGATCCGTCCGGCGCGCAGCCGCCCTATTACCTGGTGGTCGGGCTGTACGCACCGACCCGCGCCGGTATCGAAGCGACCCTGGATTCGCCGGAGGGGCGGGCCACGGTGGCCGACGTCGCCAATTTCGCGACCGGCGGGGCGACGTTCCTGTGGGACGAGGAGCGGGTAGTCGTACCTGTGGAGCTGCCCGCGACGGAATAGCTCGTCGTTGAAGCACGGGTGAGCACGCGGCTGCGCACCGTGGACGTCGAAGCCGTGACCTGCGGGGTTGGCGACATATCGGGCAAATCGGTGTTATTCCGCCCTATGGGGCACCTCACAAATCACCCGAAATGTTTGCCAATCCGGCGGAGCGGTGCGTAGCTTCGTGGTTGTTCGCACAAGCGGACTCCCCGGGTGGTACGCCGAATCCTGCCGCCGCCCGAGGGAAGCAGTCGATATCGACTGGCGGCAGGAGCGGGGGAACCAAGTGAGTGCCGACATCGGCCACGTCGATGTCTGGGGTGAAGCCATGCCTGTTGCAGGCGAGGCCGGGCCAATCGTCCGAACCCGACAGCTAACTTCGTAGGCGCCCGACGAGGTAATAAATGACCTTCCGTGCCATCACCGCTCCCGTTCGCTCGCTCTCTCGTGGCCGTCGCGCCGGCATCGCCGTCGCCGCCGGTGCGGGTCTCGTCCTTCCCCTCGTGGGCATGACGGGCAGCGCGAGCGCCGCGACCTCGTCCACGTGGGACGCGGTCGCCCAGTGCGAGAGCACCGGGAACTGGGGTATCAACACGGGCAACGGCTTCTCCGGCGGTCTGCAGTTCACACCGAGCACCTGGAACGCGTTCGGCGGCAGCCAGTACGCCTCCAGCGCCGCGCAGGCCACCAAGGACCAGCAGATCGCGGTCGCCGAGCGGGTCCTGGCGAGCCAGGGTCCGGGCGCCTGGCCGGTCTGCTCGCAGAAGGCCGGCCTGGGCAAGGGCGGCAACGCCTCCGCCACGGCCGACTCCGCGACCACCGGCAAGACCAAGAGCAAGGTCGAGCCGAAGGCCGCGCCCAAGGCCGAGTCCGTGACCGAGAACGCGCCGAAGACCTCCACCGGCAACGCGCCGAAGGTCCAGGTGCAGGACAAGCAGGACAAGCAGGACGCGCCGAAGTCGGCCGCGACCAAGCAGACTTCGGGTTCCGGCAAGTACACCGTCAAGGCCGGTGACACGCTCTCCGGCGTCGCCGCGAAGCTCGGCGTCAAGGGTGGCTACAAGGCCCTGTACGCCGCGAACGCGGGCGTCATCGGGGGCAACCCCCACCTGATCTCGGTGGGCACCCAGCTCGCCGTCTGATCCAGCGCCACCACGTAGGCCCCGCCGAGTACTTCGGCGGGGCCTACGCCCGTTTCGGGGCAACGGTCAGGCGCGGGCGGGCGGGCCCGGGGTGCGCGCCACCGCGACGGTGCCGAACATCGTGGCCACGTGTTGCAGGGCGCCGGCCGGCATTCGCCCCGGCGGCAGGATCTCGTCCACGGGATGCACGGGCGCCGCCCCGCCGGCGGGGCGGCCCGCCCGGCGCCTCGGCCGCGTTCTCGCCGGCAACGGTCTTCCTGGTGGTTCTCCAGCCCATGATCGGTGCCTCCACATCGGGTGCCGTCGCGGGACGGCCCGGCCCATCGGACATGCGGGATCGCCGGATCGTTCGCGGGATCGGGCAGCGGGAGTGGATGCGGATCCGAGGGCGCTCCCCGGCCAATATTCCGCTATACGGAATTGGTATTCCGTCAAGCAGGACGAAACTGTAGGGACGGGCCGGATCGACGGTCGATAGCCACAGACCTCGGCGACCGGGTCGGCGAAATCTTGTGCCTTCCTCCAGAGGCGCCGGATGCACCGCCGCCGCGCCCGGGAGATGATCGAACAGGGCCACCCGGCAATCTCAACTTATTCGGGCAAAACATACCCATGACGATAAGATTGCGTTTGGAAGGGCCTTGCGGCGTTAAAATCTTTTGACATAGGTTCGCCTGACCGTGGTTCCTGCTTTCTCCTGAGAGGGTTCCATGTCGAACATGACCCGCGTAGCCGTCCGTACCGCCGTCGATCACCCGCTGTGGCCCGTGCTCAAACGGTCCGTCGCCGACCTGCGTCCGTTGCAGGCCGAGGACGGTTCGATCGAGCCGTCCGGGCACGCGTCCGCCCGGGCGCTGGTGGCCGACATCACCTCCTCGATCACCGGGCTCGCACCGCTGTTCCCGCACGACGAGGCGTACCTCGATGCCGTCGTGGCCGACTTCCGGCGCTGGTCGGCGGACGGTTTCGGCCGCCCCGACTTCCTGGACTCGCTCGTCGCGTTTCGCCCGGAGCGGGACCGGCGGGACGGGCTGGAGCACCTCGTCGTGTTCCCGATGAACACCCAGAACGGCAACCCGAAGCGCAACGTCGAGGCGGTGCTGCTGCGGGTGGTGTGGCCGCAGTGGCTGGCCGAGTTGGAGGCCGGGCGCTACGACAACGCGATGTTCGTGCCGATCGCGTTCGTCGACTTCACCGACGGCTACGACACCGACTCTGCGGTGCTCTTCCCGGAGACGGTGGCCGTGCGCGAGGTGCCGCAGTACACCTGGGGCGGCATCTTCTGCGACCGCGAGGCGGCTCGCTTCCGTCGGGTCGGCGCCGCTGCGGCGCGCACGCTCGGCCTGGAACTTCCGCCGGAGGCGGCGGAGTTGGTGCAGAGCCAGCAACTCGCCCAGGACGCGTTCGTGTTGTGGGACCTGATCCACGACCGCAGCCACATGCGCGGTCCGATGCCGTTCGACCCGTTCATGATCAAGCAGCGGATGCCGTTCTGGATGTACGCGCTGGAGGAGCTGCGGTGTGACCTGACCGCGTTCCGCGAGGCGGTGCGACTGGCCGAGGAGGGCGTGTCGACCGCTCGTTCGGTGCAGTACGCGGTGATCTTCGACCGGCTGTTCCGCTTCCCGGTCACCGGCGGCCGGGTGCGCAACTACGACGGGTTGGGCGGCCAACTGCTGTTCGCCTACCTGCATCGCGCGGGTGTGGTCGAGTGGGCGGACAATCGGCTCACCGTGGACTGGGATCGGATCACCGACGCGGTGCTCGGGCTCTACGACGAGGTGGACCGGCTCTACCGCGCGGGGGTGGATCGCTCGAAGGTCGGCCACTGGCTGGCCGGTTACGCGCTGGTCGCCGAGTACGTGCAGCCGCACCCCGGTTCGGTGTGGGCCAAGGGAGCCGCCGCGCTGCCGATCGACGGGCCGCCGAAGGCGCTCGTGGACGCGGTGTTGCCGGACGAGTTCCCGCTGAGCATGTTCTACGAGGCGCTCAACCGGCGACTGCGCGAGGTGATCGCCTCGACCCGGGGGATCACCGCGGACAGCCCCGCGCAGGATTCGACCGAGCGGGCGGCCGAGGCGTCGTGACGGCCAACGGCGCGGCGAACGACACGGTGAACGAGGAGTGGGTGCGATGAACGGTCTCGACGGTGCGGTGATCGCGGTCGCCGGCGCGGGTGGGCCCGCCGGCCACGCGGTGCTCGCGCGGCTGACGCGGGCCGGTGCGCACGTGTACGGCGCGGACGCGAACGCCGAGCGGTTGCGCGACAGCGTGGACGCGGCGCCCGGGGCCCGCGGCGCGGTGGTGGATCTGCTGGACGCGGCCGCCACCCGCCGATGGGCGGCGGACGTCGAGCGCGAGCACGGTCGGGTGGACGGCCTCGTGCACCTGGTCGGCGGGTGGCGCGGGGGCAAGAAGTTCGGCGACAACTCGCTCGACGACTGGGCCTTCCTGCACGACCTGCTCGTGCGCACCGTGCAGCACACCAGCCTCGCCTTCCACGAGGCGCTCGCCCGCAGTGCGAACGGGCGCTTCGTGTTGGTCTCCGCGGCGGCGGCCGGCCGACCGACCCAGGGCAACGCGGGCTACGCGGCGGCCAAGGCGGCTGCGGAGACCTGGACGCTCGCGCTCGCCGACGCGTTCGCCGAGAGCGACGCGGCGGCCACCATCCTGGTGGTCAAGGCGCTCGTGAACGACGCGATGCGGCAGGCTCGACCCAACGCAAAATTCGCCGGCTTCACCGACGTGGTCGACCTGGCCGACGAGATCGCCGGCCTGTGGACCACCGCGGCAATCGACCTGAACGGGAAAAGACTGTGCCTGAACGTCCCCTGACCCCGCGTCACGACCCCGACGCGCGCGGCTTCGCGAGCGACAACTACGCGGGCATCCACCCCGAGGTGTTGGCCGCGATCGGCGCGGCCAACGGTGGCCACCAGATCTCGTACGGCGAGGACGTGTACACCGAGCACCTCGCCGACGTCTTCCGGGCGCACTTCGGCGAACGCGCGCAGGTGTTCCCGGTGTTCAACGGCACCGGCGCCAACGTGGTCGGTCTCCAGTCGATGACCGACCGCTGGGAGTCGGTGATCTGTGCGGCGTCCGCGCACATCCACGTGGACGAGTGCGGTGCGCCGGAGAAGGTGGCCGGTCTGAAACTGCTCACCGTGGACACCCCCGACGGCAAGCTCACCCCCGAACTCGTGGACACCCACGCGTGGGGCTGGGGCGACCAGCACCGGGCGCAGCCCCGGGTGGTCTCCTTCGCGGAGAGCACCGAACTGGGCACCGTCTACACGCCGGACGAGATCGCCGCCTTGGTCGCCCACGCGCACGAGCACGGCATGCTCGCGCATCTGGACGGCTCGCGCCTGGCCAACGCGGCCGCGGCGCTGGATGTGCCGCTGCGCGCGCTGAGCACCGACGTCGGGGTGGACGTGTTGTCCTTCGGCGGCACCAAGAGCGGCCTGATGTTCGGCGAGGCCGTCGTGGTGCTCAACCCCGACGCGGCGCGCGGCGTCGGCTACCTGCGCAAGGCCGCGATGCAACTGGCCTCGAAGATGCGCTTCGTGTCGGTGCAGTTCGAGGCGCTGCTCGCCGGTGACCTGTGGCTGCGCAACGCCCGGCACGCGAACGCGATGGCGACGTTGCTCGCGGAGAAGGTGGTCGACCTGGACGGTGTGACGCTCAGTCGCATGCCGCAGGCGAACGCGGTCTTCGCGGTGCTGCCCCCGGACGTCACCGAGCGCATGCAGAAGCGGTTCCGGTTCTACACGTGGGACGAGTCGATCGGTGAGGTGCGCTGGATGACGTCCTTCGACACCACCGAGGGCGACATCGAGGCGTTCGCGAGCGCGCTCGGCGAGGAGTTGGGCGCGCGGTAGGGCGTGCACACGGATGGTCGGCGGGCCGGGGACGGTAAGTCCCGGCCCGCCTTCGCGTGTTCGTGTTCGGCCCGGCCGGGGGTCGGGCCGGGGCGAAACTGTCCGCGAGCAGGTCCAGGGCGGTGCCGAGCAGCGTGTGGGGGTGTGGCCCATGCCCGTGAACCGACCGGCCACCTCCAGGCCGATCACGCCGTGCAGTTGCGTCCACACGAGCACCGCGCCGGCCGGCGCCGGACCCGCGTGTCGCGCTTCGCCGGCCGCGCCGCCGGCGCCGGCCGGCCCCGCCTCCGTGCCACCCTCGGCCAACTGCCGCACCGCGATCGCCTTGATCTCGGTGCGCGTCTGCTCGCGACAGCGAGCCCCGCGGGCCGGACGGAGAGGCGGGGGTCACGGGTGTGCCCTTGCGTCGAGCCTGCGATCAGCGATGGCGAGTGTCAGTATGCATAACTGGCGCGACTGATCGTAACTCGATGATCGGGCGACCGCCCGGATCCGGCCGGTCCCCTCAGAAGGGAGAGCCCTGCGCATGAACGGCACGCTGCCGCACCTCGAAAAGCCTTACCTCGTCGGCCACTTCGCGCCCGTCGCCGACGAGATCAGCGGGTTCGACCTCGCCGTGCGGGGCAAGCTGCCGGCCGAGTTGAACGGTCGATACTTCCGGAACGGACACAACCCGAAACCCGGGGATGTGCCCACCCACTGGTTTCGCGGCAGCGGCATGCTGCACGGGATACGGCTGCGGGAGGGGCGTGCCGAGTGGTACCGCAACCGCTGGGTGCGCACGCCCGCCCTGGACGGCGCGCCGTTCCAACGCGAGGACGGCAGCGTGGACCGGACCGCGAGCGTCGCCGGCACCCACATCGTCGAGCACGGCGGTCGGTTGCTCGCGCTCCAGGAGGCCAACGTCCCGTTCGAGGTGACCCGGGAGTTGGAAACGGTCGGCCCGTACGACTTCGCCGGTCGGTTGACCACCGCGATGACCGCGCATCCGAAGGAGGACCCCGTCACCGGTGAGTTGCACTTCTTCGGCTACTCGCCGTTCCCGCCGTTTCTGACCTATTACGTCGCGTCCGCCGCGGGCGCGATCACCCGGGCCGAGGTGATTCCCGGCGCCGGCCCCTGCCTCATGCACGACTTCGGCCTGACCGAGCGGCACGTGGTCTGGCTGGACCTGCCGGTGGTGTTCAACCCGGCCGAACACTCCGGCATCCCGTACCGGTGGAGCGACTCCTACGCGCCGCGGATCGGTGTGATGCCCAGGACCGGGCCGGCCGCGGCGACCTGGTACGACGTGGCGCCGGGCATGTTGTTGCACGTGGCCAACGCCTACGAGGACGCGCGCGGGCGGATCGTGGTCGAGGGGCCGCGCTTCGATCGCTCCTCCTGGGAGAGCAGTTGGAAGTGGTGGGTGGGCGCGCCCGGGCACCCGCAGACGCCGCTGATCGGCGCGATCCGGCACCGGTGGATGCTGGATCCGGTCTCCGGCGTGGCCGGCGAGGAGGACCTCGACTCGCTGGTCGTGGACTTCCCGACCATCGACGCCCGCCGGACCGGCCGACCGCACCGGTTCGACTACGCGCTGGCCTTTCCCGGCGCGGGGCTGCACGAGCATGCGATCGTCAAGTACGACGCGAGCACCGGGGAGCGGCAGGTCGCCGGTCAGGGGCCGGGGCGCATGCCGGGCGAGGCGGTGTTCGTACCCGCCGCGGCCGGTACCGCCGAGGACGACGGCTACCTGCTGACCGTGGTCGGCGATCTGGCCCGGGACGGCTCCGAGTTGCTGGTGCTGGATGCGCGCGACATCACCGCCGCACCGATCGCGACGGTCGAACTCCCGCGCCGGGTCCCGGCGGGCATCCACGGGTCCTGGATACCGGACCGCGACTAGACTCCCGGCCGCACGCGGGGGGCTGCCGCGTGCGGGTGCACCCGCACGTCCCCGCGGCGCGGCGGGGCCGATCGGCGTGCCCTACAGTCCGAGCAGGTCGCCACTCGGGGTGGCCGGATCGCCGGGTGGGGGAGTGGAGTTCGGGTGCGTGCGGCCAAAGGTTTGGGAGCTTTGCTGCTGGTCGGGACGACGGTGTTGGGCATCGTCCTGTATTTCGTCGAGGACACGTCGTTGGCCGACCTGTTGTCGCTGGGCGCGGGTGCGTTGTGCCTGTTCTGGTTGATCATGGTGCTGACCGTGCCGTGGAACCTGCACTTCCAGGCCCGGCGGTTGATCCGGGAGATCGCGATCAGCCGGGAGCGCGGGCTCGCGGTCCCCGAGGCGCGTGAACCCGAGGCACGCCGGATCGCCCGTCGGTTGTTGTGGGGCGCGATCGGCGCGCATGTCGTCTCGGCGGCGGTGATCGCGCTGATCACCTGGATCTCCGGTGGCGTGGTGGGCTATTGGTTCGCCGGGTTCTACCTGCTCAGCACCCTGTTCCGACCCGGCCAGGCATACCTGGAGCACCTGGGGCAGCGGCTGCGGAGCATGTTGCGCGAGGTGACCCACCCGCGCGAGGACGTGCTCGCGCTGATCGACCGGGTGACCACGTTGGAGCGCAGGGTCGAGGGGCTGGACGAGCGGACCACCGTGCTGATCGAAACGGTCGCGCTGCTCAAGACCACGACCGGGCAGGACGCCGAGCGGGCGACCGAGCAATTCCACGCGGCCGACCGCAAGATCGACGCGCTCGGGCGCCGATTCGAGGACACCATCGGCCAGTTGACCGACAACCGGGAAGTGATCTCCGGGATCAAGGCGTTCCTGCGGCTGTTGCGCACCGAACAGAGCTGATCGCGGTCCGGTACGCGGGCCCGGGCGCCGTCCCGGGGGATCGGCGGCCCTCCCGCGCCGCCCCGGCAATTGCCGGTGCCGGCGATCGCCACCTGGGAGGATGGCGCGGTGCACGCGTCGACCGAAGCCACCGAGAGCAGCCGGGCCCGCCGAATCGGCGACCCGCCCCGGGCCTTCCCCGCCGACCTGGTCGGGGAGTTCGAGACGCACGTCACGGTGCGTACGGACGATGTGGACACGCTGGCCCGCCGGGCCGGCGGCTACGGGGTGGGCCTGACCCACATCGTGCTCGCGCGCGGGCGCACGGTGTCCCAGCCGATGCTGACCGAGCGGGCGACCACGACGCTGACCCGAGCCCGCGAGCGGGCCGCCGCGTTGGCCGCGGAGCTGCGCCGGGACGGATATTCGGTGACCCGGATCAAGATCGAGGCGGCGCCGTGGCACCCCGGCGTGCCGCGCACGGACGCGGCGGCGCGCGCGCTCGGGCCCGAGTCGTACTTCGAGCATCACCTCAAGCTCGTGTTGACCGGGGACGTCGACCCGGCCGCGCTTGCCGCCGCGGTGGTCGGGCACGGCGCGCATCTGTCGTACAACGCGCGCCGTGTGCGGGCGGACGGACGGTCCGAGCGGTTCGTCACCCAGCGCTGCCACCGGGTCGGCGACGAGGCCGCCGCCGCGGCGACGGCGGCCCTGGTGGCCGCGCTGGGCGAATACGAAATCGATTCTGTGGAACGGGAGTTCGTCGTACACGACGACAACGGCGCACTGGACGACGGCTGGCTCGACGCGAACGAGAACGGGCACGAGAGCGGCGACGCCGGCGGGTGACGATCGGGCGGGTGGGTCAGGGCAGGAGGAGGTCGAGGAAGGTGTTGGAGAAGACCCGGCCCGGATCGTACTTGTTGAACGTGGCCCGGGCCGCGTCGAAGTTGCTCGTCGTGGGCAGCCCGGTGCGGAAGGAATTCGGGATCCGACCGGTCACCGCGGCCGTGTCGGTCCACGCGCCGTCGACCCCGTACGCCCAGCCCTTGGACCACTCCGGCCGCACACACGCGTAGTTGCCGGTGTAGTTGCCCCAGATCCAGGCGTCCATCTGTTGGTAGAAGTCGTGGTTGGCGGGCGTGCCGGGCAGGGTCGCCACGTCCAGCCAGACCACGGTGTCCCACTCGGGGTGGTCGGGGCGCGGCCGGGCGGCGGACAGGGTCGGTTCGACCGCGTTCGCGGTGACCACCTCGCTCGCCCGGTCGATGCCGGTCACCCGAAGCTCGATCGGACTGTTGCACGGATACTGGCCGTTGGCCTTGTATGCGCCCAACAGGCCGGTGTACCGGACGAAGAACTCGTTGAGCACCCGCTGCACGTTGGCCCGCGCCGTCAAGACCGCCCAGCCGCCCTCGTGGATGCGCAGCGTGGTCGGCTCGACGAAGAGCTGGGTGTTCTTCGACCATCCCCAGATGTCCCAGGTCCAGGTCACGATCAGGCCCGAACCCACGACCGCCATCTCGGCGTTGGTGAACACCTCGGTCGCGCCCACGTTGCCGGTGGCGATGTCGGCCAGGAACTTCGCCTGGTCCTCGGTGACGAAGTTGGCGAACGTGTACGGATACGGATTCTCCACCCGGGTGGAGACCCACGGCTTGCTCGGCGCCACGCTCCACACCTTGAGCCAGGGCACGGTGGTGAACGGGAACCAGATCACCTCGACCCGACCCGAATCGCGGATGTAGTCGGCGAGTTTCTTGCCACCGCCGCCGGCCGGGCCCAGCAGTGTGCCGATCTGGTCGTGGTAGAAGTTCTGGCAGCGCAGCCGTTGGTTCGCGTTGGTCTGCAGGGTGACCTCGGTGACGAAGGCACGGCCCAGGTGCACCAGGAACGGACCGATCTCCGGGTCGTTGCGCTGGAAGGTGCGGAGCACGTACGCGCCGGCGGCCTGGTTCCACACCACCGCGGTCAGCGACAACACCAGGTTGCTCAGCGTGCCGTACGTACCGCCCTGCGGCAACGTCTCGCCCGGCGTCGGGATCCCGCTGCCGTGCGCGCCGATGGCCAGCACACCGCCCACGCTCAGCTTGCCCGGCGCGGTGGTCGCGATCAGCCCCCGCCCGGCCTGTTCCAGTGCGGTCAGCAGCCGTTCGACGCTGCACCCGGTCTCGACGGTCACCGTGGTGGGCGATCCCGGGTTGACCACCAGCGAGGTCAGATGTTGCGTGGTGTCGACCATCAGGGTGTGCGAGGTGTCCGCGCCGGTGGGGATCAGGATCGGCGACCAGTTGTGGCTCATTCCGCGCGGGCGCAGCCGATAGCCCTTGGCCCGGGCCCAGTTCGCCAGGATCACCACATCCGAGGGGTGCGCGGGCACCGCCGTCCAGACGTCGTCCGCGCGCAGTTCGCCGGACCAGTTCCGGTATTGCTGCACGCCCAGGGTGATGCCGGTCGGGAAGTCGGGCGGGGTGGGCGCGGCGCCCGCCTCGCTCGCCGGGATCAGACCGACGGGCGTCCACTGGGTCGCCGCGAGTGCGGCGGCGCCGGCGAGGCCCCCCAGGAGCGTGCGGCGCGAGGGCGCGCCGGACGCGGGGCTCGACGGGTGGGTCGGGGGGTCGGTGGGGTGGTCCGGACGCACGTGGTTCGAGTGCCCGTGCTTCGAGTTCACGCGGTTCGGATTCATGGGGTTCGGTCGTGGCATCAGGTCGCCTTTCCGGGCGTCCCGAGGGCCTGCAGCCCGGGGGAATTCGACATGCGGAAGCGGAGGTTCCGATTCCGGACGATCGATCTGCTGCGGTGCCGAGGTGCCGGTGGATCGCGATGCGAGTGCTGCGTCGGGACCGGTGGATGTTCCCGGGTCCACGACGTGACGGCGTGCCTGGACGGTGCGTTGCCGAGTCGGCGTCCGCCGCCGGCGGCTCGCGAGGTGGTTGGCCCGAGGGTCCATCCGGGGGCCGGTCAAGTCAACACCCAAGCGCCGGTGACACGTGTCGAGGATGCGGAATCCGGCCCGGACGGATCAGCCGGGTATCAACCGATTTCGGGGTGTGACCCGGTGAGTACTCCCGGTGGCGATTCCGGTTCCGATTGTGCGCGTTGCCCGCCGGTACGCCCTGCTCGGCCGGCGGCCCGCAACGCGCGTGATCGAGTCGGCCGGTCGACCGCGCCCGGCGCGGCTCCCGGCTCCCGGGTCGACCGCCCCGGCGCGGCCGGGGTCGGTGCCGGCGGATCCGTCGGCTCGGCCGATTCGGCCGATTCGGTCGATTCGGTCGGCGCCAGCGGCAGCCGCGCGTCCAAGGCGAAACCGCCGTCCGGACGCGGGCCCGCGCCGAAGCTGCCACCGGTCAACTCGATCCGGCGCGCCAGCCCGACCAAGCCGGTGCCGCCGGAGCCCAGTTCGATCTCGCGCGGACCGGTGGCCGCGGTATTGGTGACGGTGATCCGCAACTCGGCGGGGCCGTACCGGAGCAGGATGCGAACGAAGGCGCCGGGGGCGTGTTTGTGCACGTTGGTCAGCGACTCCTGGACCACCCGATACGCGGTGCGCACCACCACCGGCGAGGCGGGTCGCACGGTGCCCCGCACGTCCAGGCGCACGTCCACGCCCGCCGCGAGCGACTCGTCGACCAGCGCGGACAGGTCGAGCACCGCGGGTTCCACCGGCGCGCCCGCGGTGCGCTCCTCGGCGGTGCGCAACACCGCCACCAGGTCCCGCAGTTCGGCCAGCGCCTGGCAGCCGGTGGAGCGCAGGTCCTCGGCCGCCGTACGGGTCGCGTCGTCGGGCGCCCGCAAGCGCATCGCGCCGGCCTGGAGGACCATCAGGCTGACCCGGTGCGTGACGATGTCGTGCATGTCCCCGGCCAGCCGGTTGCGTTCCTCCTCGCGTGCCTGCTCGGCGCGCAACTCCTGCTCCCGTTCCGCACGTTCGGCGCGCTCGCCGAGCGCGGCGAAGAGTCGGCGGCGGGAGGCGATGTACAGGCCGTAGCACGCGGGGGTGAGGATCACGAGCATGTTCGCGGTGCCGTTGCCCAGATCCCGCCAGTCCCACGGGTGCCAGGTGGCCACGCACAGCACCCCGATGGTCAGCCACATCCTGCGCCGATCCTGCACGTACACCGCGACGGCGTAGGCCGCGAAGCAACCGCCCAGGGCCTGTTCCTGCAACAGCGTGAGCGCCGCGATCCACGCACACAACACCGGATGCCGGCGCCGGATGATCAGCACCAGTCCGGAGGTCAGCTCGACCAGGAACGAGATCTGCGCGCCGGTGTCGGTGAAGTCGCCGCCATCCCGCAGGTGCTGGGCGAAGTTGAGCCCCGAGGTGAGCAGCCCGATCGAGACGGCGAGTGTGACGTCGAAGGCGAACGAGCGGCGGGCCGCGGACCAGGACGGGAACGGGCGGCGGATCGACTCGACGGGGCGAAAAGTCACGGATTCCACGGTAGCCGGCCTGGGCCGGCGCGCGTCACCCCAGCGGAGGAGAGGCGGGGTGGTACCTGAGACTCGACCCGATGTTCCCCGCGCCCGGCCGGCGGCGCCGGTTGCCGCGGGCGGGCACGGCTTCGGTGGTTCGTCCGTGTTCGCGGCCGCCGACCGACCCGCGTAGTCCCGGAGAGCTACTCCCGAGGTCCACTCCCTGGTGCGACGCAGGCTACCGCCGCCGATTCCTAGCTTCGTGTCCGGTACTTCGAGGACGGGAGCGGGACATGGGTGGTCGGCTGCGAATGGCTCTGGTCGCGGCGCTGGTGGCCGGGACGCTGGCCGGACCCGGCGTCGGTGTCGCGGAGGCCGCGGCGCCGAACCCGCCGACGCTGCCCGCGATGTCCGCGGCGACCCTGGGCGAGCGCTACGCGGCCAACCAGCGGGCCATCGCGGAGGCGGCCGGTCTGGCCCGGGACACCGGGCACACCGCACGTGCGGACCACCTCGCGCGGATGGCCGACCCGGCCCGGAGCTTCCTGGCCTTCGACGGCCGCGCCGGGCGGGTCCGCGCGGTCGAGGTACTCGGCGACCTGGCCGGCGCGGACCGGATCGCGATCGTGGTGCCGGGCAGCGACAGCGACCTGGACCACTTCGACACGCGCGGGAACAAGCCGTACTCCACGCCGGCCGGCGGCGCCCGCGCGCTGTATGACGAGATCCGCGCCCAGGAGCCGAACGCGCGGGTCGCGGTGATCGCCTGGCTGGGCTACTCGCCGCCGCGCACGATCAGCCTCGACGTACTGACCACCGGCCGGGCCGACGACGGGGCGCGCGAACTGCGCCGCTTCGTCGCCGGGTTGTACGCGGTGGCGCCCGCCGCCGGAGTGTCGCTGCTGTGCCACTCGTACGGCTCGGTGGTGTGCGGGCGGGCGGTCTCCCGGATCGACGTCGCCGACCTGGCCGTGTTCGGCAGTCCCGGCCTGGGCGTGGACGAGCGGGACGACCTGGGCACCGGCGCCCGGGTCTGGGCCGGGCGGGGCGGTTCGGACTGGATCGACCTGGTGCCCAACGTGCGCATCCCGTTCTTCGACACCACCGTCGGCTTCGGCGCCGACCCGACCGGAGGCGGCTTCGGTGCCCGCGAGTTCGCGGCCGGCGGCGGTGGCCACTCCGACTACCTGCGGCCCGGTGGGCCGGCCCTGCACAACCTCGCGCTGATCGCGCGCGGCCGCGCCACGGAGGTGACCCATGCGTGAACCCGGCGTCCTGGTGCGACGGATCGAGAAGGCGACACCGGCGGACCGCGAACGCGAGGTGGACGGCCTGCGGGCGATCGCCATCCTGGGCGTCGTGTTCGGCCACTGGATCGTCACGGGCGTGTCCGCGGGCGCCGACCACTGGCAGACCGACAGCCCGCTGCGCCACCTGCCCGACTACGCGCCGCTCACCTGGCTGCTCCAGCCGCTCGCGGTGTTCTTCCTGGTCGGCGGGTACGTGGCCGCCCGGTCGTGGGCACGCGCGGACGGCTACCGCCGGTGGGCCCGGCGGCGGATGATCCGGCTCGGCCGGCCGATCGCCGCGCTGCTCGTGGCGTGGACCGCGGTGATGGCGGTGCTCGCCGACTTCGTGGCCGGGGACACCCTGCACACGGTCGGCAGACTCGTGGTGTCGCCGCTGTGGTTCGTGCTCGTCTACGCCGGCCTGACCGCGCTCACCCCGCTCGTGGTCCGCCTCGGCCGGGCCGCACCGGTCCTTGCCGTCGGCACGGTCCTGGTGGTGGACCTGACCCGCTTCGCCGCCGACGGACCGGCGGTGGTCGGCTGGGTCAACGTGCTCGCCGGTTGGCTCGTCCCGTACAGCCTCGGGGTGCTCTGGGCGGGGCCGCACCGGGCCCGGATCGAGCGACTCGGCGGTTTGCCGGCGGTGGTCGGCGGGCTCGCCTGCGCCGGGCTGATCCGCTACGGCGGCTATCCGGTGAGCATGGTGGGCGTCCCGGGCGAGCCGATCTCCAACCTGAACCCGCCCACGCTCGCCGCGGTCGCCTTCGGCCTCGCCCAGTGCGGACTCGCGCTGCTGGTGCGAGCCCCGCTGCGGCGGGCGCTGGGCCGGCGGCCGCGGACCTGGGCGGTGGTCGCGCTGGTCAACCTCTCCGCGATGACGGTGTTCCTGTGGCACCAGAGCGCGATGCTCGCGGTGACCTGGCTCGGCATCGCGCTGGGCGGGCTGCCCGGTCTGGGCACGGCGCCGGTCGACCTGCCCTGGATCGTGGCCCGGATCGTGTGGATGCCGGTGTTCGCGGGGGTGCTGCTCGGGTTGTGGGCGGTGTTCCATCGTTGGGAGGCGGGCGGACGCGGCCCCGGGGACTCCCGGCGTAGCTCCTGAGAGTGACGCCCGGGATCCCCCGGGGCGGGGATGCCGTGGACCGGTCGTGCCTCGTAGCGTGCTGCGGGTGAGTGTCGAGGCGGGCAGAGCGAAGCGAGCGGTTGATGCCGGGCGGATCGACGAGCCCGGCGGCGGTGCGGCCTGGGTCGGTCGGATGAACCGAGGGCTGACCGCGCTGCGCGAGGACCTGTTCGACGTTCGGGTCCGCACCGAGCGCCCGCCGGCCCCGTTCGGCAGCATGGGGATCGCGCGCGGCCTGCTCTACGTGGCGGTCGTGCTCACCGTGGGCATTCAGGGTGCAGTCCTGGCGGGTTACCCCGGGGTGTCCGGCGGCTTGGCCTTCGCGCTGGGCCTGGCCGCGGGTGCGCCGATCCTGCTCGCGCCGCAACGGCCACTCGTCGCGTGGTGGATGTCGCTCGGCGCGACCGTGGCGTGCGCCCTCGCCGGTGAGTCGAACGGGCATGACCACATCCAGTGGCCGTGGACGGCCGTGGGTGTTTTCGCGCAGGTCGTGGTGATGGCCTATGTGGCCTTCCATGCCCGGCTGCGCATCATCGTGGAGACGTGGATGATCACCGCGTTGCTCGGTCTGGTGCTGGTCCGCAACGCGCAGCACGACCCTTCGCACTGGGGCACGATGCCGGCGGTCGCGGTGATCACCGCGATCGTGATGGTGGTCGTGGTCGCCTTCCGGGGCCGCAGCGACGCGCGCCGCCAACTCGCCGTGCAATCGGAGCTGACCGCCACCGAGCGCGAGCGCAGTGCGCTTCTGGAGGAACGCGCGCGGATCGCCCGCGAGTTGCACGACGTGGTCGCGCATCACATGTCGGTGATCGCGATCCAGGCAGAGGCGGCCCGGTATCGGGTCGACGACCCACCACCCGAACTGCTCCAAAGCTTCGTCACGATCCGCGCCAACGCGGTCGACGCGCTTACCGAACTCCGGCGCGTACTGGGCCTGTTGCGCACCGAACAGGAGGCCGAAACCGAGCCGGGCGAGCCGCCCCGCCCGGCCCCGCTGCCCACCCTGGACCGGCTGCCCGACCTGCTCGAGAACGTGCGCGCGGCCGGCATGACGGTGGAGTGCGTCGTGCTCGGCACCCCGCGCCCGTTGCCGCAGGGCGTCGACCTGTCCGCCTACCGGATCGGCCAGGAGGCACTGAGCAACGCACTGCGGCACGCGCCCGGCGCCCGGGTGCGGGTCGAGGTCGGGTACGGACCGACCGGGATCGCCCTGCGCGTGCACAACGAGCCCCCGCCACTTCCCGGGCCGCCCGCGCGGGAGGGCTCCGGACACGGCGTGCTGGGCATGCGCGAACGGGCGGCGATGATCGGCGGCACCCTCGAAGCCGGGCATACTCCCGACGGGGGCTATCACGTGGACGTCTTCCTGCCGACCGAGGAGCAGTGACATCGATGGCCATCCGGGTACTGATCGCCGACGACCAGATGATGGTGCGCGAGGGCTTCTCCGTCCTGCTCGGCGCGCAGCCCGGGATCGACGTGGTCGGCGAGGCGGTGCACGGGCGCGACGCGGTCGAGCAGGTCGCCGCGCTGCGCCCGGACGTGGTGCTGATGGACGTGCGGATGCCGGTCCTGGACGGGCTGGCCGCGACCCGCGA
Source organism: Embleya sp. NPDC005971 (assembly GCF_040629175.1). NCBI lineage: Bacteria > Bacillati > Actinomycetota > Actinomycetes > Kitasatosporales > Streptomycetaceae > Embleya > Embleya sp. NPDC005971. Next base: position 4,458 of record NZ_JBEXUX010000044.1, on the reverse strand, counting down.
GATCACCGCCGATCCGAGCGGCACGACCCGGGTCCTGGTGCTGACCACGTTCGACCTGGACGAGTACGTCTACGAGGCGCTGCGCGCGGGCGCGAGCGGCTTCCTGCTCAAGGACGCCTCGGCGCTGCAACTCGCGCACGCGGTGCGGGTGGTGGCCGCCGGCGAGGCGCTGCTCGCGCCCACCGTGACCCGCCGGCTGATCGCCGAGTTCGCCCGGCTCGGCCCACCCACCGGCGGGCCGCGCGGGCGGGTCGAGCAACTCACCGAACGGGAGACCGAGGTGCTCTCGCTGATCGCCCAGGGATTGTCCAACGCGGAGATCGCCGCGCGGTTGGTGGTCAGCGAGCAGACCGTCAAGACGCACGTGAGCCGGCTGCTGGCCAAGCTGAACCTGCGCGATCGCACCCAGGCGGCGGTGTTCGCGTACGAGAACGGCGTGGTGCGGGCGGGCGAGGGGCGCTGACCCGCACTCCGCTCGGCCGGCCGTCGCAGCGGTGCGCTCCCAGGTGTCGATCGGCCGGGTCCGGTGCACCCCGGCCGGCAGCAGCGGTTGCTCGCTCCGGGAGACCCGGGCGGCCGACTCGGCGCCTCCCGGCGTGGGCCGCGGACTTCCTGCCGCACGCTGCGGCCGGGCCGGTGCCGGGTTTCCTCGCCTTCTACGCGCCGCGGCTGGACGCGGACGAGCACGACGGCGACGTGGACACCCTGGCGATGGCGGTGGCGAGCATCGAACACGTCGTGCACACCACGCGTGATTCGGGCGTGGACGCGGCGCTGCCGAGCGCGGTCCTGGAGGTGTTCCGCGGCGGCGTGCGGTCCGGATTCGCCAAGGACGGCTTCACTCGGCTGAGCGAACTCCCGCGCTCGGCCCGACCCGGTCGGGCCCGGGTTCGGCCGCCCGCGCCGACAGCCGGCGGATCGGCAACAGGCAGCGTGGGTCGGGGAGGTGCAGGGCCATGCCGAGCGGGCGCAGCAGGCCGGTGCCGGGCGTGCGGCGGAACGCGCCGACCGCGTTCGCGTCCGGCAGGGCGGCGTACAGGACGTCGCCGACGAAGGCCAGGTCCTGCGGGTCGGCGCCGCCGGCGGGGAGGTCGGACATGGTGTGCGGGGCGGCCGTGGCCAGGGTGGTGATGGTGCCGGGGCCGCGGTTGGCGGCGTACACGTGCGCGCCGTCGGGGGAGGTGACGATGGCCGAGGGCAGGCCCGGCGCGGGCAGCGGATGGCGGGTCAGGTCGGGCAGCGCCAGGATCGCCGGATCGAGTTCGCCGAGCAGCCAACGGCCGCTCAGGTGTCGCGGGCCGGTGCCGGTCGGGACGCGGTGGGTCGAGCGCAGCCGCAGTCGGCCCGCGCTCAGGTGGTAGGTGAGCAGCACGTCGCCGCCGAGGTCGACCACGGTGAGCGTGCCCTGGTCCTCGAACACGATCTGGTGTGGGTGCGCCGCCGATTGCCGCTCCGGGTGTGCCCGCGAACCCGGTCCCGGCAGCGCGACCTGCTCGCTCACGCCGGCGAGCGAGCCGTGCTCGTCGAGACGGTGCACGATCAGGTCGCCGCTGCCGTAGTTGGCGGTGACCAGGTGCCCGCCGTCCGGGCAGACCGCGAGATGACACGGGATCGCGCCGCGCGACGAGGCCCGCTGTCGCAATCGCGGGTGCCGGCTCGGCTCGATCACGGTGATCGAGCCGTCGAGTGCCTCGTCCACGCCGTAGACCAGGTCCAGACGCGGATGCCGGGCCGCGTAGGCGGTGCGCACCGCGAGCGCCGGCCCGGTCTCGGCGAGTGCACCGGTGTCCGGATCGGCCTCGCACACCACCGTGCGTTCGCCACCGACCAGGATCGGTGCCCGGCTCGGCGGCACGGGGTGATTCCTCGCCGAGCCGGGCGGTTCGTGGTCGTCCCGACGGGACATCAGAACGAGTCCCCCAGCCAGTGGATCGCGCCGGGAGCGTCGACCGTCGCGCGTACCCGCGCCCGGTCGCTCTGGATCGGCCGGGCCAGGCCGAACGTGGTGTGGCCGGTGCTGACCTCGGTCAACAGTGGGCCGATCGCCCGGGTCAGCGCCGCGTCGATCGGCACCCGCAACGTCACCACCGTGCCCGGACCGCCGAGTTCGCACAGCGCCTCGCGCAACAGCGCGGGCAGCGCGTACGGGCGGCCCGGGCCGCAGGCCACCTCGACCACCTCGCCCAGGTCCGGGCGGATCACCGCGTAATCTCCGTCCTCGGTGGTCAACACCCGGGCGGGCGCGGCGTACCAGTGGCCGAACCGGTGCACCCAATCCGCCGGCGAACGCACCGTGGTCAGCGGCCGGTTCGCGTTCGCGGCCGCGTGCGCCAAGGCCATCCGGGGCAGGTCGGCGGGCTGCGCCGGCCGCACCCGAAGGTCGCCCCACGCGGCCTCGGGACCGGCCACGCCGCGCAGGTGGGGCGCCGGGAACGCCTCCCACCCGGACCCGGTGTACACCCCCGGCGTGCCGCTGAACATCAGCGACCACGCGCAGCCGTACCGGGTCATGTCGTCGATCGCCGTCACCAGCAACCGGCGGATCAACCCCCGGCCGCGGGCCCGGGGCGCACTGGCCACGCTGCCCACACAACCGACCACCTCCACCCCGCCCGTCGCGTCGCGGATCGGCCGGGGCTGCCAGTGCAGCACGGCCTGGATCCCGTCCTCGTCGGCCGCGACCAGGGTGCGCGGATGCCGACCCGGGTCCTGCGCGTGCAGGGCCGGCAGGTCGGGCGCGTCCGGGAAGGCCACCGCCCACAGGGCGTGCAGCGCGAGGTCGTCGGCCGGGGTGGTGGTGCGCAGTCGCATCTCAGAGCGCCAGGTTCCCGGTGGTGAGCACGCGTGCCCCGTCGGCGGGCAGCGCGGTCCGGGCCACACCGTCCTCGACGCACGTGGTGTGCAACATCGACGACACGCCGGCGAACGCCTGCGGGCGCAGCTCCAACCGGCCGCCGGTGAACCGGGTTCCGGTGGCCACCCAGTGGTTGACCCCGGCATCCAGTCGGGCGTGCGCACCGTCGGTGGCCGAGGCCGCGTCGTGCAACTGCCAGCGCACGACGCCCGTTCCGGCACCCCGGGACAGCAGCGCGCCGGCGCCGTTGCCGCCGCTCAGCCGGGTGCCCGCACTCACGTGCACACTCTGGTCGCGCACCGCGGACAGCAGCACGCCGGTGTCGGTCAGCGTGCTCGCGGTCAGCCGCAACACGGCCGAGCCGACCTCCAACGGCGCGGCCGCGGGCCCGGCTCCGACGATCGTGCATCCGTCGAAGTCGACCTCGCCCGAACCGCGCAGGATCGCGCCGTCCACACCGGTGAGGGTGCAGTCCCGAAAGTGCACGGTGTTGCTCACCGGGGTCTGTACCAGCACCTGCTTCGCGGGCAGGTCGAACGTGCACCCCTCGATCACGTTCGGCCGGGTGGAGCGGGCCGAACGTTGCCCGATCGCGAACGTGCGCGCCACACAGCCGCGCAGTTGTACGCCGTCCGCGTTCACCTGGAGCGTGCCGCCCGGGTCGAACGTCGGTCGGGGGATCACCCGGACGTTCTCCAGGGTCAGGTCGGTGATTTTCGTACCCGCGACGAACCACGAGCAAGAGTGGTCGCGCACGGTGATGCGTTTGGCCGAAGTACCCCACAGAGCACCGGAGTTGGCGATGTCCATCAGCCCCGAGTTGCCCTCGAAGAGCAGGTCGTGCTCGTACTGGCCGTGCGTGGTGAACGGATTGCCGCCCTGGTCGTCGCCGTCCCCGTGGCAGTTGACCACGTGACAGTAGGCGGACGCGGTCAGGTCGTTCAGGTGCCGGGCGTTGCTCGACACGCAGTCCTCGACCCGGCCGTACAGGCAGTAGATCTGCTGGGTCAGGTAGCCCGCGCCGCCGTACATCACCGTCGGCGGGTTCTTCAGCGACGAGCGCGCGGTATGGAAGTGGGTGCACCAACGGCGCATGATCACCGGCCAGAACGACCCGGTGGCCTCGATCCCGCTCACGTCGCAGCGCACCGCGTACTCGTAGGCGATCGGATGCGAGCCGGTGTACTCGTCGTCGTTCGGGCCGGCGCCGAGGAACACCATGTTGCGTACGTCCGCGCGTCGGACCGGTTCGACCCGGGTCCAGGTGATGCCGCGCCCGGCGGCCAGTTCCCAGCCGTTGAGGTAGTCCACCCGGATGTGCCTGCCGTCGACGATCTGGGTGATCTCGACCAGCTTCTGCAACTCGCGCTCGTAGATGCCGCCGCCGGCGATCGGGTCGATCTCGACGGTCCACCACTCGCCGACCTTGAACGCGCCCGAGTCCGGGACCGGGAAGGCGTCGGTGAGTTCGATGACGGTCTCGGCCAGCGGATACTTCACCACCGACTTGGTGACGGTGCCCTTGAAGTACAGGACGGCGCCGAAGGGGTTGTCGTGGGTGTTCTTCTCGATGCCGGTGGTGCGGACGGTGTGTCCGCCGAAGT
>NZ_JBEXUX010000043.1:0-87765 GCF_040629175.1 Embleya sp. NPDC005971 | reverse complement strand
GAGGCCGACCACCTCCCCGGCCTGACCGACCGCGCCTTCGACATCAGCGACACCATCCCCGCCGACAGCTGGTACGGCACCCTCCTCAAGGGCATCCTCAACTTCCAACCCGACCCCACCGTCCTGCAGGCCACCGTCTGGCTCCTCTACCTCGTCCCCGTCATGGCCCTGTTCCTCCTGCTCCCCAAGGGCGGCACCAAGACCCGGACACCGACCCCGCAGGAAACCACCGCCACCGCCTGAGCACACCCCGGCGCACATGCGTGAAGGGCCCGATCCGAGGTGCGGATCGGGCCCTTCACGCATCGGGGTGGGCGGCGCCCACCGGCACTCAGGCGAACAGCGCCTTGCCCCAGTAGTCGTCCGCGCCGTGCACCCCGCCGGGGCAGGCGAACAGCGCCGAACCCACGTGCTGGATGTATTCGTTCATCGTGTCGTTCGCCGCCAACTGTTGCTGGAGCGGGATGAAGCCCTTGCGCGGGTCGCGCTGGTAGGCCAGGAAGAACAGGCCCGCCTCCAGCCGGCCGAGCCCGTCCGACCCGTCCACGAACGAGTAACCCCGGCGCAGGATGGTCACCCCGTTGTTGGAGTCGGGGTGGGACAGGCGCACGTGCGAGTTCTCCGGCAACGCCTTGAGCGGGACCACGTCGTGCTCGCCGGTGGCGCCGTGCGGCGCGCCGACGCCCTTGGACCGGCCGATGACGTCCTGCTGCTCCTGTAGCGAGGTCCGGTCCCAGGTCTCGATGTGCATCCGGATTCGGCGGGCGACCAGGTACGACCCGCCGGTCATCCACTGCGGGCCCTCGCTGGCCGGTACCCACACGTGATCGCGCAGTCGGTCGGCCTCGGTGCCGGCGATGTTGCGCGTGCCGTCCTTGAATCCGAACAGGTTGCGCGGCGTCATCGCCTCGGGCGTGGTCGAGGAGGTCTTGCCGAAGCCGAGCTGGGACCAGCGCACCGACACCACGCCGAAGCCGATCCGGGCGAGGTTGCGGATCGCGTGCACCGCGACCTGCGGATCGTCCGAGCAGGCCTGGACCGCGATGTCGCCGCCGGAGCGCTGCGGGTCGAGCTTGTCGCCCGGGAACAGGGGCAGTTCGGCGAGCGCCTCGGGCTTCTTCGCGGCGATCTGGAACCGGTCCCGGCCGTCCTTGGTGAACAGCGTGGGGCCGAACCCGACGGTGAGCGTGAGGTTGTTCGGCGGCAGGCCGACGGCCTCGCCGGTGTCGTCCGGCGGCGACTGCGGGACGCCGCTGTCCGCGCCGGTCCCGATCGCCTTGCCCGCGGTCATCGCGGCCGCCGCGGCGGTCCACTGTCGAAGCATGCGGACCAGCTTGGCGCGGTCGTCGGTGATCACGTCGAAGACGCAGAAGTGCAGCCGGTCCTGCACCGGCGTGGCGATGCCGGCCTGGTTGACGCCGTGGAAGTCGACCGCGCCCGGGGTCGGCACGGACGACTTGTCCTCGCTCCCGGTGACCGCGGTGGCCACCCCGCCGGCCGCGGCGGCGCCGACCACGAGCGCGCCGCCGGTCCAGCCCAGCAGGGCCCGCCGACTGAAACCGTCGCCCGACGGCTCGACCGTCTCGGTGTCGTGTTCGATCTCGGTCATGAGGCCCTCCCTATGGACGTGCGGTTGCCCGTGCGATGTGGTCGGCGGCGTGCCACGCCCGGCCCCGCGCTGCGGCCGGGCGTTCGCCCGTTGCGACGTGGGACATGACTAGGCGACGACGCCGGCCAGCTTGGACAACGGCTCGCCGAGCGCGTTGACGGCGTCCGAGAGTTCCTTGCGCTTGGCCTCGTCGACGGTGTCGTAGGACACGTAGCCCTCGCCCTGCTTGTACTTGTTCAACAGGCCCTGGATCTTGGCGAACTCGCCGTCCAGGGTGCCGGCCAGCGCCGCGTCCTTCTCCGCCACGTACGGCTTCAGCAGGTCGAACGCCTTCTTCGCGCCGTCCACGTTGCCCACGAAGTCCCACAGGTCGGTGTGGCTGAACGCCTCTTCCTCACCGGTGACCTTGCCGGTGGCCACCTCGTCGAGGAGTTCCTTGGCGCCGTTGGCGATCGAGGTCGGGGTGATCTCGGCCGTGCCCACCTTCGACTGGAGCGTCTTGAGGTCGGCCAACAGGCGGTCGGCGTAGCCCTTCTCCACGTCGGTGATCTGTCCGGTCGTCCACAGCGCCTTCTCGATCCGGTGCCAACCGGACCACTCCTGCCCCGGCTCCAGGTCGGCCTCGCGGGCGTCCATCTGCGGGTCGAGGTCGCCGAAGCTCTCCGCGACCGGCTCGATGGTCTCCCAGCCCAGGCGCGACTTGGGGTAGAGGTCCTTGGCCTTGGCCACGTCGCCGGCCTTGACCGCGTTCACGAACTCGGTGGCGACCGGCAACATCTGATCGACCGTCTCGGTGGTGAAGGCGCGGTAGTGCGCGACCGCCTGGGCGAGGCGGGGGTCGACCGGCTTCTCGGCCGGGGTGCCGGCGACGGTGATCTTCTGCCGGATGCCGTCGCCCTTCATCCCGGGCTTGCAGGCGACCTCGTAGCTGCCGGCCTTGATCTCGAAGTTCAGCGTCGCCGAGGTGCCGGGGCCGATGTTCTCGCGCTCGGTGACGATCCGGTCGCCCTGGGCGTAGACGTACAGCTCGGTGACCTGGCTGCCCTTGTTGGTCACCTTGATGCTGTTCTTGCCCGCCGGCCAGTCCTTCTTGCCGACGTCGCACGACTTGTCCTTGGCGGTCACCTTGACGGCGTCGCCGGAGGATTCGTCGCTGCTGCACGCGGTGAGCGCCAGCGGCAACGCGAGCAACAGTCCGGTGCCCAGCACGCGAACGGCAGGGCGGCGACGGACGACAGACATGGACTCTCCCGGGGACGAGAACGAGCGAAGGCGGGTCGAGGCCCGGCAGGGGAACGGCAGGGACCAGCACCCACAGAAATGCACAAGAGGGACAAAAGGCAATTATTAGGCAAGGCTAACCAAGCCTAGGCTTGGCTTATTTTGTCAGCCGAATGCCCCCACACAGTCAAGCCGAAGTAAAGGCCCCCCTCGTCGAACGTGGATCACATCACGTCCGGCCCGAGACCCGCCGGCGCGGCAAAGCATGGCGAGCCCGGTATATGCGTAAAGTCGTGCCGAGTCGGCACAATCCGGAGCCTCGCGATCACTTCGGCGCGGCCCACCGCGACAGCCCGTCGGAGCTCCGTCCTCGTGCTGCGGCCTCGCTTGCGGGCGGATCCGAGCGGGCGCGCGCGGCTCGGGCGGTCCGGCGTCGAGGATCCCGGCGACCGCGGCCGAAACCGTCGACTTCCTCGGCTCGTTCGCGCGCCCGAATGCGTTCGGGAGGCGTTTCGGGGGCGCCCCGGGGCGCTTTGACTGGAAATCCACCGGTCGCCGGGCCGTTCCGGATCCCTGCGGACGGCGGTCCGGCGGACGGGGCGCGGCCGGAGTGGGGTCGAGGGCTAGGACCATTGGTTACTCATGAGTAGCATGGGGCTCGTACCCATCGCAGGAGGAGTGTGCGCTCGTGCCTCGTAACGTCCGGGACGTCGTCTTCGTAGACGGCGTCCGTACCCCCTTCGGCAAGGCCGGCCCCAAGGGCATCTACCACGAGACGCGAGCCGACGACCTCGTCATCGCGTGTATCCGTGAGCTGATGCGCCGCAACCCGTCGCTGCCGCCGGCCCGCGTGGACGAGGTCGCCATCGCGGCCACCACGCAGATCGGCGACCAGGGCCTGACCATCGGCCGTACCGCGGCGCTGCTCGCGGGACTGCCGCGCGAGGTGCCCGGCTATTCGATCGACCGCATGTGCGCGGGCGCGATGACCGCGGTCACCACGGCCGCCGGCGGCATCGCCTTCGGCGCCTACGACGTCGTGGTCGCCGGCGGTGTCGAGCACATGGGCCGCCACCCCATGGGCGAGGGTGCCGACCCGAACCCGCGGATCATCTCCGAGCAGCTCGTGGACCCGTCCGCGCTGGTCATGGGCAACACCGCGGAGAACATCCACGACCGCTTCCCGGAGCTGACCAAGGAGCGCGCCGACCGGTTCGCCCTCGGCAGCCAGGACAAGGCCGCCAAGGCGTACGCCGACAACCGGATCCAGCCCGACCTGGTGCCGGTCGCGGTCCGCTCGGTCGAGCAGGGCTGGGGCCTGTCCACCGTCGACGAGCCGATGCGCCCGGGCACCACGCTCGAGGGCCTCGGTGCGCTCAAGACCCCGTTCCGGCCGCACGGCCGGGTCACCGCCGGCAACGCGGCGGGCCTCAACGACGGCGCGACCGCGTGTCTGCTCGCCTCCGAGGACGCCGCGCGCGAGCTGGGTCTGCCGATCAAGATGCGCCTCGTGCAGTTCGCCTTCGCCGGCGTGGAGCCCGAGGTGATGGGCATCGGCCCGGTTCCGGCCACCGAGAAGGCCCTGGAGCGCGCCGGCCTCACCATCGAGGACATCGGCCTGTTCGAGCTGAACGAGGCGTTCGCGGTCCAGGTGTTGTCCTTCCTGGACCACTACAAGATCGCCGACGACGACCCGCGTGTGAACAAGTACGGCGGCGCGATCGCCTTCGGTCACCCGCTCGCCTCCTCCGGCGTGCGCCTGATGACCCAGCTCGCGCGCCAGTTCGAGGAGCACCCCGAGGTCCGCTACGGCCTGACCTCGATGTGCATCGGGCTGGGCATGGGCGGGACCGTCATCTGGGAGAACCCGAACTGGACCGGGGCCGACGCGGACACCGCGAACTCCGCGACGAACGCCGCGACGAACTCCGAGGGGAACGACAAGTGAGCGACCTGAGCCGACTGGCCGCCGAGGTCTTTCCCGACGAACTGGTCTCGCACTTCCCCGTACGCGTGCTCGATCTCCCGGGCGGCGCGGGCAGGTTCGCGCTGATCACCATCGACAACGGCTTCGACCACACCAAGCCGAACACGTTCGGCCCGGCCGGTCTGGGCGAGCTGAACGCCGCGATCGACAAGGTCGAGGCGCTGGCCGCGGCGGGCGACATCGTCGCGGCGGGGGTGACCGGCAAGCCGTTCATCTTCGCCGTCGGCGCCGACCTCAAGGGCGTGGAGAAGGTCGTCCTGCGCGAGCACGCGCACGCCATCGGCAAGGCCGGCCACGACACGTTCAAGCGGCTGACCGCGCTGCCGGTGCCCACGTTCGCGTTCTACAACGGCGCGGCGATGGGCGGCGGCGTCGAGATCGGCCTGGCCTGCACGTACCGCACCATCTCCACCGCGGTGCCGGCCTTCTCGCTGCCCGAATGTTTCCTGGGTCTGGTCCCCGGTTGGGGCGGCTGCGTGTTGCTGCCGAACCTGATCGGTCCGGACAACGCGGTCACCGTGATCATCGAGAACGCGCTGAACCAGAACCGGCAGCTCAACGGTCCCAAGGCATTCAAGCTCGGGATCGCGGACGCGCTGGTGGAGTCGGCCGACTTCCTGGCCCAATCGCTGGTGTGGGCGGGCAAGGTCGTCTCCGGCGAGATCGTGGTCGAGCGCCCGGAGATCGATCGCGGCGCCGGCTGGGACGCGGCGATCGAGCGCGGTCGGGCGATCGCCGACTCGAAGGTACACGGGGCCTCCCCCGCGCCGTATCGCGCGCTGGAGATCATCGACGCGGCGCGCTCCGCACGATTGGGCGACGTGGCCTCGCTGCAGGCCGGCTTCGACGCCGAGGACGACGCGCTCGCCGACCTGATCATGGGCGACGAACTGCGCGCGGGACTGTACTCGTTCAACCTGATCCAAAAGCGCGCCAAGCGCCCGGCCGGCGCGCCGGATCGCAAGCTCGCCCGCCCGGTCACCAAGGTCGGCGTGGTCGGCGCCGGACTGATGGCCTCACAACTCGCGCTGCTGTTCGCGCGTCGCCTGCGGGTGCCGGTCGTGCTGACCGACATCGACCAGGAGCGCGTGGACAAGGGCGTCGGCTACGTGCACGCCGAGGTCGACAAGCTCCTGCTCAAGAAGCGCATCTCGGCGGACGCCGCGAACCGGCTCAAGGCGCTGGTGACCGGCTCGCTGACCAAGGACGCGTTCGCGGACGCCGACTTCGTGATCGAGGCCGTGTTCGAGGAGATGTCGGTCAAGCAGCAGGTGTTCGCCGAGGTCGAGGCCGTGGTCTCGCCGACCTGCATCCTGGCCACCAACACCTCGTCGTTGTCGATCACCGAGATGGCCTCCAAGCTGGCGCACCCCGAGCGGGTGGTGGGCTTCCACTTCTTCAACCCGGTCGCGATCCTGCCGCTCCTGGAGATCGTCCGCGCCGAGCAGACCGACGACGGTGCGCTCGCCACCGCCTTCGCCGTCTCCAAGCAGCTCAAGAAGACCTCGGTCCTGGTCAAGGACGCCCCGGCGTTCGTGGTCAACCGCGTGCTCACCCGCTTCCTCGGCGAGGTGCTGGCGGCGGTGGACGAGGGCACTCCGATCGAGGTCGCCGACAACGCGCTGGCCCCGCTGGGCCTGCCGATGTCCCCGATGGTCCTGCTCGAACTCGTCGGCCCGGCGATCGCCGCGCACGTCGGCGAGACCCTGCACACGGCCTTCCCGGACCGCTTCGGCGTCTCGGCCAACCTGGAGCGCGTGGTCAAGGCCGGCAAACGCTCCTTCCTGACCTGGGCCTCGGGCGCCCAGGAGGTCGACCCGGAGGTCGTCGCGCTGCTGGAGGTGGGCGACTCCCCCTCCACGGAGGAGCAGGTCCGCGACCGCGCGTTGGCCGCCCTGGCCGACGAGATCAACCGCATGCTCGACGAGGGCGTCGTCGCCGCCCCGCAGGACATCGACCTGTGCATGATCGCCGGCGCCGGCTGGCCCTTCCACCTGGGCGGCATCACCCCGTACCTGGACCGCGCGGGGGTCAGCGAGAAAACCGTGGGCAAGCGCTTCCTCCCGGCGGGGGCGGCTTCGGTTCCGCGGTAGGCGGGCGGCGCGCGAAGGGCGGCCCGGCTCCGTGGGGCCGCCCTTCGCGCGCTTGGGTCGCTCGGCGTTCGGGTCGCTCGGCGCTCGGGTCACACCCGGGTCGGCGGGCGGCTTGCCACAGGTGGGTCGGAAGGCGGCCTCGGGGTCGGCCTTGGGTGACGGCGGCGCTCTGTACCTCCGAGACCATCACGGGATCGGGGGCTGCGGCTCGTGCGAACGACCGAAGCCGGTGGCTTGCAGGGCCCCCAGGGGGCGACCGTCGCTACGCGCCGCCACCTGCCACTTGTCCCGGGTCGGCTCACGGATCGGTCGGCTGCCTGGGAGGGCGGATGGCCGCACGCAGGTCCACGGGTATTCGATCCGGGAGACCGTTCGGGGCTATGTCGGCCTCGTGTCGGTGCGGATCCAACGGCTGTCCCGAAGCCGAGCTCGATCCCCCTGTCCGGAACCCGCCGACCCTTTCGGCCCGACGACCTGCCGGGGCTGCCACCGCAACTACCGGCCCGTCAGACCCAATCCCTGGTGCTCGGATTACTGCTTGAACCAGGAAGTCCTCATGCTGTCTGACCAGCAGGGATGCGCGGCTTGCGGAGCCTCCATGGCCCGCCGCAAGCCGACATCCAACAGCCGCAGGTGGTGCTCGGGCACCTGCCGGCAGAGAGTTGTCCGCCGGCGGGCGGAGTTCCGCACGCGGGCCGCACAAGTCGACGAGTGACCGACGGCCTCACCGCAGGTGGAGGAAACTCCGGATGTCGTCGAAGCCGTCGAGAGCCCGACCATCCACGTCCGTCGGATCCGCCTCCGCACGCGCCGCCGACGATTCAGCCAACGCAAGGGCCTCATCGCCGAGACAGCCGAAGCGCCGAGCCGCATGTCCCAGACACAGGCCGGCCAGACCGAGCAGGGGGCTGCCTGACACGGCCCGCGTCCCGATCTGGACGCACCGGTGCTCGACGAACTCCCGTTCGTCGTCGTTCAACGCACTTCCGACCAGTGCAACCGCCGCCTCGCCCTCTTGCGAACGGTCACGCAGAGCCTCCTCCAAGATCCCGGCCACTCCAAGATCCCGGCCACTGCCTCGTGAGGCAGAGCAGGAGGGTTCTCAAAGCGCAGATGAGAGTGCATCCCGCGAGATTGCGCGCTGACGGAAGTGGCATCCGCCCAGGCCCCCAGCGACGTCGAGGCGAACCCTGCCTGACGCGGCACCGACCCGATCCGCCACACATCGGCCCAACTTCGGTGCCAGAAACCGGATAGTGGCCCATCTTCAGTGTCACAAACAGCGATCCGCCCAACTTCGGTGGCAACCAACCCAAGTTCGCTGTCACAGGTCATCGGTGGGCGGGGCCGTCGCCTTCCCGATGCGAGCGGCGCCGTGCCGACACCCGATGCACCGCCGGCCGCACCGTCTCGCGTGTCGGGCGGCAGCCACAATGGCAATCATGAGCAGTGATGCGATGCGTGTTGCCTCGGTGGGCGATCTGGAGCGTTTGCGAGAGATCGAGGTCGCCGCCGGGATGTGTTTCGTGGATGTCGCGATGCCGGAGATCGCTGCGGACGAGCCGTTGTCCGTGGCGGAGTTGGCGCAGTATCAGAGCGATGGGCGGTGCCTGGTGGTCGGGGAACCGGCGATCGCCTATCTGATCTGGGACCTCGTGGACGGCGCGGCGCACATCGAGCAGGTGTCGGTGCATCCCGACGGGGCGCGGCGCGGGCTCGGGCGGGCGATGATCGATCGGGTGCAGGCGGAGACCGGGCTCGCTTCGACGCTGACCACGTTTCGGGACGTCCCGTGGAACGCTCCGTACTACGCGCGGATCGGCTTTCGCACGCTCGACGCGGCCGAGGTGACGCCGGGGCTCGCGGCAATCCGGGCGCACGAAGCGGCCATCGGGCTGGATCGATGGCCTCGCGTATGCATGCGGCGGCCGGCTCCGGATCTCGGACAGGCAGCGAAGTCGATCTCGTCTTCGCACTGATTTTCGGCTCCCTCTGCCGTTGCTGACGACTGGTCAGCTAGCTTCTGCGCATGACGGATGCGCTGGGTGCGACGGACGAGTCGGCCGAGGTCGGCGGGGCGGACGAGGACGTCGAGCCGACCTCGACACCCGAGCGCAAGCCTTGGTCACGGCGCCGCAAGGCGATCGTGGGACTGGTCGGGCTGCTCACCCTTTCGCTGTTCGTGGTCGGTGGCTGCGCGGTCTGGGTGGTGTACTCGCTCAACGCCAACATCAAGCGCATCGACGGAGTCTTCGACCGATCGAGCATCCCCGCCGCGGGGCCGCGCCCGCCGGCCGATCCCACCGCCGGTCGGGCACTGAACATCCTGCTCGTCGGTATGGACGCGGCGGCGGCCGGCGCCGACCCGAACGTGCTGGAGGGCCGACGCAGCGACACCATGATGCTGCTGCACCTGCCCGCCGGTCGGGCCTCGATCTCGGCGATCTCGCTGCCGCGCGACTCGTGGGTGTCGATCCCGGGACACGGCGAGGCCAAGCTGAACGCGGCCTTCTCGTGGGGCGGACCCGCGCTGCTCGTGGCCACGATCGAGAACCTGACCGGCGTACGAATCGACCACTACGCGGCGGTGGACTTCGGCGGCTTCAAGGGCATGGTCGACGCGCTCGGCGGGGTGACGGTGGACGCCGACAAGGGCCGGGCCAAGCTGGACGGCAACGAGGCGCTCAAGTTCGTCCGGCAGCGCTACGGGCTCGAGCGCGGCGACCTGGATCGGGTGGCCCACCAGCAGCAACTCCTGGGCGCGATCGCGGAGAAGGTCACCGCGGAGGGCGTACTCGGCAGCCCGCTGCGCACCGAGAACCTGTTGCAGTCGCTGACCAAGTCGCTGACCGTCGACGACAACCTCAACCTCAAGGCCCTGCTCGACCTGGCCACCGACCTCAAGGGCATCAACGAAGCCGACCTGGCGTTTCGCACCGCCCCCGTCGCCGGCTTCGGCGAGCGCGGCGGCGGGCAGAGCGTGGTCCTGCTCGACGACAAACGCTGCAAGGAACTGTTCGCCGCCGTCCGCGCCGACATCCCCTGGCCGGAACCGGCCCCCGGCGAACTGTGGCGGCCCTGAGCACGTCACCGACGGTGCTCGGAGCGCTCAGCACAGTCGGTGCAGGGCGCGGCGGGCGGCCTTGGCCACCTCGGGATCGGGGTGGGTGGTTTCGGCGAAGCGCAGCACGTCCTCGGCGCAGGGGTGGCCCATCGTCGCGAGTTCGCCGAAGACCACGTCGGCGCCCGGTCCCTGGCTGCCCGTCACCTCGGTGAGCAGGCCCAGTACGGCCGCCTCGTGTCGACCCAGGAGCGCTGCGGCGGCGTTGTCCGCGGTCAGCCAGGCCAGCGTGCGCAGCGTCGCGGGTGGCACGTCGCGGTCGTGGGTCAGGCGCCAGTTCCACACGTGCGGGGCGAGGGTGGGGTCGGCGCCGGCCTGGGTGAGGGCGCGTTCGACGGCGGCCTCGGGCAGGTCGGCAGCGCCCAGATGGGCGAAGAGCATGAGGCGCTCGGTGGGCCCGGCGGCGCCCGCGACCGCACACAGCTCGGACAACGCGGCGTCGACGGGGCGGCACGCGATCCAACTCGCGAACGTACGCGTCGCCACCGGTCGCGGCCACGCCCCCATCGCGCCGAGCAACCGGGCGCCGGACGCGGCGGTGTAGTCGTCGACGGTGGCGACCGGCAGCCCCTGCTCCCGAAACATGCGATGCACGAGCGTGCCACCGAGGCCGGTCAACGTGATGCCCTCGGCGGTGCGCCGAACAATGCCGAGCGCCGCCAGCCGATCGGCAAGCAAAATCACCCCGGCCCGAACCCGACCGAGAAACTCGGCAGACCCCGGATCCGCAGCGGCGGACACACCGGCCGCGGACGCGAACGAGCCGGTCGCGGGCGCGGGCGGGTCAGCCGCACGCGGGCCCGGGTCGGTCGCGGAAGCATGCGGGTCAGCCGCACGCGAGCCCGGGTCGGTCGCGGAAGCATGCGGGTCAGCCGCACGCGAGCCCGGGTCGGTCGAGGGCGCAGGCGCAGGCGCAGGCGCAGGCGCAGGCGGGCGAGTGGAGTCGCCCGCCGGCGCCGGCGGGCGCGGGTCCGTCGCGGGCTCAGGCGCGCCGGTGTCGGACGCAGGCACGGGCGGGCGCGGATCGGTCACGGGCGCGCGTGGGTCCGTCGCGGGCGCAGGCGGGCGCGGCCCGGTCGCAGACGCGGGTGCGGGCGGGTTGGCCGCAGGCGAGCACGGATCGGCCGCGGGCTCAGGCGAGCCGGTGTCGGTCGCAGGTGCGGGCCGGCCGGTGTCGGGTGCGGGCAGGCGCGGATCGCCTGCGGGCGCGGTGGCGCCGGTGTCGAACGCGGGTGCAGACAAGCGCAGATCATTTGCAGGTGCGGGCGAGCCGCTGTCGGCCGCCAGCGCAGGCAGGTGCGGATCGGTCACGGGCGGGCGCGGGTCGGTCGCGGGCGCAGGCGGGCGCGGGCCGGTCGCAGACACGGGTGCAGCCGGGTTGGCCGCAGGCGAGCGCGGATCGGTCGCGGGCGCGCCGGAGTCGGCCGCAAGCGCGGGCGGGCTCGGGTCGGTCGCGGGCGGGCCAGGGTCGGGCGCAGGTACCGGCGCCGGCAGACACAAGTCGGATGTGGGCGGGCTCGGGTTGGCCGCAGGCGCAGGCGAGCGTGGGTCGGGCGTGGTCGCACCCGCGCCCGCGTCGCACAGTCGGCCCAGTTCGCGGACCAGGTCGGGCGCGTCCAGGATCCGGCCGAGCGCGAACGCCTCGTCCTCGGCCGGCAACTCGGTACGCAGCGTGCGAACCACGTGGTCGAGGTCGCGACGCACCGCCAAGCCCACGAACAACGACACCGGGAGCGGGCCGCCGAGTTGGACCAGACCGGTGAACAGCGACGCGGCGAGCCCCTCGGGGACGTCCCACCGCCGCTCGTGCGCCTCGCCGAAGGTCGCGTTGTCCTCGGCCACCACCACCATCGCCCGCGCGGCAAGCGCGATCAGCTCGCGGTCACCGCCCTCGCGCCACACCCGCAGGCCGTCCGCGGCATGTACCGCACCATCGAGTAGGACGAGCAGACCGGTGCCCAGCGCCAGCGTCCAACGCCGGTGCAAAGCATGCTCGTCCCGAGCCGTACGAGGCGGGCCGGCGACGGGGCCACAGGGTTGCTCGGCGATGCCGAGTTCGACCATCGCCCGGCGTGCGACGTCGTGCGCCAGTACCTCCTCCCGGGTGATCGACAGCGGCCCGTGCTCCTCCACGTATTCCGCGAGCGCGGCCGCCTGGGCCAACAGCGGCGACATCCGGGCAGCCAACGCGCACTCGGAGGTGGGCGGCACGTACAGCGGCGGCAACGCGGGCTCGCTCGGGCCGCTGCCGGGACCGCTGAGCGGGGCGGGCACACCGAGTTCGAGGAAGCGGGTACGCAGCCCGTACAGCCCCAACGGGGTCAGCCGCACCGCCATGAACGGCGCTCCACCACCCACGAGTTCACGGATCTCCAGGACACCGAACGCACGCAGGTCGTCCATCTGGTGGGCCAGGGTCAGACCGGTGAACAGCGCCGGGTCGGCAACCAGCGGCGACCTCGGTCGGCCGTCGGGCGTGTACGAGAGCAGCTCGAACAGCCCGCCCATCGGCACCCAACGACCCGCGTGGTCGTACAACTCGCGCAACAGCTCACGAATCACATCGCCACCGCGCAGCACGTACCCCGCGCGACGCATGGCCGGCCGTCCGGTGGCCTCGCCGACCGCGACGCCCTCCCACAGGCTCGACCACACACGCAGCACATCGCTCGGTCGACCGATCGCCAGCGCCCGGGTGAGCGCACCCGCGGTCGCGACGGTGCGGCCGACCTCGATCAGGCCCGCCGTACAGGCGATCGACCAGACATGATGCAGCGACTCCACGTCGCGCGCGCTGCGGACGCCCTCGATCGGTACGTCGATGCCCAGCGAGGCCGCGGCCTCGACCGCCGGGACCCGGCGCAGGACACCGGTCGCGGTCACCGGCCGCCCACGACCGACCCAGCGGGCCAGAGTGAGCGCGGCGGCGAACGACGGCGCCGCCGAGGCCGCCCGCGCCAACTCGCGTTCGTCCGGCAACCGAACCGCCGGCAGCGCCCTGCCCCGTCCTGGGCCCGTCGCATAGCCCGCCACGAACAACTTTTTCGCCGACCCCCAACAGGTCGAATCCGCCATCCGGGCCGGCAGTTCGGCCTCGTGTCGTTCCAGCACCGCCAGCAACGGGTCGAGCCGGTCGCTGTCCGGGTGCAGGGGCCCACGCTCACGCAGGAACTCCAGGAACAACCGCAGCGCGGGCACCACCAGACCTACGGTGTCCGCACGGGGCAGCGCGACGTGCGCAGGCACCAACGTCTCCAACAGCGCATTCAGATCACCGGCCCGCCAGCGCGTGTGGTCGTCGAGCCGCAGGCAGGCGACCCGCAGATCGAGCAGGGTGCCCACGACATCGATCATCCGCTCGGTAACCGGGGCCGGTCGGCCCGCTCGCGCGAGCCATGTGCCGAAGTCGGCCACGATGCCGCAGGAATCGGGAGATAGCGCCACGTCGCAGAGCGTAGTGAGCGCCGCATCCGCTTCGCATGGATTTCGGACAATCCATGCGAACCGACAACGGGCCCCGAAGCACCGCTTCCAAAGAGCCCCCGAACGCACCACCCCTCACTCCCGCACACGCGCCGACATCGACTCACCCCACCGCCTGCGCGGGCGACCACAACCGCACTCCCCTACCTCGCCGGCGCGCCCACAGCCACCTGCGCCCTCCGACGACCGCAGCCCACACCACCCGCGCCGCCGCCCGCGCCCGCGACCAGTGCCGTCGGCGCAACCACACTCGCGACCGCACTAAGCTGCGCCCGCACCCGCCGCCACAACAAAGCGCGGCCCGAGCGCCGTCGGCGACCAAGACCACGACCACGCTCGCCGGCCTTGCCGCCCGCACCCTCCGACCACTGCGCCCGCACCCGCCAGAGCCGGCGGCCGACACCGGCTCACCTGCGCCTGCGCCCGCGCCTGATCCGCCCACGACCGCGACCGCGACCGCGACCGCGACATACGACTGTCGGCACCCGCACCCGCACCCACACCCACAGGCGACGCCCGTGCCTGCGCCCCCGGTCGCCGGCCCGACACCCGCGCCGGCGACCACGCGCAACCACCCGCACCGGTGCCGGCAAGGCCGCCCGCCGGCACACCGTCGTCGAGCTTGGTCGAATAGGCCACCCCGGGCGGTGATGTCCGCCACTTTTGCTGACTGAGCGTCAGATCACCTGCGGACCTGCGTGAACACCCACCCACCGAGTCGGAAAAAGACAGCCGTCTCCCTTCAGGTGACGGGTCGTCAGGTGGCATGGTGACCCCAGCGCAGAGCACGGCCGGCGACGGCCGCTCCGCGTCGAGGCGACAACGTACGCGATCCACAGTGAGGTGCCCCCGTGCTGCTCGACCCTTCCGCCGCCCTGCTCACCGATCGCATCGCCGTGGTCACCGGCGCCGCCCGGGGAATCGGCGCGGCGACGGCCGTCGCACTGGCCCGGTTCGGCGCGGACGTCGCCATCTGCGACCGCGAGCCGATCGGCCTCCAGGAGACCGCGAAGGCGATCGAGGCGACCGGCCGCCGGGCGCTCGCGGTCGAACTCGACGTCCGCGACGGCGACGGCGTCGAGCGCTTCCTCGGCGAGGCACACAGCACATTCGGCGGGTTGGACATCCTCGTCAACAACGCCGGCGGCGGCTTCTGGTCACCATTCATGGAGGTCCGCCCCAAGGGCCAGACCGCGCTGGTCGACGAGAACTTCACCTCCGTCACGCACGTGATCCGACACGGCGTCCCGCTCGTGCGCGACGGCGGCTCGATCGTCAACGTCACCAGCATCGAGGCGTTCCGTGCCGCACCCGGCTTCGCGGTCTACGCCGCGATGAAGGCCGCGGTCGAACAACTCACCAAGTCACTGGCCCTGGAACTCTCGGATCGACGCATCCGGGTCAACTGCGTGGCCCCCGACGCGATCCCCACCCCCGGCGACGCCGGCCTCGCGGAGACGTTCGAGACCGCCGAGGGCGCCCACGACTACGCCGCCAAGGTGCCCCTCGGCCTGGGCACCCCCGACGACTGCGCCGCCCCGATCGTCTTCCTCGCCGGCGACCTGGCCCGCTTCGTCACCGGCACCACCCTGCACGTCGACGGCGGCACCATGGCCGCCTCCGGTTGGGTCCGCCGCCCGGACGGCACCTTCGCCCCCTGACCGAAAGCGCCGGCGCCCGCACCCGCCGGCGCCGGCCACGCACCCCCGCCCACACAGCACCCAGACAAACCGGAACGCCCCCGAACGCCCCGGACCACCGACCGATCACCCCGCCCCGACCAGAACGCGGAACTGGGAGTGCAATGGAATTCGGCATCTTTCTTCAGGGCTACAACCCGTCGTTCCGGCGCGAGGGAAACCCCAACGCCGAGCACGAAGCCCTGATGAACGACATGGACTTCGCGATCGCCGCCGACCGGGCCGGCTTCAAGTACGTCTGGCTGAGCGAACACCACTTCCTCGACGAGTACTCGCACCTGTCCGCCAACGACGTGATGTGCGGCTACCTCGCCCACGCCACCGAGCGCATCCACATCGGTTCCGGCATCTTCAACCCGCTCCCCCAGGTCAACCACCCGGCCAAGGTCGCCGAGCGGGTCGCGATGCTCGACCACCTCACCAAGGGTCGCTTCGAGTTCGGCACCGGCCGGGGCGCCGGCAGCCACGAGATCCTCGGCTTCCTGCCCGGCATCGAGGACATGTCCGAGACGAAGGCGATCTGGGAGGACGTGATCCGCGAGTTCCCCAAGATGTTCCTCCAGGACACCTACGAGGGCTACAACGGCACCTACTGGCAACTCCCGCCGCGCAAGATCCTGCCCAAGCCGTACGGCAAGTCGCACCCCGCCATGTGGTACGCCGCCGGCAGCCCGCCGTCCTACGCGATGGCCGCCCGGATGGGCCTGGGCGTACTCGGCTTCTCCATCGGCGACCCGGCGAGCGCCGAGAAACTGGTGGCCGGCTACAAGCGCGAGATCGGCAACGCCGAACCGATCGCCGACTTCGTCAACGACAACGTACTCGCGGTGAGCACCGGCTTCGTCGCCGAGACCAGGGAGCAGGCGGTCGCCAACGCGGTCGCGGCCCGGCCGATGTACCTCACCGGCAACGTCTTCCGCTACCACGACACGTTCCCGCACCCCGAGGGCATCCCGTACTGGCCCGAACTCATGCCCGACCTGACCCCCGAACTGGTCGAGTTCGCCGCCGACGCGGGTGCGCTGATCTGCGGCGCGCCGGACGGTGTACTGGACGCGGTCAAGGCGTACGAGGCGGTCGGCGTGGACCAACTCGTCCTCGGCCTGGGCTGCGACAACCGCGAGAACACCCTCAAGACCATCGAACTGTTCGGCAAGCACGTCATCCCCAAGCTCGACACCGAGCCGGAGCACCGCACCACCCGCTTCCGCCGGCAGGCCTGACCATTACCACCCGGCCGGTGTCCCCGGCCGGGCCCGTCCCGCCCGACACGTGTCACCGCACGACCCGAAAGGCAACCATGAGCTTCAAGGAATATCCGATCCGGGTGGGCAGCATGCTGTTCACCGCCGTGGACCCCGAGCGCGGCCACGAGGTGAGCTACAACCGCTGGTACGAGCGCGACCACTACTACGCCGGCTGCATGATCGGCCCCGGCCTGCTCGCGGGCAGCCGCTGGGTGGCCACCGCCGACCTCAAGGCGCTGCGCTTCCCGGCCGACAGCGACGTGGTCCCCAGCATCGACGCGGGCTCCTACGTCGCGATCTACTGGCTCAACGACGGCCAGTTCGACGAGTGGAACGCGTGGGCGGTCGACCAGGTCAACTGGCTCTACGGCAACGACCGCGGCTTCCAGCACCGGATCCACGCACACACCGGCATGTACCTGCACGACAGCCGCTGGTACCGCGACGAGGACCCGGTCCCGCTGGAACTGGCCCTCGACCGCAACTACCAGGGCCTGGTCTCGCTCGCCGTGCAGCGCGCCGAGGGCACCACCCAGGAGGACCTGGAGGCGTGGTTCTCCACGAACCTCCCGGACTTCCTCAAGGGTTCGCCGATCGCGTCGGTGGCCGCGTGGACCGCGGTCCCGCTCAAGGACGACGCTCCCGCGTTCGTCCCGCGCGACCCGAACGCCGCGACCCGCAGCATGCAGTTGTACTTCCTCGAGGGCGACCCGCGCGAGAGCTGGGACGCGTTCAAGGCGTGGGCCGAGCGCATCGACGCCTCGGGCATCGGCCGGGTCACCTACTGCGCGCCGTGGATCCCCACCGTGGTCGGCACCGACAAGTACACCGACGAGCTCTGGGGCTGAACCCCGCCGTCGTCCGACACCCGCGTGGGCCCGGGTCGCCTCGACCCGGGCCCACGCGGGTCATCGAACAACCGTCGCCGTCACCGCAGTCGGCTGTGCTGTCGTCCGTAGAGGAAGTAGACGACGAAGCCGGCCACCATCCACACCAGGAACCGCAGCCACGTCTCGGTGCTGAGATTGAGCATCAGCCACAACGTGGCCAGCATCGACAGGATCGGCAACCACGGCACGAGCGGCACCCGGAACGCGCGCGGCAACTCCGGTCGGGTCCGGCGCAGGATCAGCACGCTCGCCGCGACGACCATGAACGCGAACAGTGTGCCGATGTTGACCATCACGTCGATCTCGTGGATCGGGGTGAACCCGGCGATCGCCGCGACCACCACCGCGATCAGCATCGTGCTCATGTACGGCGTGCCGAACCTGGGATGCACCTTCGCGAACAACGGCGGCAACAGTCCGTCCCGACTCATCGCGAAGAAGACCCGACTCTGCCCCATCATCAAGATCATGCACACGGTGGTCAGGCCGGCCACCGCGCCGATGCTGATGATCGTCGCGATCCAGCCCTTGCCGACCGACCGGAACGCCTCCGCCAACGGTGCGGACGACGAGAGCATGTCGTAGCGCTGCATGCCGACCACGACCAGCGACACCGAGACGTACAGGATCGTGCAGATCACCAGCGAGCCGAGGATCCCGATCGGCATGTCACGTTGCGGCTTGCGGGTCTCCTCGGCGGCGGTGGCGACCACATCGAAGCCGATGTACGCGAAGAACACGAGGGCCGCACCGGAGAAGATCCCCATCACACCGTAGATCTGCGGCTCGAACCCGAACAGGGTCTGCACGAGCGGCGCCTTGAGCCCGTCGTTGCCGGACGAGGGCGGCTGCGAATCGGGGACGAAGGGGTTGTAGTTGCCGGTCTTGACGAAGAACAGACCGGCGAAGATCACCAGCAACACGATCGCGATCTTGATGGTGACCATGACGAGGTTGAACCGGGCCGAGAGCTTGACCCCGAACACCAGGATCGTCGCGACCCCGAGCACGAGCAGCAGGGCCGGCAGATTGACCTTCCCGCCGTCGCCCGGCGCGGCCGTGATCGCCTGCGGCAGGTCGATGTTCGCCTGCGAGAGCAGTGAGGTCAGATATCCCGACCAGCCGATCGAGACCACCCCGACACCGAGCGCGAGTTCGAGAATCAGGTCCCAGCCGATGATCCACGCGGGCAGTTCGCCGAGGGTGGTGTACGAGAACGTGTACGCGGATCCCGCCACCGGAACCGTGGACGCGAACTCGGCGTAACACAGCGCGGCCAGCCCGCAGACGAATCCCGCCAGCACGAACGACAGCGCGACGGCGGGGCCCGCGTAGTCCTTCGCCGCCGTACCGGTCAGCACGAAGATGCCCGTGCCCACCACCACACCGACGCCGAAGACCATCAGGTCGAGCGCGGACAACTCCCGGCGTAGGCCGTGCCCTTCGGTGACATCGGTGTCCTGGATGGACTGCTCGATGTTCTTGGTGCGAAACAGCGCGTTGGCCATGGCAACACCTCCTGGTGGCGGAGACCGTTGCCATGATCGAGGCTTTCACTCCTGTTTCCGGGTGACCGATCCTCGGCGCGTCAGGGTGATCTTCGAACCGAAAGCCGAGGAGCCGGGAAGCCGGAGTGCGAGAGCACCGGGGATCGACCACCCGGAAACAGGAGTGTGGGAGTGCGGAAGCGCCGGGAAAAGCACAACGATCCCGAGGCCGAAAGCGAAGCCTGTGGCTTCCCGCTCCCGGCCCCGGGATCGTCGCGACGTGTGCGGCGGCCCTGGCTCAGGCGGTCGTCTCGTGTTGTTCCGCGTCCGCGTCCACGGTCTTGGACGCGATCTCCTCGACCACCTGGCGCGAGATGTCCTGGGCGTTCAGACCGATCCGAACCAGGATGTCCGAGCGCTCCGCGTGGTCGAGGAACTCCTGCGGGATGCCGAAGTCGCGCAGCGGTACGTCCACCCGCGCGTCCCGCAGCGACTGCGCGATCGCCGAACCGACGCCACCGGCCCGGCCGTTGTCCTCGATCGTGACCACGAGCCGATGCCGAGCCGCCAACGGCGCGAGCCCGGCCGGAACCGGCTTGACCCAGCGCGGGTCGACCACGGTCGCGGCGATGCCCTGGTCGGCGAGCCGATCGGCGACCTCGACCCCGATCTCGGCCATCTGCCCCACGGTCACGATCAGCACGTCGCCGCGCTCACCGCCGCCGTTGCGCTGGGGACCGGTACGGCGCAGTACGTCCATCTCGTCGATCCGGCCGATCGCCGCGATCTCCGGGCCCACCGCGCCCTTGCCGAACCGCACCACGGTCGGCGCGTCGTCGACCTCCATCGCCTCGCGCAACTGGGCACGCACCTGGGCCGCGTCGCGCGGCGCGGCCAGTCGCAGGCCCGGCACGACCTGAAGGATCGACATGTCCCACATGCCGTTGTGGCTGGCCCCGTCCGGCCCGGTCACGCCGGCCCGGTCGAGCACGAAGGTCACGCCGCACTTGTGCAGCGCCACGTCCATCAGCACCTGGTCGAACGCACGGTTGAGGAAGGTCGCGTACACCGCGACCACCGGGTGCAGTCCGCCGCTGGCCAGGCCCGCCGCCGAGGTCACCGCGTGCTGCTCGGCGATCCCGACGTCGAACACCCGGTCCGGGTGCTTGGCGGCGAACTTGTGCAGCCCGACCGGGATCAGCATCGCCGCGGTGATGCCGACGACGTCCTCCCGCTCGTCCGCGATGGCGACCATCTCGTCGGCGAACACCGACGTCCACGACGCGCCCGACTTCTTCACCGGCAGGCCGGTCTCGGGGTTGATCACACCCACCGCGTGGAATTGGTCCGCCGCGTCGTTGACCGCGTGCGCGTAACCCTTGCCCTTTTGGGTGATCGCGTGCACGATCACCGGTCCGCCGAAGCCGCGGGCCCGGCGCAGCGCGTTCTCCACCGCCTCGACGTCGTGCCCGTCGATGGGGCCCACGTACTTCAGACCCAGGTCCTCGAACAGGCCCTGCGGCGCGACCGCGTCCTTGAGGCCCTTCTTGGCGCCGTGCAGCATGTCGTAGACCGGACCGCCGACCACCGGAGTGCGGCCCAGCACGCCCTTGCCCCACTCCAGGAAACGCTCGTAGCCGCGCGTGGTGCGCAGCGTGGCGAGGTGGTCGGCGAGGCCGCCCTGGGTCGGGCCGTACGAACGCTCGTTGTCGTTGACCACGATGATCACCGGGCGGTCCTTGGCCGCCGCGATGTTGTTCAGTGCCTCCCAGGCCATGCCTCCGGTCAGCGCTCCGTCACCGATCACCGCGACCACGTGCCGATCGGTTTGACCGCGCACCTGGTACGCCTTGGCCAGGCCGTCCGCCCAGGACAGCACCGTGGAGGCGTGCGAGTTCTCGATCACGTCGTGCTCGGACTCGGCCCGGCTGGGATAGCCGGACAGGCCGTCGGCCTGACGGAGCTGCCCGAAGCCGTCCTTGCGGCCGGTCACGATCTTGTGCACGTAGCTCTGGTGGCCGGTGTCGAAGAGGATCTTGTCGCGTGGCGACTCGAACACCCGGTGCATCGCGATGGTCAGCTCGACCACACCGAGGTTGGGACCCAGGTGACCACCGGTCTTGGAGACGGACTCCACCAGGAAGGTGCGGATCTCGTCCGCGAGCCGCGCGAGCTGCTCGGGCGAGAGGGCCTTGAGATCACGGGGTCCTCGAATGCTGTCCAGCAGGGCCACCCGTTCCTCCTTCGTCAGATCCGTCACCGCCCCCACGGGTCTGACTGCAGGAGAGGCGTCCATCGAGTCTAGACGTGGCGATGACGGCGAATGGTTCGCATCGGGGTACCGCGATGCGCCATCCGCGCGCGCCGGCTCACGTCGAAGCGCCCACGACCTGCGCCTCGGGTGTGCGTTCGACCGCGAAGGGGGTCATCTCGCTCATCACCATCGCCATCGCGCCGAGCACCTCGGCCCGCTCGCCGAGCGACCCGGTGACCACGGTCAGCCGACGCGAAGCGCTGGGGATGGCGTACCGCCCGACCGACTCGACGATCGGCGCGATCAGCAGGTCGCCGGCGCCCGCGAGGTCCCCGCCGAGGATGATCCGTTGCGGATTGAGCAGGTTCGTCAGGCTCGCCACGCCCACCCCCACGTGCCTGCCGGCGTCCGCGACCACCCGCCGGCAGCCCGCGTCTCCGGCCTTGGCGAGCTCGATCATCCGCGCGATGCTCAGGTCGGCGCCGTGGCTGCCGCGCAGCAGGTCGAGCAGGTAGGAGGCGTTGGTGAAGGTCTCCAGGCAGCCCCGGTTGCCGCACCGGCACACCGGCCCGGACTCGTCCAGCGTTATGTGACCGATCTCGCCCGCGGTGCCGCCCGGCCCCCGGTACAACCGGCCGCCGATCACCAGGCCCGCGCCGACACCGCCGGACACCTTGAGGTAGGCCATCTCGGTGCAACCCACGCCCGCGCCCCAGACGAGTTCGCCCAGCGCGCCGAGGTTGGCGTCGTTGTCCACCAGGACCGGCAGGCCCAGCCGGGCCTGCATCGCCTCGCGCGGGTGGCAGCCCACCCAGCCCGGCAGGATCGTGGTCGAACCCAGCGCACCGGTGTCGATGTCGATCGGGCCGGGCACGCCGAGCCCGACCCCGGTGACCTCGGCCCGGACCGCGCCGGCGCGCTCCAGCAGCACGCCCAGCAGGCGATCCGCGAGCGCGAAGCCCTCGTCGGCGGAGGAGTCGACGTCGATCGGGACGTGCTCCTCGGCAAGCACCCGGTGGGCAAAGTCACCGATCGCCACCCGCAGGTGGCGATGGCCGAAGTCAATGCCGACGACCACGCCCGAGGCGCGGCTGAGCGAGACGTTGCGGGCCCGCCTGCCACCGGCGGAGGTGGGGGTCACCTCGACCATGTCGAGGGCCTTCAACTCCCGTACGATGTTCGACACCGTCGCGGCGGACAGCCCGGTACTCCTGGCGATCCCGGCCTGGGTGAGCGCACCCGCCATGCGGACCGCGTGCAGGACCCGATCGAGATTGGCCCTGTGCAGCGAGGACTGGGAGCCGGACGAGTGCGATCCCGGCGGCCGGGCCTGCGAAAAGCGGGCTCCCGTCATGCCGTCGGACATCTACGATCTCCTCGCCCCGGTGCATTCGACGCACTTGTTGTGTGCAAGTCCTGAACTCTATTGCCCCCTCCGTCCGGGCAGAAGAGTCAAACCTGAACGCAGGCGTCACGATCGGGCCTCTATTCACCGCCGCACGACCGACGAACGCATGGAACGTTACAAACACCCCTTTCGCTCCTGCGTCGTGGCAGGTGGGCGGGATCGAGCGGACGGGCGCACCAGGTGCGCGACGTCGCGCACGTCACAGTCGAGGCTCCCAGCGCTCGCCCGCGAGGGCCTCCTCGACCAGCCGGACCGCACGCTCGGTGGCCGCGGCGCGCGAGCCCTCGTACTCGTACATGCGCAGCGCCGCCTCCACCGCCTGCGCGGGCACCCGCTCGGCAAGCTCGACACGCGCCGTGCCGTAGCCGTGTCGGGCCGCGGCGAGCGCGGCGGCCACGTGTTGGCGGGCCATCCGGGCCAGGATCAACGGGTATTTGCGCAGGAGGTCGTGGCTTCGATAGCCCGGTGGGCACAGGTCGAACAGCCAGGCGACGGCCGTTTCCTCCCAGCCGGCCACACCGGGTGGCCGAACACCTCTCGGCCATCCCGTCGGCGCGATTCCGTCCCGGCCCCTGGGCTTGGATCCGGCCTCGTTCCCGGCCGCGGCATGGGCGAAGCGACCCGGCTGCTCCCAGGCCGGGGTATCGCGATCGCCATTGCCGTACATATGTTCGATTATGCGCGGTGGCCGACCGGGAATGCACACGTGGATCATGGAGGGGGCATCCCGCACTCGCGTTCGACTCTCGCGTCGTCGTGCTCGCGCTCGCCCCCCACCCGCGTTCCGCCCCGCACCCCACTTTGTTCGACTGTCGTACGACTCCAGGAGGACCCGTGATCCAGGCCGACAGCGCCGGCGACGAGGCCGCATTCGCCCACATACCGCTGGTCGGCGTGTGGCGGAACGGCTTCCTGGAATCGATCCACCACGGCACGGCCGTACTCACCGGCACCGACGGCTCGGTGGTCGAGGGACACGGGGCCGTGGACGCGCCGATGTTCCCCCGCTCGGCCAACAAGCCGTTCCAGGGTCTGGCGATGGTGCGCAACGGGCTGGACCTGGACGGCGAACTGCTCGCGCTCGCCTGCGCCAGCCACTCCGGCGAGACGTTCCACCTGGAGGGGACCCGACGCATCCTGGCCCGCGCGGGGTTGCCGGAGAGCGCGCTGCGCTGCGTACCGGACTGGCCCCTGGGCGCGGCCCAGCGCGACGCGTGGCTGGCGGCCGGCAAGGGCCCCGAGCGGATCGCGATGAACTGCTCGGGCAAGCACGCCGCGATGCTGCTCACCTGCGTGTACAACGGCTGGTCGACCGAGGACTATCTGGCGCCGGACCACCCCTTGCAGCAGGCCGTCCGCCAGGCGGTCGAGGACGTCGCCGGCGAGCCGGTCGCGGCGGCCGGCGTGGACGGGTGCGGGGCGCCGCTGTTCGCCATCTCGCTGGCAGGCCTGGCCCGGTCCTACGGCCGCTTCGCCGGAGCCGCCGAGGGCACCGACGAGCGGCGGATCGCGGACGCGATGCGCGCCCACCCGCAGTGGGTCGCGGGCACCGGTCGGGACGTGACGGGGCTGATGCGGGCGATCCCGGGCCTGCTCGCCAAGGACGGCGCGGAGGCGGTGTACGCGGTGGGCCTGCCGGACGGGCGGGGCGCCGCGGTCAAGATCGCGGACGGTGCGTCACGGGCCCACATCGTCGCCATGGCGGCATTGTTGTGGCGCATGGGTGCGGACGAGCAGAGCCTCGCCCCGTTCGCCCAGGCACCGGTGTACGGCGCCGGTGAAGTGGTCGGCGCGATCCGCGCGTTCCCTCTTTTGGGTGAACCGGCACCCTAGCCCTGTCGCCCACATGCGCAGGGCGCAAAACTGACCCTGCGGCCGGTTGGGAAACCAACCGGCCGCGCCAATGCCCGACAGGTGCGCGAGGACGCTGCCTGCGGGCCCGAGTGGGCGGGCGCGGGTGCAGGCGCGTTGCCCGCGAGCGCGGGTGCAGGCGCAGGCGCGAGCACAGACGCCTGCGCCGCGTGCAAGTGTGGATGCCGCGAGTGCGTGCGGCCGGCACCTGCCCCACCCTCGTGTCGAGGGCGTGACGGCGTACCAAAACACCGGGCCGGGCCCCGAAGGAGCCCGACCCGGTGCGTCGATGCCGTGCGACCTGTCGTCGCGGTGCGGCGATCAGCCCTTGTTCACCAGCGAACGCAGCACGTACTGCATGATGCCGCCGTTGCGGTAGTAGTCCGCCTCGCCGGGGGTGTCGATGCGCACGACCGCGTCGAACTCGACGCCGGTGTCCGTGGTGACCTTGACCGTCTTGGGGGTGCGACCCTCGTTCAGCGCGGTGATGCCCTCGAACGCGAAGGTCTCCTCGCCGGTGAGGCCCAGCGTGGCGGCGCTGTGGCCGACCGGGAACTGCAGCGGGATGACACCCATGCCGATCAGGTTCGAGCGGTGGATGCGCTCGTAGGACTCGGCGATCACCGCACGCACGCCCAGCAGCGAGGTGCCCTTGGCGGCCCAGTCGCGGGACGAACCCGAGCCGTACTCCTTGCCCGCCAGCACCACCAGCGGGATGCCCGCGGCCTGGTAGTTCACCGACGCGTCGTAGATCGTCGACACCGGGGCGTCGGCCTGCGTGAAGTCACGCGTGAAGCCGCCCTCGGTGCCCGGCGCGATCTGGTTGCGCAGGCGGATGTTCGCGAACGTGCCGCGGATCATCACCTCGTGGTTGCCCCGGCGCGAGCCGTACGAGTTGAAGTCCTTGCGCTCGACACCGTTCTCGGCCAGGTACTTGCCCGCCGGGCTGTCGCCCTTGATCGAGCCCGCCGGCGAGATGTGGTCGGTGGTGACCGAGTCGCCGAGCTTGGCCAGCACGCGTGCGCCCGCGATGTCCACGACCGGCGCCGGCTGCATCTGCATGCCCTCGAAATACGGGGGCTTGCGCACGTAGGTCGACTGCGGGTCCCACTCGAACGTCGCGCCCGTGGGGATCTCCAGCGACTGCCAGCGCGAGTCGCCCGCGAAGACGTCGGCGTAGCGGTTGATGAACATGTCCTGGTCGATCGAGGAGGCCACCACCTCGGCGATCTCCTCGTCGCTCGGCCAGATGTCGGCGAGGTAGACCGGCTTGCCCTCGGGGTCCAGGCCCAGCGGCTCGGTGGTGATGTCGATGTCCATCGACCCCGCGAGCGCGTATGCGATCACCAGCGGCGGCGAGGCCAGGTAGTTCATCTTGACGTCGGGGTTGATCCGACCCTCGAAGTTGCGGTTGCCCGAGAGCACCGAGACGACCGCGAGGTCGGCGTCGTTGACCGCCTTGGAGACCTCCTCCGGCAGCGGGCCGGAGTTGCCGATGCAGGTCACGCACCCGTAGCCGACCAGCGAGAAGCCGACCTTCTCCAGGTACGGGATCAGGCCCGCCTTCTCGTAGTAGTCCATGACGACCTTGGACCCGGGCGCGAGCGTGGTCTTGACCCACGGCTTGCGGGTGAGGCCCTTCTCGACGGCCTTCTTCGCGAGCAGCGCGGCGCCGAGCATGACCGAGGGGTTCGAGGTGTTGGTGCACGAGGTGATCGAGGCGATCACGACCGCGCCGTGGTCGATCTCGTACTCGACGCCGTCCTCGCCGACCACCTTGGTCGGGTTGTGCACGCGACCGTTGGAGCCGGTGGGCGCGTCCGAGGCCGGGAAGGACTCCTTGCCGGACTCGTCGCCGTTGGTGACGTAGTCCGCCAGCACGTCGCGGAAGCGCGTCTTGGCCTCGGCCAGCACGACCCGGTCCTGCGGGCGCTTGGGGCCGGAGATCGAGGGCACCACGGTGGAGACGTCGAGCTCGATGTACTCCGAGTACTCCGGCTCGTGGCTGGGGTCGTGCCACAGGCCCTGGGCCTTCGCGTACGCCTCGACCAGCGCGAGCTGCTTGTCGTCACGGCCGGTCAGTCGCAGGTAGGTGATCGTCTCGGCGTCGATCGGGAAGATCGCGCAGGTCGAGCCGAACTCCGGCGACATGTTGCCGATGGTGGCGCGGTTGGCCAGCGGCACCGCACCGACGCCCTCGCCGTAGAACTCGACGAACTTGCCCACCACGCCGTGCTTGCGCAGCATGTCGGTGATGGTCAGCACGACGTCGGTGGCGGTGACGCCCGGCTGCGCCTTGCCGGAGAGCTTGAAGCCGACCACGCGCGGGATGAGCATGCTGACCGGCTGGCCGAGCATGGCGGCCTCGGCCTCGATGCCGCCGACGCCCCAGCCGAGCACGCCCAGGCCGTTGACCATCGTGGTGTGCGAGTCGGTGCCGACACAGGTGTCGGGGTACGCCTGTCCGTTGCGAACCATGATGGTGCGGGCCAGGTGCTCGATGTTGACCTGGTGCACGATGCCGGTGCCGGGCGGTACGACCTTGAACTCGTCGAACGCGGTCTGGCCCCAGCGCAGGAACTGGTAGCGCTCCTTGTTGCGGCCGTATTCGATGTCGGTGTTGATCTCGAACGCGTCCGGACGGTTGAACACGTCGGCGATGACCGAGTGGTCGATGACCATCTCGGCGGGCGCGAGCGGGTTGATCCGGGAGGCGTCGCCGCCGAGGGCCTTCACGGCCTCGCGCATCGTGGCGAGGTCCACGACACACGGCACGCCGGTGAAGTCCTGCATGATCACGCGCGCCGGCGTGAACTGGATCTCTTCGCTCGGCTCGGCCTTCGCGTCCCAGCCGCCCAGGGCACGGATGTGATCGGCGGTGATGTTCGCGCCGTCCTCCGTGCGGAGCAGGTTCTCCAGCAGGACCTTCAGGCTGTAGGGGAGGCGCTTGCTGCCCTCCACCTTGTCCAGCCGGAAGATTTCGTACGACTCGTCACCCACGTTCAGGGTGGAGCGAGCGTCGAAGCTGTTCGCGGACACGACGGTCTCCCTTGATCTTGTGCGTTTCTCCCGCATCCTGCCGACACCCACTCGACGTACGCCAAGCAAGGTGACCCTAACCAGGGATGCCGGGGTCTGCGCCCCGCAGATATCTTGATGTCAAGACAAGTCTAGTCTAGGCCCCGACTCGTCCGTGCGGGTACCCGCCACACACGGGACGACCCGTCGGTCGCGGATTCCTCCGAGCGATCTCCCCCACACACGCACGTGCGCCCCTAACATGCGGGACAGCGAGTCCGGCGCGACCCACCGAGTGGGTCCGGCAACGGGCCCGGAGCACGCGTTCGCGCGAGAGCCTGTCGAGTGGGGCGGCGACGAGGGGGATGACGCCATGAAGCGGATCCGGATCGGCGTTTTGGGCGCGGCTCGCATCGCGCCGGCCGCGCTGGTCAAGCCCGCGCGGCTGATCCCGGAGGTGCAGGTCGCGGCGATCGCCGCCCGCGACGCGGCCCGTGCGGACGCCTTCGCGCGGCGGCAGGGCATCCCGCGCGTGCACCCGGACTACGCCGCGCTGATCGCGGACCCGGAATTGCACGCGGTGTACATCCCGCTGCCCAACGGGCTGCACGCGCACTGGACGATCCGGGCGCTGGAAGCCGGCAAGCACGTGTTGTGCGAGAAGCCGATGGCGGCCAACGAGAGCGAGGCGCAGGAGATCGCGGACGTCGCGGCACGCGCGGGCCTGATCGCCATGGAGGCGTTCCACTATCGGTATCACCCACTCGCGAGCCGCATGCGCGAGATCCTCGACGACGGCGAGTTGGGCGAGATCCGTCGCATCACCACGTCGATGTGCTTCCCGCTGCCGCTGCTCGGCGACATCCGCTACCGCTACGACCTCGCGGGCGGGGCATTGATGGACGGTGGCTGCTACGCCGTACACCTGATGCGGCTGCTCGCGGGCGACAACGCGAGCGACCCGATCGAGGTGTCGGACGCGCACGCGCTGACGATCCGCAGGGACCGGCGGGTAGACCGCGCGATGTCGGCCCGACTACGGCTGCCGGGCGGCGCGGCGGGCACCGTGCACGCGTCGATGTTGTCCCGACGCGTGCTGGACATGCACGCGCACGTCGTGGGCACGCGCGGCGAGATGCGCGTACTGAACTACCTGATGCCCCACCTGCCACATCGGTTCACCGTGCACACGGGCAAGCTCAAGCGGCGCGAACACCTGGGCGAGGCGGCGAGAACGCCGACGTATCGCCTGCAACTGCAAGCGTTCGCGGACGCGATCCGTCTGGGCTCACCGACGCTGACGCCCGCGGTCGACGCGGTGCCGACGCTGCGCGTCATGGACGCGATCTATCGCGCGGCGGGACTGCCGCTGCGCGGCGAGGCCGCCCCCGCCACCCGGTGAGCACCCGCAGCACCACATCGACGCCCGAAGCACCCGAGTTGCCCGAGTGTGGGAACGTCCGCGACCACCTGCTCAGCGCATGATGTAGTGCAGGATCACGTCGTGGACGTGTCGACCCTTGTCGTCGCTGCGGAACTCCACGCTGTAGGTCTGCGTACCGACGTGGATCGCTATTTCACTGGAACTCAGATACGAACCGGTGAAGCTCTTGTTGGAGACCATGCTCACGCTGCTGATCTTCGAATAGGGCAAGGAGGTGATCGCGATCTTCTTACCGACGAAACTGTTGTCCTGGATGATCGCGCGCCGGTCGGTCAGGCCGATGAACCCGGTGCCGACGCCCTTCGCGTCGTAGACCGCGATGATCTGCTCGCCCGGCAGCAGCCCGCTCTGGATCTTCTCCAGTTGCTCGCGCTTGTCGAAGACGACGTTTCCCGCCCCGCTCATCCTGTTGCTCCTCCTCGTCGACTTGCGGTACCCAGCCTAAGGCTGCGCGGTCAGCGCCATTCGCTGGTGGCATGGAAGTGTCGCAACGTGTCTTCGTACGGGCCCAGATCCAGGTTCTGCCGCGCGAGCCACTCGTCCGAGTAATACGAATGCGCGTAGCGTTCTCCGCCGTCGCACAGCAGCGTCACCACCGAACCGGTGCGGCTTGCGGCGCGCATCTCGGCCACCAGGCGCAGGGCGCCCCACAGGTTGGTGCCGGTCGAGCCGCCGGCCTTGTGCCCGGTGCGCCGGTGCAGGTCGCGCATCGCCGCCACCGACGCGGCGTCGGGGACCTTGATCATGCGATCGACGATGTTCGGCATGAAGCTGGCCTCGACCCGGGGTCGGCCGATGCCCTCGATCCGCGACGAACACGCCTGGGCGTACTCCGGGTCGTGCGTGCGCCATCCGTCGAAGAAGGCGGAATTCTCGGGGTCCACGACGCAGATCTTGGAGTGGTGTCGGCGATAACGCACATAGCGGCCCATGGTCGCGCTCGTGCCCCCGGTACCGGCGCCGACGACGATCCACTCGGGAATGGGGTGGCGCTCCTGGGACATCTGCTCGAACACCGACTCGGCGATGTTGTTGTTGCCCCGCCAGTCCGTGGCGCGCTCGGCGTAGGTGAACTGATCCATGAAGTGCCCGCCCGTTTTTGCCGCCAGCGCGCGCGAGACCTCGTACACGGTGGCGGCGTCCTGGACCAGGTGACATCGACCGCCGTGGAACTCGATCAGCTCGATCTTCTCCGGGCTGGTGGTGGCGGGCATGACCGCGACGAAGGGCAGGCCGATCTGATTGGCGAAGTAGGCCTCCGAGACCGCCGTCGAGCCCGAGGACGCCTCGATCACGGTGGTGCCCTCCTCGATCCACCCGTTGCACAGGGCGTACAGGAAGAGCGAGCGGGCCAGGCGGTGTTTGAGCGAGCCGGTGGGATGGGTCGACTCGTCCTTGAGGTAGAGGTCGATACCCCACTGCGCGGGCAGCGGGTAGGCGAGCAGATGGGTGTCGGCGGAACGGTTGGCGTCGGCGCTCACCTTGCGGATGGCCTCGTCGACCCAGTCTCGAGTCTTCGCGCTGAAACGGTCCACATCGTTGTCCACCGACGTCACGTCGACTCCCCTGGCTGGTTCGTGTCCCCGTGCCGGATTTGGGGGCGCGAGGGCTGCGGCATCGATGGTGATCGACTCCGGCCCAGGCTACGGGCCGACGCGCGGATTCCTTGGCCAACCCCTCGAATGGCCCATGAGCTGCGCATACGTATTCTCGGCCGGAAGTTGTGACGTGTCGGGGGGTCCGCCGCGTCTATGGGGTGGGTACGCGCGAGGGCGCGTAGGGACGAGGAGGGTCTATGGCGGGCTTCGACGCTGAGCCGGCCGATTTCCTGGAGTTCGCCAACGCGTGCAGCGGTCGGCTGTTCCGGACGGCGTGGCTCCTGTGTGGCGATTGGCATCTCGCCGAGGACCTCGTGCAGACGACGCTGGGCAAGTTGTACCGGGCATGGAAGCGGGTCAGTCGGGCCGACAGCCCGGAGGCATACGCGCGCACCGTGCTGACACGCACCTATCTGTCCCACCGACGCAGGCTGAGCAGCACCGAGCAGCCCTATGCCGACCTGCCGGAAGGCTCGGGCCCCGAGGAGGACCAGGCGTTGCGGTTGACGCTCCTGAAGAGCCTGTCCGAACTGCCGCCCAAGGACCGGGCGGTGTTGGTCCTGCGGTACTGGGAGGACCTGAGCGTGGAGCAGACGGCGCGACAGATGGGCGTGTCCGAGGGGGCCGTGCGGAGCAGGTCGATGCGGGCGCTGGAGAAGTTGCGGAGCGTGCTCGGAAGCGAATCCGGCTGGCTCTCCGCCGCATGAGGGGTCAGTGAGCACACCGCCGGTACGGCCGTACGGCTGGTGAGCAGTACGACCTGCGTTCACACGGATGGCACGGATGGCGAGGAGACGGTAGGTCTATGGGGTCCCACGAGAAGGAGCTGGCGGCCGCGATGCGGGCGTCGGCGTCGGGGCTGGTCCCCCCGGCGGGATTGGTCTCGGGTGGTATCGCCCGAGGCAGGCGGATGAAGTTGGTACGGCGTTTCCAGGTCGGCGTGTCGACCGCAGCAGTACTGGCCGTGGCGGGAACGACCCTGCTCGTCGTCTCGGAACGAACCGACGGTGGCCCCGGACAGGTGTCCGGACCTGCGAGCCCGACGGCGCAGCTGCTCACATCACCCATCCCCCAGGCAGTGCCCAAGCCACGGCCGACACTGTCCGCCCCGCCTCAGATGACACCCCTGCTGCCGCCGCTGCTGCTGCATCTGTTGATGCCGCTGTTGCCGGAGACCCTTCCGCCCACGCGGATCACCGGGTCGGACAACACCGACAAGAGCACTGCGGGCATCCATAGCGTCGGGGCGTCGGTGTCGTTGGTCCTGGAGGACTCCCTCGGGCCCAGCCTGCTGTCGATGTCGGTGCAACAAAGCGCCGTGGTAGCCGAAGTCGCGGGGTGTCCGCACCCGGAAGGCACCACCAAGGCCAAGTGCATGGACTACGGGATGTCCGACGGCAGTCGAGTGGTGGAGCGTCAGGATTGGGTCTATCCCGCAGCTCCGGACACGCCGGAGAACCGCGCCGACGGCAAGGCCGGCACTTCGGGAAGGGGACCCCAGGAGTGGTCCGTTCAAGTCGTGCGTCGCGACGGGGTCGTGATCACGGTCAACGAGGTCGCCTCCCGCGAGGAAAAGGGGGAAATCGGCCGCCCGACACCGCTCCTGTCGATGGACCGGCTGCGCTCGATCGCGCTCGCCCCGATCTGGCCCGTGTGGGTGCGCGCGGAAGCCAACAGTACGGCGGCGAGCACCCCGCCCAACATCAACTACCAGTCCCCAACTCGTCGGGACGACTACAACGTCCCGCCGTCGACCGCCGTGCCGTCGCAGACCCCTTCGGGAAACGCGCGGTCGGAGAACGGGGCCGGGTCGACTCCTTGACCGGGCGTTGCCACCGGATCGATTCCCGAAGCCGGATCGCGCTCTCGAACATCGTCGGCCCCTGCCGGGCATGACTGGCCGTCGGCCGGGCAGGCGCCGGATGTCGAGCCCCCGGGCGCCTCTGACTCCCCCCTCACGCTCCGGGGGCTCGATGCCCTCCAGGCTCTCCCGTCTGGGATCCTGACGTGGGGTCCTGTCGACTCCGGGGAGACTTCGAGGGAGGCGGTCGCAATGGCCGAGGGCATAGGGATCGGTCTGGGCGGCGTGGGGTTCGAGGGCGGCTACGCGCAGTATGGCCCGGCGGACCCCGAGGATCGTGCCCGGCACATCCTGGAGGTCTTCGAACGGGCCTTCGGCGCGTTGATCGACGGCGATCCCGCCGCGTTCCGGGTGAAGTTCCGCAAAATGGCGTCTTCGGCGTTCGCGTTCTACCGGGGCACGGCCTGTTTGTTCTACGCCGACCTCGACGGCCGCGAGGACGCCTTCCTGGACGAGCACACCTCGCGGGTGTGGATCCACGGCGACCTGCACGCGGAGAACTTCGGCACGTACATGAACGCGGACGGCAAGCTCGTGTTCAACGTCAACGACTTCGACGAGGCGTACGTCGGCCCCTGGACGTGGGACGTCAAGCGTTTCGCGGCCAGCCTCGCGCTGATCGGGCACGGCAAGGCCCTCAGCGACGACACGATCGCGGCCTTGGTCACCGGCTACGGTGCGGCTTACCTGGACCAACTCCGGCTGCTGACCGACAAGATCACGCCGCAGGACGCCGCACTGACACTGGCGACGACCGAGGGACCGCTGCTCGAAGTGTTGCGGCAGGCCCGGTTGCAGACGCGCATCGGGTTGCTTCGTTCGCAGACGGTCGTCGCCGACCACGAACGGCGCTTCGCCCTGTCCGGCGGCGCGTTCGAGTTGCCGGACGACGTCAAGGAGACGGTGCTGGCGGCCTTCCGGCGCTACCTCGACACGCTGCCGCCCGCAACGCGCCAACGGCCGGACACCTACGAGGTCAAGGACGTGGTGGGTCGGCGCGGGGTCGGCATCGGCAGCGCCGGGTTGCCCTCGTACAACCTGCTGATCGAGGGCAACACGGAGGCGCTGGAAAACGACGTGATCCTGTACATGAAGCAGGGCCAAACGCCGTCGGTGAGCCACCACGTCACCGACCCCCAGGTGCGGTCCTACTTCGAACACGAAGGTCATCGCACGGTCATCTCGCAGCGCGCCCTGCAGGCACACGCGGACCCGTGGCTCGGCTACACCGACATCGACGGGGTCGGGCAGTTGGTCGCCGAGGTGTCGCCCTACGCGAACGACCTGGACTGGTCGGACCTCAACGAGGTGGACACGATCGCGGAGGTCGTGGAGTACCTTGGCCGCGCCACCGCGACGATGCACGCGGTCGCGGACGAGGAAAGCGGTCACACGCTGGTCCCGTTCTCGACCGAGGACGCGATCCTGGAGGCGATCGAGCGGGACGAGGAGGGCTTCACGGCCTCACTCGTGGACTTCGCGCACGCGTACGGGGCTCGTGCCCGCGCCGACCATGCCATCTTCGTCGACCTCTTCCGCAACGGGTTGATTCGGGGGTTGTAGGCGCGGCTCGCGCCCGCGAGGCGCCGCCACGGTGCTGTCCGATTCCCGCCGGCCACTCCTGCGGGAAGGGGTGACACTTGTCGACGTGATGGACGACGAGCAGTGCTACCGAGCGTGCAGCAGCCGGGACAGTCGGTTCGACGGCTGGTTCTACATGGCGGTCACCAGCACCGACATCTACTGCCGGCCGAGTTGCCCGGCGGTCAAGCCCAAGCGGGAGAACGCGCGGTTCTACCCGTCTGCGGCAGCCGCGCAGGCGGCGGGGTTCCGGGCGTGCAAACGCTGCCGCCCGGACACCTCGCCGGGTTCGCCCGAGTGGGATGTCCGCGCCGATGTGGTCGGGCGCGCCATGCGGTTGATCGCGGACGGGGTCGTGGATCGCGAAGGCGTCGGCGGTCTCGCGGGTCGGCTCGGATACAGCGACCGCCAGTTGAACCGGCTGCTGATGGCCGAGGTCGGCGCGGGCCCTCTCGCGCTCGCCCGCGCCCGCCGGGCACAGACGGCCCGCGTCCTCCTGGAGACCTCCGATCTGCAGATCGCACAGGTGGCGTTCGCGGCCGGGTTCGCCAGCGTGCGGCAGTTCAACGACACCGTGCGCGAGGTGTTCGGCCGCACCCCCACGGAGGTGCGCGGACGGGCCGGCGCCCGCAGCGTCGAACCGGGCGAGATCCGGTTGCGGCTGCCCTACCGGGAGCCGATCGCGCTCGGGCACACGCTGGATTTCCTGGGGCTGCGGGCGGTGCCGGGGGTGGAGGAGTACGTGGACGGCGTCTACCGTCGCGTACTGTCCCTCCCGCACGGCACCGGCGTGGTCGAGCTCTCGCCCGGTCCCTCGTGGGTCTGGTGCCGCCTGGTCCTGGACGACCTGCGCGACCTGGGGGCCGCCGTACAGCGCTGCCGGCGCTTGCTCGACCTGGACGCGGATCCGCTCGCCGTGGACGAGGCAC
This sequence comes from Embleya sp. NPDC005971, assembly GCF_040629175.1. Lineage (NCBI taxonomy): Bacteria > Bacillati > Actinomycetota > Actinomycetes > Kitasatosporales > Streptomycetaceae > Embleya > Embleya sp. NPDC005971. The sequence goes on along the minus strand of NZ_JBEXUX010000043.1, from coordinate 52,983 downwards.
TCGCAAGCGCCGAGGTCGGTGACGGCGGGCTGGGCGCGCTGGTGCGTGCCACACCCGGCCTGCGTTCACCGGGCCACGTGGACCCCGACGAGCTCGCCGTCCGAGCCGTGCTCGGCCAGCAGGTCTCGGTCGCGGGCGCTCGCACGATCGCGGGTCGGCTGACAGCCCTGTACGGCAAACCGCTGGTCGCGCCACAGGGCGGACTCACCCACGCGTTCCCGACCGCGGACGCGTTGGCGGACGCGGATCCGGCGGATCTGCCGATGCCCACGGCTCGCAAGAAGGCGATCTACTCGCTCACCGGGGCGCTCGCGTCCGGGGCGGTCCGCCTGGACCCGGGGGTGGATCGCCGAGCGGCGGAGGCGGGCCTTTTGGCCCTTCCGGGTATCGGCCCCTGGACGGCGTCGTACATTCGGTTGCGGGCACTCGGCGATCCGGATGTGTTCCTACCGACCGATCTGGGCGTCAAGCACGCGCTGGCGCGCTGGGGGCTCCCGGTCTCGGCCGCGCAGTCGTGGTCCCCATGGCGCTCGTACGCGTTGCACCACCTGTGGGCGAGCCTGTCCGCAGCATCCACCGTCTCGGTGAAGGAAGTCGCATGAACCAGGACGCGCTGTTCGATGTCGTCGAAACGCCCGACCCGAACGTGCCCCCGACCGCGTTCAACGTCCCCCTCGACGGCCCCCGCCGATACGCGACGCTGGAATCCCCGGTCGGCGAGTTGCTCATGATCGGTGACGGCCAGTCGCTCACCGCCCTCTACATGGCGGCCACCCCAGACGCGGACTGGGTATCCGATCCCGGTGCGTTCACGCAGGCGAAGGCGCAGTTGAGCGCTTACTTCGCCGGCGAACTGCGCGAGTTCGACCTGCCGTTGGCGCCGGTCGGCACGGCCTTCCAGCTCAGGGTCTGGTCGGCCCTGACGACCATCCCGTTCGGGCACACAATGTCCTACGGCGCGCTGGCCACGAGGTTCCTCGGGCAGCCCACGGCCTCCCGTGCGGTCGGACTGGCCAACGGCCGCAATCCGATCAGCATCGTCATCCCGTGTCACCGGGTGATCGGAGCCGACGGCACGTTGACCGGCTACGCGGGCGGATTGCCGCGCAAGCAGCGCCTGTTGGCGTTGGAGAACATCCGCGTCGCCGGATAGCCGGTCCACTTCCACAGGCACCGCGACGCTCGCGGGACTCATGACTGGAACGCCCGCCGCACGAGCCCCGCGACCTTCCCTCGACGCAGTGTGTCGTGCCAGGTGAAACGCAGAACGAGCGCGCCGGCGAGGGCCAGCTCGTTGGCCCGGGACCGGTCGCGGAACAACGCGTCGGGCCGCGAGTGCACGTCCGCTCCGTCGGCTTCGGCGAAAATCGGCCGCAGCCCGGTCAGCCAGGCGAGATCCACGCGGGCCCGGCCGCCGTCGAGCAGCGCGACCTCGTGCTGCAACTCGTCCGGTGCGACCCCGCCCCGCACGCAGTCGAGGCGTACTCGCGACTCCAGCGGGCTTTCGGCCCGTGCGTCCGCGATCTCCAGTAGCGGCCGCACCTGTCCCGCCCCGGGGCGGCCTGCCGCCGCCCGCTCGACCGCCTCCAACTGCGCCACTTCGACCAGGCGCAGGTGCAGCGCCGAATCGAGAATCGCCAACCCGTCCTCGGGCGAAAGCCTGGCCACCAGGTCGGCGAGCGTCCGCACCGGCGTCGTCACCGCGAAGCCGTCCACCATCACGATCTCCTCCGCCGGCAACCGTCGCCGATGAACCACGATGCCGGGCCCACCACGACGCGACGCGGTATCGGGCGTCGCGATGTGCACACATTCCACCGGCGGCACGCCACGCATCCCGTGCACGCGGGCCGCACTGTGCAAGACGGCCACGGCTCGCTCGCCATAGGCTGCGAGCCCGGCGCGCAACAGCCCGCGCCAGGACAGCGCACATCGATCGGCATCGACGAACCCCACGCCGCGCGCGAGTTCGCGCACGCTCCCATCGTTCACGAGCCTGCGCCACACCCGCCCGGTCACCCCGGCGGACAGCGCCTGTTCCCGCGTTACCACTCCGTCGTGCTGCCATGCCAACCCCCGCAAGACTCGTACGGTCACTTCCATTCCCGGATCCTGGTCTGCACGGCCCGGGGCACGCGGCGCGAGGCCGCAGTCTGTGGACAACTCGACCCTTGTGGACGACTTGGAGCTCGCTTTGCCGGATTCGTGGACGATCTTCAGCCATTCGACACCTTCATGATCGCTGCGGGCCGCCGGACCGTCGCGACCAACCGGTGTGATGGACGAGTCCCCGCACCCCCTCCGTCCCGAGGATCGCCATGCCCAACCTCCGCAAACACCGGCGCGTAGCGGCCGTGTGCGCCGCGCTCGCTCTGACGGCGGGCGCAGGCGCCGCCTACGCCGAGAGCCGCCCCGCCACGGCCCACTCCTCCGCCCCCGTGGGTGCGGCCCCCGCCGCCGCGCCCGCCAAGGTGTCCTTCAATGTCATCAGTGACGTGCAGGGCGACCTCGCGGACTTCGGCCGCGCGCTCGACCAGATGAAGGTGATCAACCCGAACAGCGGCGCGCTCGTCGTCAACGGCGACATCACCCCGCGCGGCTACAAGGCCGAGTACGACCAGGTGAAGCAGGTCCTGAACACGCGTCCGCACCCGGCGAACACGTTCTTCACGATCGGCAACCACGAGTTCTACGTGCCCAAGTACTGCAATCCGGACAAGCTCTGCCAGGAGACCTGGCCCAACGGGACCACCGAGCAGTCGCTCTTCCAGAACTTCTACGACTTCACCGGCCTCGACAAGGTCTTCTACGAGCGCGTTGTCGACGGTGTCCCGATGTTGTTCCTCGGCACCGAGAAGTACATGAAGTACAGCGACTCCACCAAGTGGGACGAGGTGTGGTTCAGCGACGAGCAGCTCACGTGGCTCGAGCAGCGGATGAACTACTGGGAGGCACAGGGCAAGCCGACGTTCGTGTTCTCGCACCACGTCCTGCCGGACACCGTCTCGGGGACGCGTAACAAGCTCTACAAGTCGGACTACCTCCAGGCCGACCGGATCATGAACATCCTTGGCGCCCACAAGGACGCCGTGCTGTTCACCTCGCACACGCACTGGGACCTGAACCTGTCCGACTGGGCCGTGCGCAAGGTGGTGCCCGGGACCGGCAACCTCGAGGGCTTCACCGTCGTCAACACGGGTGCCGTTCAGACTCAATGGACCGACGACGGTTCGGGCGGCGAGAGCGCGCTGAGCGGTTTGGAGAACAGTGGGCTCCAAGTCGAGGTCGCGAACGACCGCGTGACGATCAAGGCCCGCGACTTCCGGCGCAACCAGTGGGTCAAGGAGATGAACGTCCCGCTGCACACCAAGTGCGCGGCGGCCAAGCCGTGGACCGAGTCGATGACGTACACGAACGGCGACACCGTCGTGTGGAACAACCACACGTGGCGTGCCAAGTGGTGGACGCGCGGCGAGGCACCAGGCACGACCGGCCAGTGGGGTGTGTGGGAGGACCGGGGCGCTTGCTGATCGCCCGTGACAGGAGCCGAAGGGGTGGGACCGTCGGCGGCCGGTCCCACCCCTTCGGCGTCCCCGCCGACGCCTTACGGCTGACGTCTTCGGTTCGGGTCCCGAGACCCGCACCCGCGTGCAGTCCCGACGGCGGCGGCTGCGGTCGGGCTGTCCGGGCCGGTCACGGCCACGCGGTGAAGGCGACCGATCGACGGCTTCACCCACCGGGTCGCGTGCTTGTGCGGGCCGCTCAGTGGCCGCCCGCAGGTGACGAAGGCATGGGAGTCGCCGGCGAATGGCCTCGCGTAAGGGTCTGGGCCCCGTCCCGGTCGCCAGGGGGCCGGGCCGGGCCGATCATCGGGTCGATGCGTACGAGCGTGAGGTCCCCCTTGTCGAGGATGCCCGCCCGCCGTCGTGCGGCTGCCCAGCGGGCGAGTTCGTGAGGACTTCCCGCCGCGGGTTCGCGCAGTTCCTCCCAGGGTCGTCCGCCGGCCAGCGCGGTGCGCAGGAACCACGCGCCCGCCGTTTCGTTGGCGACGTACAACAGATCGCGGTCGGTCCAGGCACCGCGCGCACACCGCACCCGCCGTGCCACCGCTGCACGATCCGCACCGTTGCTGGTCGCGACATCGGGCCGTCGGGAGGTGGGGAACACCCGCCAGAGCCGGTCGCCGCGAACCTGGAAGAGGTAGGCGTCACCGAGCACCGCGACCGCCCATTGGCCTCGGCCGGACAACCACGGATGTGGCGCGAAGTGCGCGGCGAGTACTGCGGAAGCATGCGCTCCACGCTCCAACTTGCGCAATTCGTACGGCTGTACGGGCATTCCACGCCGATCCCGCTCGACCAGATAGCGCTTGGTCAGTTCGGGCCATCGGTCCGCCGCGCGCGCCAACACGTCGGCGAAGCCCGCACCCCCGCACAGGAGCGGAGTGGGCGCCGCGCCACATGCCCGCACCACGAGTTCGGCCCAGCGCCGCGCCAGCAGGCTCTCTGCGGCGCCGTCCGCGAAAGCCACCCGAAGCGCGCCCGGCCGGTCCACCCGGGCGCGCCTGCACGCGGGTCCGGCCGGCGGCAGGAACCCACGCCCCGCCCCGTCGCCGATCCAGACCGCGTCCTCGTATTCAAGAGGTTCGCCTTCGAACCGGTGCAGCGCCAGGACCGTGACGTTCGCGCGCACCGTGCCGTCTCCTCTTTGGTGGTACGAGAACCGCTCAGCCGCGCACGTCCGCGATCGGGTTGGGGATGTCGACGTAGACGGACTGGGTCTCCAACGGAACTTCGAGTTCGTCGAGACCCGCGACGCGGGTGAGCAGGTTGGCCTTGCACCGCAGTGTGGCACCGTCGAGCAGGCGGTCCATGAGCGGGCGCCCTGCGGGGTGATCCGCGCGCGTGCGGATCAGTCGGTCACGGAAGATCGCGATCAACGCCTTTTCATCGGCAAGCCCTTGCGCACCCATCGCGCCGACGAGGCCGAGCACGTTGTTGATCGCGAGGTAGTAGCCGAGTCGTTCGTCGATCACGTGGTCGGGGCACCAGGTGCCCAGGTCCCGACCCGCGCCGGGGAGCCAACGGGCCAGCCGTGCTCCGCGTTCGGCCGAGAAGTAGTAGCCCTGGTTGCCGCGATAGCGCCCACCGATCGGACGACCGTCCGTGTCCAGTACGACCAGGGTGTTCTGTTGATGCGCCTCCAGGCCCAGGCCGTATTCGCCGTGCAGCCACAGGATCGGTGCGACCAGCACCTCCAGGTATCGGCGGAACCACGACTCGGCCGTCTCCCGCAGCGGTGTCGCGGTGCGCGCGGCCAGCGTGTACAGCACGTCGGCGAGGATCGATCTCCCCCGCTGCAGGTCCGGGCGCGTCGCGGCCAGCCCCGCTATGCAGTGCACGCGGTCTCGCGGGCCGAACGGGTTGTCCCGCACCACGAGTTCGAGCCCCGACTCGCCACGCCCACCGGGAATGTCGACGGCGATCCAACCGAGATCGCGCAGCACGTCGAAGCCGGGGTGAGCGGAGTGCATGACGCGCTTGAGGCCGGCGTCGAGCATCCGGTGTACGGCGAGACCTCGGCGCAGTTCGCTGCGGTGGTTCTCCCGGCGGGAGTTGGTGATCTCGATGCCGAGCGAGGTCTTGAGCATGACGGGCGCGCCGGTGCGGTACACGGTGCGCAGCGAGGATGTCGCGGACCAGGCGGGCCCACCGGGACCGAGGTCGCGAAGCAGACCACGTTCCAGGAGGGCGGCGACACCCGGCCTCGCCAACACGTCGCGGGCCTGCCACGGGTGCGCCGGCAGCGCGACCATACCCGGGGGCAGGCTCACGTCCCCTTCGGCAAGCCCGGCGAGCACGACCGGCACCGGACGCCCCAGGTCGCCGTCGTGGACCGCGACGGAGGGGTCGACGGCGAACCAGTGCAGGGGGAACGAGCCGCGCAATTCCGGCGAGTAGCGCGGCGACGAGGGCCCGTACATACCTTGACGGGATGCCGGCGACGGGTGCATCGGGTGGCCGAGCACGATCGACTGCTCGGTGCACAGGAACGGCGTCGTTCCGGGCACGTCCTCGGACGCCTTGCGACGCTCGGCGAGATGGTGTGCGATCCGTCGGGTCGAGTCGATCACCCGGTCGGTCATATCGGCGATCGCGGTGATCGAGCCGACTCGCCCGTGCGCGGCCTCGATCGCAAGCAGCACGGCCAACGTGGTGGCGTCGAGGGCGACACCACTGCTCAGTCGGACCGGCCCGAAACGGTGCATGCCGGTCTCCGAGCGATACAGGACCGGCGCGACGACGGTGCTGGCGGTCGCCGGCAACGGAAGCCGTAAGGGGCCGTCCGCCGGTACCGCCGTGCCGCTTTCACGGATGCGGCAACGCAGCAGATTCTCGATGGCCGCGTGGTCGGCGGCGCGCGCCGGCGCGGGGTCGAGCAGTGGGTCGCTCGACCCGCGGTCGCCGGCGGTGATGTGTCGCGCGGCGCCGAGTACCGCGCCGGGGCGCGGGTGTTCGGGTTCGAGGTGGGTCGGATGGGCTCGCGCGGGCGAGGATTCGTCCCCGGCCGGACCGGGGATGGCCTTTCGAGGGCTGCCCGGTCGCGCCGGCTCCGGAAGCGCCTCCGCGGATGTCGACATGTGCGGTACGTACCTCCCCTGGTCTGCACGGCCGTGGGTCGGGCTACGGTTCGAATCGTGGACGCGGCCCGTTCGCCACCGCTCCGAAGGACGTTCACCGTACGGCAATCCGCCGGTTATCAGAATCATGTCCCGCATCGGGCTCCCGTGTGCGGGCTTTGCGCGATGGCAACCCCTTCTCATGATCCGCGATGCCGGCGGACGCCAACGCGCCTGCGGGCCCGCCCCGTTGCCCGAATGTCGGCGGCCAGCGGCCGCGTGAGCCCGTCATCACGGTACGAACGCCTCCATAAGAGCGATGTCAGGGACCGGGCACCGCGGGTCCGGCGCCGCTTCGCATTCCCCCGAATGGACGCACGGTCGTCGTACCCGGCGGACCTGACGGGTCCGCCGACCTGCGGTGGTGGTCGATGCGGGCGATCGAGGCTGAGCACGTTGTACATGTCGCTCCCACAAGGAGTTTGCGCCATTTCCGATGGATCGGGGTACTCGTGCCGAATACGATCGCAGCATTCTCCTGGTTCCGGTGATCGTCACCACGCACCGTCCGCGAGCGGCTACGATACGAACGCCCTTGTGTCGTAGGCAGCGAGAGGCGAGACGGGCGATCTCCGCAACCGGCTCCTGCCACCCTCCCCCCGCAAGTCGTGCAACCGAGGAGGCGAGGCTCCGGCACCGCTCGAACGTCGAACCGCGGGATCCGTCGCATTTTCGTTCACCCGTATGCGGGCCGCGACTACGGGATGTCTTGCGACGGCCGGAGGACCAGAGTTGCCTGGGGCGGCCAAGCCAGGGGCGGCGGTGCGGGGTTCAGGCGACCGGCCACGGCAGGATCACCCACAGGGTCTTGCCGTCGGGGTGTGCCTCGATGTGGATCTGGCCGCCGAATTCGGTGACGATGTTGCGCACGATCAGCAGGCCTCGCCCGGAGGTGTCGTCGACCGTTTCCAACAGGGCGACCGGACGGTAGGGGTGGCGGTCGCGCACTCCCAACCACAGCCAACCGTCGTGCACCGTGCAGGTCACCGAGACCTCGGGTGACAGTACGGCCGCGTGTTCGACGGAGTTGGTGATCAGTTCGGAGGCGACCAGCTTGAGGGCGTAGCCCAGGTCGTGCCCGTAGGGCAGTCCCCAGTAGGTCAGATGGTCCGCGAGAGCTCGTCGGGCCTGGGCGACCGAGGCCGGCTGGGCGGGCAGGGTGAACCAGCAGGATCGCTCGTATCCCGTTCCCATGTCACCCCCTTCGGCCCCGCGCCTCAGCGTACTGACCGGCGCGCTTGCGGGCGCGCGGTTGACGATTCGTCATATCGCTACGATTCGATGATCGGTCGCGTGTGTGAGTGAAGGTCGACATGGGCAAGACCATCGCAGTCCACGTCCCTCCCGGCGTGTGATTCTGAGCGCCGAACAGCGGCATTCCTCTGCGAATGACCGGATTGTGCACGGCGCGGATTCCAGAAGGGTGACTACCTGTGGTGGAAGATCTCGATGCCGTCGAACAGGCCATGTTGGCCAACCTTCTCGACGGTCGGCGGCCTCGTCGGCGCAGCTCGGAGACGCCGACCCGGTCCAATCGACAACACCAGCCCCCGCAGCAGCAGCGCCGTCAGGCGCAGTCGGCGCCGCGTGCCGTCATCCCGGCGCCTGCGCCAGCGGCCGTGCCCAATCGAGACGCTACGCGCGTTCTCGACATCGGTCGCGTGATCAAGCAGATCGATCCCCGGACCACGCCCGAGCAGCGGCACGCGATGGCGACGAGCTGGACCCAGTTGGACATGACGGCGGCTCAGGTGCTGGCCTGGCTGACCGCCGGCATCCTGCCGACCGAGTACAAGCTGGCGGCGCTGTGCCTGGAGCGGGGGCTGACCCCGCAGGACATGAAGACCCGCCTGGACGGCGTGCGCGTGGTCGAGCGGCTGCGCAGCGAGGGCGTGGACGGCGTGGTGGCGCAGTTGCGCAGCGGCGCCGCGTAGGCGGGCCCGTCGAGGCACGTCGCAGGGCCGGCCGGTGGATGATCATTGACATGGTTCATTACCCAGCCTAGCTTTTAGCGATGTGAAGGATTCGGGGGCGGGTTCCGCCGCCCCACCTACTCTGACGCACCGCCAGATCTTGTTGGTCTTCTGCGGGTTGATGCTCGGCGTCATGCTGGCATCGCTCGACGCGACCATCGTCTCGACGGCGATGCCGACGATCGTTGCCGACCTCGGCGGGCTCGAACACCTGGCGTGGGTGACCACCGCGTACACCCTCGCCACGGCCGTCTCGATCCCGCTGTACGGAAAGCTCGGCGACGTCCACGGCCGCAAGCGGCTGTTTCAGTTCGCCATCGTGGTGTTCCTCGCAGGCTCGATGTTGTGCGGCACCGCGCAGTCGATGGGCGCGTTGATCGCCTTCCGGGCGATCCAGGGGCTCGGTGCCGGCGGGCTCATGAGCAACGCTCAGGCCATCATCGGCGACCTGGTGCCACCCGCCGAGCGTGGTCGCTATCAGGGCTTCATCGCGTCGACGGTGGCCTTCTCGACCGTGTGCGGGCCGCTGATCGGCGGCTTCTTCACCGAGGCGCTGTCGTGGCGGTGGGTGTTCTACGTGAACATCCCGCTGGGTGCGGTGGCGCTGATGGTCACCTCCGCGGTGCTCAGGCTGCCGCGCAAGCCCTACGTCAAGCGTGCGTTCGACGGCTCCGGTCTCGCCCTGCTCACTTGCGGGACCAGTGCTTTGATCCTGTTCACGAGTTGGGGCGGGACACAGTTCGCCTGGATCTCCGCACCGAGCCTGGTACTGGCGGTGACGGCGGTCGGCATGCTCGCCGGTTTCGTATTGGTCGAGCGGCGTGCGGCCGATCCGTTGATTCCCTTGCGGCTGCTCTCGCGCAACACGATCGTGCGGGTCGCGTGTCCGCTGACGATGGTCACCGGCTGCCTGACCCTGGGGATGAGTACGTTCCTGCCGATCTACCAACAGATCGTGCGCGGTCACGGGCCGACCGAATCGGGGCTGTTGCTTGCGCCGATGATGCTCTCGATGATGGTGTGCTCGACGCTGTCGGGTCGGTTGATCTCGCGGATCGGCAAGTACAAGCGCTTTCCCCTGATCGGCACTGTGCTCGCCGCTGCCGGGCTCGTGGTGTTGTCGCTGTTGGGCACGGACAGCCCGTACTGGCATCTGCTGATTGGCCTGATGGTGCTGGGCTTCGGGCTCGGCACGATCGGGCCGGTGACCACACTCGCGGTGCAGAATTCGGTCGAGCAGTCGGACATCGGCGTGGCCACCGGCCTGAACTCGTTCGCCCGCTCGATAGGTTCGGCTCTGGGCGCGGCCGTGCTCGGCGCGGTGTTCGCCCACGGGCTGGCCGGCAAGACCGCGAGCAGCGGGGCCGGCGAGACCGGCATGGGAGTCACCCGGCAGGCGATCGACGCATTGCCGGCGGGGCAACGGGAAGCGACGTTGACCACATTCGCGGACGCGCTCGACGCGGTGTTCCTGGCGGGCGTACCGATCGCGGTGCTCGGCTTCGTGCTCGCCTTGATGTTGCGGGAAATCCCGTTGCGTCGGGGGCCGAAGCAGACCGCGGCCGGATCAACGGGCACCGAACGCAAGCTGTCCGAAGCCGGCTGACAGGTCGCGCAGGTCTTCCGCCGCGTCCCAGGCCCAGTGGTTGGGGTTGCCGGCGAGCGCTTCGTCGGTCTCCAGCCGACGCAACGCGAGCCCCGCCAGGTCGAGGACCATGTCGTACTCGCCCAGGCCGTTCAATCGGTTCAGGACGATCACGACGTCGCAAACACGCCGGGTGAGGCTGCGTTCGGGGACGCCTTCGATCAACCGGGAGAGGCCGTAGCCGGCCATCAGACCCAGGATCATGCCGCGTATGGCGGACAGATCGCGCCGTTCCCTGGCCGGTTCGAACCGCCGCCACCAACGCACCCACGCCTGCGGCTCGGTGGTCGCGCGAGCGTCGATCGCCGCGCCGTGCGGCGGTGCGAACGCCGATCGCGCGGGCCCGGCAAGCATCAGCCGCTCCAGGGCCGCGTCCACCGCGACCTCCAAATCGGGGCACGGCGTCGATCGCGAGGGGGGTCCGGTCTGTTCGGCAGCGGTCGATGCCATCGTCGTCATGCGATGCATTGCAGCGGAGTGTTCCGTTGTCTCGCCCTGCGATCACCCGAACGAGGGACACTGTGTCGTATGAACGAGTGGGAACCGCGGCGCCGGGACGACAATGGCGCGCGTTTCCGATCCGGGGACCGCGCCGATCGCCCGGGGGCGGTCCCCGGCCGCTCGGTGTTCGAGTCGGCGCTTTCGCACATGCAGCTCTACCGGGTGGTGGGGCCGCTTTCCCGACCTGCCCGACAGCGGACGCCGCAGCGGAGCGGTGCCGGACGCTGTCGGCGGACGACGAGCCGACGGCCACCGCGTTCCTTGCGGCCTTCCGGCATCCCGGGCCATCCCTTCGGGACGACCGCCGCCTCGAACCCGGTACTGCCGCGGCCGGGTTCCGGGGCGGGCGGGAGTACGGCGAGCCCGGACCGGCGCGCGGATGCGAAACCGGTCACGAGTACGCGCCCGAGGGCGAAGGCGAGCCGGCGCAGGCACCGGCGCTCGACCGTGCCCGGGACCATCCGATCCGCGCCGCGACCGATATGGGGGCCAGGGACCCACACACGGATCCGCGCCGGCAGGATCTGCTCGACCTTGTGACGCGTGTGCCGCACTGACGGCGGCTCGGTGCGGCGCGGGCGTGGCACTCATCGACTCAGGGGGGATCGATGCGCGAGCTTCAGAGCGGTGACCCGACTCGAATCGGGCCTTACTCCATCCATGGTCGGCTCGGCGCCGGCGGCATGGGGCGTGTCTACCTCGGCCGTTCGCCGGGCGGGCGGCCGGTCGCGGTCAAGGTGATCCATGTCGAGCTGGCCCAGGATCCCGACTTCCGGGCCAGGTTCCGACGCGAGATCGATGTCGCCCGGCGCGTCCAGGGGTTCTTCACCGCGCCGGTCCTGGACGCCGACGCGGACGCGGACGAGCCGTGGTTGTCCACCGCCTACATCCCCGGGCCGTCTCTGCACGCCGCGGTCGCCGAGCAGGGTCCGCTGCCCGTGGAGGCCGTACGCGTACTGGCCGGCGGTCTCGCCGAGGCTCTGGCCGCACTCCATGCCGCCGGGGTCGTGCACCGCGATCTGAAGCCCTCCAACGTGTTGCTGGCCCAGGACGGTCCGCGGGTGATCGACTTCGGCATCTCGCGGATCGGTGAGCAGACCGCGCTGACCCGTACCGGCAGCACGGTCGGCTCTCCCGGCTACCTGGCCCCGGAGCAGGCCCTCGACGCGGAAGTGGGGCCGGCCGGCGATGTGTTCGCACTCGGTGGGGTGCTGGCCTACGCCTCGACCGGTCGTCCACCGTTCGGCGGCGGCCGGGTGGAGGCGGTCGTGTATCGCGTGGTGCACGGCGAGCCTGATCTGGACGGCGTCCCGCGCGAGTTGCGCGGTCTGATCCAGTCATGTCTGGCCAAGGACCCTGCGGACCGCCCGCCCGCTACGCAGGTGTTGACCTACCTGCAGGAGCTCGGCGTCGACGCGCACGCCGCCCCCGAAACCTGGCTCCCGGACGCCGTCACCACGATGCTCCCGGCGCATCGGGCCCCTATCGGCGACCCACCCGAGCCCACTCCCGGGCCGACGCACCCGCCCGCCGTCCCACCGTCGCCGAGGCCGCTCGCCGACCCCGCACCGTTGTCGTCCACCGACCCGCAACCCGTGCACACGTTCCACGCGATGCCGCCCGCACCGTCGCAGTTCTCAACTCATCCGGCGGCCCACATCCCTCCTCCTGCCGCCGCCCAGCCCCCGTCCGAACCACGCGGCCGCGGCCGAGCCGGGCCGGTCGCCGCAGCCGTGGTGGCCTGCCTGCTGGCCATCGGTACGGCGGTGGCGGTGCCGAACCTGATCGACGACGACACACCGGCTGCGGGCAGGACGAATCCGCCGACCTCCAACGGCGCCCAGGGCGGCACCAGCACCCTGAACGGCGTTACGGGCACAAGCGCCCAACCCCCCGCCTCAGCCTCGCCCACGGCCCCTGGGCCACGCCCTCCGGCGATACCGCCGAGTGCGGCCGGTGAGACGCGGCGCAGCCTTCAGGGCATCACCTTCGTCGTGCCGGCGGGCTGGACGGTCGAGCAGGGCGTTGATGGTCCCCACGTGATGTGTCTGCTGCCGCCCGCCGCACTGCTGGGCGGCCGCCCCAACGACGGCTGCGCGGTGGACGGCGTGGAGATCCGCCTGCCCGATCCGCCCGGTGACGAGTGGGGACGAACACTGGACCTCGAATCCGGATCCGGCTGGGTCTGGCAGGGCGACGCCTGGTGCCGCGGGGTAATACCCCGCGGCACCGCGATGACCACGTCATCCACGATCGTCGAACGCGGGTTCCGGCCGGTCGGACCCAAGACCGCCGATTACCGGCGCTGGTCGGCCGGTTGCGACAACGGCTCGACGTATCACCCTCGGGTGTGGTGGCTGCCGGTCACCAAACTCTCCGTCGAGACCTTCGCCATGCCGCCGAATCTGGACGCGACGGTCGATCACATCGTCGCGTCCTTCGATTTCTCGGACTATTCCGGAGCCCAGGGATGACGACTCCCTGGGATACCCGCCGTCAGGGCTTTTCCCAGATCTGGAAGGCCCGGACCGTGAAGGGCACGTCGGGCACGAAAACCCCCTCGCCGGGATATGTGCTGAAGTCTCCTTCCGTGGCGCACTCCCTGCTCTGATACATCGTCACGTAGCGATCCATGCGGTTCGCGAAGGACAAGGCATCGACCCCATCAGGCAGTGACACGCACTGATCGACGTTGACGCCGGCCAGTTCGAAGGTTGCCGCCGGTGCGCCCGCAAAGCCCGGCTCGGTCCAGAAGCACACCTGCCCGGGTGCGCACGAGGCTGCCGCAGCCGGTTCGGCGGAGGCGCTCGGTGCGCCAACGGTGGTCAGCAGGCTCGTGGTCAGAGCCAGCGCGCAGACAAGGCGACGTCGCATGCGATTCATGAGAACTTCCCCGTTCGTCGAATCCGTTGCCCCGGTTCCGACGTGTGTCCAGGGTTGCGCATGAAAGGGCGAAGCGAGGGCGAACGGACGCGGTTTTACCTCGAAAGAGTGCATTGAAGATCGACATCGGCATTCTCGGAACCAGACTGCGAAACGTTTCGTCGCTGTAGATATCGGCTCATTCGGAGGCTGTCATGGCTGTTGTATCCGTTCCCCGTCGCCATCTCGTCCGCTCCGCGCTCGGCGTCGCCGCCGTCGTCGGCATCGCCGCCACCACCGTGCTGTCCGGGACCGCCCAGGCCGCCGGCACCACCTACCTCACCAACATCCGCACCGGGCAACACGCGACCTACGATCGCGTGGTCCTCGACTTCTCCGCCGGCGTGCCCGCCTACGGCGTCACCGGCACCAGCAGCCTGGAACAGTGCGCGAGCGGGAAGCCGGTCAGCTTCCCGAACAGCGCCGAGTACGTCGAGTTGGACATCGCGAGCGCGGCTCACGACGAAAACGGCAACGCCACCTACACCGGCCCGCGCACCGTGGTGACCAACATGCCCTCGCTCACCGGGTACTCGGTCACCTGCGACTTCGAGGGCAAGCTCAAGGTCGGCATCGGCTACAAGAGCAATGTGCAGCAGGTGGTCACGTCGGTCCTGACCAACCCGAGCCGCATCGTGATCGACGTCAAGCGCTGAGGCGACGGCCGGGTCGAGGCGCGCCGCGCTCGGCTTCGCCCCGGCCATTCGTCTAGGTCATTCGTTGTTCGACCGCCGCCAACTCGGCGGCGGTCAGCACGTTCGGTGTGCCCACCGCGAGCGAGCGCACGTAGACCTCGCACAACCACTCCAGGATCCTGGTGCGGTCGTAGGCCTCGATCAGATCCCGCCCCAGGGTCACTCCCCCGTGGTTGGCCAGCAGCGCCCCGCTTCGACCACCCGCGAGCGCAGCGCGCACCGAGTCCGCCAATTCCGGTGTCCCGTAGGTCGCGTACGGTGCGACTCGCACGTCGTGGCCGCCGAGCAGCAGCACGTTGTAGTGGATCGCCGGCAATACCGGCAGGGTCGTCGCCACCACCGCGCCGAACACGGCGTGCGTGTGCACCACGGCCCCGGCGCGCGGGTCGTTCTCGTACAGCGCGAGGTGCATCGGCGTCTCGGAGGACGGCGCCCTCGCCCCCTCCAGCACCGTGCCCGACAGATCCACAACCGCGCACTCCACGGGCGTGATGCGTTCCAACGGGGCGCCGGAGGGAGTGATCGCGACCATCGGACCCCGGCGCACGCTCAGATTGCCCGAGGCGCCGACCACCAGGCCGCACTCGACGATCCGGCGTCCGAACTCGCACAGTTCGCGACGCTCGTCCTCCAACAGCACCAAGACCTCCCGACCGGGATGTGCCCGGATTCGCTCTGACGCCAACACGACCGATCGGGGCCGAGATCGCCCCGGACGGATCCAATCAGATCGCCGCGCTCAGATCCCGCCGTGGTGTCGGTGGAAGGTCTCCGCCTCCACGTCCTCGTCCTCGTCGCCCACCGCCGTGCGCACCGCCTCCGAGAATCCGCGTGCCCGCATGCGCCTGGGTCCGGCCGCGACCATCGGGTCGCTGTTGAGGTCCTTCAGCAATGCCACGCACAGTGCCAGCATCACCAACACGAACGGCAACGCCACCAGGATGGTCGCCTGCTGCAGCGATTTGAGGCCGCCGGCGACCAGGAGCACGGCTGCGACCGCACCGATCAGCGCACCCCACCCGACCACCAACCAGCGCGCCGGCTTGAGTGATCCCCGACTGGTCAGCGAACCGAGCACGAGCGAGGCGGAGTCGGCTCCGGTGACGAAGTACAGCGCGACCAAGACCATCGCCACCGTCGCGGTGACGGCGTACAGGGGCAGTGCGTCGAGCATCGCGAACAGGCCGGACTCCGGCCCTTCGGCGACCTTGGCGACCAGGTCGGCGGCGCCGGTCTGTTGCAGGCGCAGCGCCGTCCCGCCCATCACCGCGAACCAGACCGTGCTCGCCCCGCTGGGCACCAGCAACACGCCGATCACGAATTGACGTACGGTGCGCCCTCGCGAGATGCGCGCGATGAACGTGCCCACGAACGGAGCCCAGGACAACCACCACGCCCAATAGAAGATCGTCCACGTGCCCATCCACTCGTCGCCGCCGAAAGTACCGGTGCGGGTCGCGAGGGTCAGCAGGTCGTTGAGGTAGCTGCCGACGGACGCGGGCAGCACACCGAGCACGTACACCGTCGGCCCGACCACGAACACGAACAGCATGAGCACCAGTGCGAGCAGTACGTTCGCGGTGCTCAGCCATTTGACGCCGCGGTGGATCCCGCTGAACGCGGACACCACGAAGGCGGCCGTGAGGGCGATGATGATCACCACGTGCAACGTCGCGGTGTCCTTGATGTCGGTGGTCAGGTCCAGGCCCTTGCCGACCTGGAGAGCACCGAGCCCCAGGCTCGTGGCCGAGCCGAACACGGTCGCGAAGATGGCGAGCAGGTCGATCGCCTGTCCGGCCGCGCCGTCCGCGCGCCGGCCCAGGAGCGGTACGAACGCGGCACTGACCCGATTTCCACGACCGCGCCGAAACGTCGCGTACGCGAGGGCGAGACCCGCGATCGCGTAGATCGCCCACGGGTGCAACGTCCAGTGGAACAGTGTCCATTCGAGTGCGGCGCCGGCCGCACCCGGGGTTTGCGGAACCGCGCCGGAGGCCGGCGGCGGAGTGGCGAAGTGCTGGATGGGTTCGGCGACCGCGTAGAACATCAACCCGATGCCCATGCCGGCGCTGAACATCATCGCGACCCAGGCCCCGGTGTTGAACTCCGGTTCTTCGTCGTCCTTGCCCAACCGGATCCGGCCGTATTTCGACACGGCGATGAACACCGCGAGCACGAGGAAGGCGTCGGCGGCGACGACGAACAGCCAGCCGAAGTTGCGGATCGTCCAATCGAGTCCCGTCGACGCCGCGGTCTCGAGCGACCCCTTGGCAAGGACGCCCCAGAGGACGACGGCGAATACGACCGCGAAGCCGACGCCGGCGACGACCGGGTCCACGCGAGGCGCGGCAGCGGCGTCCCGGCTCGATCCGCTCACTGGGCCGTCCTTTTCGTCCGCTTATATGCCACACGATATGGTGCGGCCTCGCGGACCGGGAAGGGCGGGGCGCGCCGGGCCCGAACTCCCGCGTCACTCCTTTGTCGCAGCCCCAGTGGCCTTTGCCGCAGACTGGTACAGCGCCACGATCTGCCGAATCTGCTTGTCGGGGTCACGGATCCAGTCCCCGCTCCACAGGCGGTACACGACCCACCCCCGCTCCACCAGACGAGCCGGCCGCAACCACTCGCGCTCGCGTACGGACGACTCCGCACGATAGGCCGCACTGCGGTCGGTCTCGATCGCGACCAGCATCCGCCTCGGCGACACGGCGCCCGCGAGCGTGCCTGCAACCGCGGCGTCGCCCGCACCCGCAGCGGTATCCGGATCCACCCGCGGTCCCGGCAACGCGATCACGACGCCCGCGCGCCCACCGAACCCGTGGATCGGGTCGAGACCGGCCGCCCGCAATCGATCGAGCACATCGGCGTGGAACGGGTCCGGGGCTCCGGCCGTCCCTGCGCCCACACCTCTCCCGCCGCGCGCACCCGCACCTGCGGTCTCGCCCACGTTTGCCTCGCGCTCGCCGGCGGCCGCGTACCGCAGGACCGTTCGCAACAACCGAGCCCCTGGGGCCCGCAGCCGTGCCGGATCGAGTTCGGTTTCCTCGAAGGTGGTCATCACGACCAGTCGCCGGCGCGCCCGGGAGACCGCCGAAGCCACGAGTGCGTCCCCGCCGGGCATGGTGGCCGCGCCGAATCGATGGATCAGCCGTCCTTCGGCGTCCCGCTTCGCCCCGATGCTGAAGAGCACCGTGTCCCATTCGCCCCCGTGCAGGACCGCCGCCCGGTCCACCGCGAACTCCCCACCGCCGCGGCCCGTCGACAGTGCGGACCGAAGGCGCTGCGCCTGCGACCCACCCAGGGTGACAATGGCGAGGCTTTCCTCGGGATACCGCGCCCGATATGACCGGGCGGTCGCGACCACCTCCGCGATGTCGTACGCGCCGGTCACAACGTGCCGTACCGCCGCCTCCTCGCCCCGCACGCCCGGAAGCCGAGCAGCCGGCAGCACACCCGGCACCGCAAGGCGTTCGTCGAGAACGCGGTGCGTGTAGGCGATCCGAACCGGCTCGACGAACCGGCTCACCGAGGCGAGGGCGGAGCGTAGGTCGCCTTCTGAGCCGGGATCGCCGGGCTCGACCGGCCCGTCGGGGTCACCGAGTCCGGGCCCTGCCGGGTCCCCGAACAACACGACTCGACCGGCCCGTAACAGGGCCGGGATCACGTCACGTTCACTCACGGTCCCGGCGTCGTCCACCACCACCAGGTCGAAGTGCGCCGTGTCCGGCAATCGCCGAACATCGCGTGGCGACATCACCTTCAGGTACTCGTCCGCCGGCGCATTAGACAGACTCCTGGGCATCCCCGGCACCGGTCCGGCGACAGCGGCCGCGGCCGCCCCCGTGCGATACCGATGCGCGTGCGCCTGCAGCCCCACCACCCCGCCGGGCGCGACGGCGGTACAGGCGTGGGAGAGCGACGTATACAGGAATCGCCCGTATTCCTGCGCGACCCGCTCCGGCGACACGCCCCGCGCCGTCAGGTCCGCCAACAACGGTCCGAGGCCGGCGGTCGCGAGGGCGCGGTACGAACGGCAGCGGACCGCGAGTCGCTCCCACGACGCGCCGTCCGCCGAGATCGATTCCGCGAGCCGATCCAGCCGTGCGCCGATCTCGGGCAGCGAGGTGTCCGCCGGCAGGTCCAGGACCGGGAACAACGATTGCGTGTAGCCCTCCAGCGCCTGCCGTTCCCGCTCCGAACCGGCCCACGCCAGGGCCATTTCCCGCAGGAAGGCCGCCTCGGGCACCCCGCTCGCCCCTTCCCGGAAGAGCCCGTGCAGGGCCCGCGCCTCGGACAGGGTGAGCCGCATGGCCGCCCGGTCGGCCGGGAGGCGGGTGTGGTCACGCAGGTATCGACGCGCCGCGGGTCGACCGTACCAGTGCGTGGTCGCGAGCAGTTGTCGCATGGAGTACGGCCCCGCGAGGATCTCCGGGTCGACGGCGATCGAGAGCCGGCGCAGCCGCTCGACCACCACGAGGCACGCGGTCCATTCGGCGAGATCGCGTGGTTCGGGCCGATCCGCGTGCAGTCGTGCCCTGGCCGCGCCTGCTCTGATCTCCCGGAAACGTGAGCGCAGTTCGGCAATCTCGCCGACGGTCTTGCGGGCCTGCTCGGGTGTGTCGATGCGTACGCCGTGCCAGGCCGCGTCGCGCAACCCACCCGCGTGGGCGAATCGTTCGAGCTCGCGACCGAGCCGACGGGCCTCGCCAGGGTCGAGGGTGGACGCCACGTCGTGATCGAGTACCGGACCGGTCCAGGGCGGCAGCCCGATGAGGTGATCCTGGATCCCGCCCAGGGTCAATCCCCAGGCCCCGTACGGCTCGACCATCGAACGCCGATGCCGATCCAGCAGCCGTCCGTCCGCGTCGTGGTCCGCCACGGCTGCGACTGCGTCGCCCGCCGGGACCCCGCCACTTGCCCGGCCCCCGCAGGCCACCCCCGCACCGGCGCGCCCACCGGTCGCCCCGGCCCTCGCCAGTTCCTCCCACAACCGCCGCGCCCCGTACCGCTGCCTGGTCACGACCAACACGCGCCCGCCGGCGTCGCGCTCGCGCCGAACCACCATCGCGGCGGTCCTGGTCTTGCCGGTGCCGGCCGCCCCGATCACGACCAGGGCGGGAGGACGGGCCGACGCGGCGGCGAGTACCCGTATCTGGTCCGGGTCGGCGTCGCCCACCCACCCGGCCGCCGTCACATCGGGTTCCGCCGCTCGCAACGTCGTCTCGGCCCCGGCCAAGGCCGCGACGACGTCTTCGCGAGCGAGGTACCAGCGGTGTCCCGGGTCGCCCGGCAACGGAAAGCGCCCGGCCGCCCATCGCGACAACGCGGCACCGACGACCTCGTCCCGACTGTGCGTCATGTCCCGTCCTCCTCGGGAAGACTCTCTCCCGAGGAGCCCCGCGAGCGCAGGGGGCAATCCCTCAATACCGAGGACCACCCGCCACAACCCACACCGGACAAACGGCCCGACCGTCGTCGACGGCCCGGTCCATGACCCGTTCCAAAGGCCCTTTGCCGATCCGGAGCACGAGAGCCTCGACGCGGTCGCCCCGTCACCCTCGATACAGCCGCGCGACCACCTCCTCGATCGTGGGCTCTCGCACGGAGACGTCCCGCAGGCCTCCGTCGCGCGCGATGGTGGCGATCAACTCCCCCGCGGGCACGCCGTCCAGTGCGAAGGTGACCCGTCTGCCCTCCGCCTCGACCGCCTCGATCGTGACCCCGGGCGTGCGCACGTCCAGCACACGGGCCTCGTCCAGGTCGACGACCACACGTCGGCGCGAGCCGTAGCGCGCGTGCAATGCCTCCAGCGTCCCGTCGTGCACGACCTGCCCGCGGTCGATCACGATCAGCCGCCGGCACAGGTGCTCGATGTCGGCGAGGTCGTGTGTCGTGAGCACGGTCGTGACGTCCCCTCGCGTGCCGATCTCGGCCAGGAAGGCGCGCAGCGACTGCTTGCTGACCACGTCGAGCCCGATCGTCGGCTCGTCCAGGAACAACACGTCCGGACCGTGCAGGAGTGCGGCGGTGATCTCACCACGCATGCGCTGCCCGAGCGAGAGTTGACGCACCGGCGTGTCCATGAACTCGTCCAGTTCGAGCATCGCCCGACACCGGCGAAGCCGGGCCTGGTGTTCGGCGCGCGGCACCGCGTAGACGAATCCCAGCAATCGAAACGATTCACGCAGCGGCAGGTCCCACCACAGTTGCGAACGCTGGCCGAAGACCACCCCGATCCGGCGGGCGAGCCGGCGTCGACGGGGCACCGGTTCCAGGCCGCAGACCCGCACGTGTCCCGAGGTCGGCGTCAGGATGCCGGTCATCATCTTGAGCGTGGTCGACTTGCCTGCCCCGTTGGGCCCGATGTAGCCGACCGTCTCACCCCGCACGACGCTCAACGCGACGCCGTCCACGGCGGCCACCGTTCGGGATTCCCGGCGGATTCGGCCGACCTTGCGTCGGACGGTGAACTCCTTGCGCAGATCCCGAACCTCGATCATCGTCTCGGTCTCGGTCTTGATCGCAGTCATGGTCCCGGTCGCGGTCACGATCCCGTACTCCTGTAATGCCGGATCCCCGTCCGCCACATCAGCAGCGCGATCAACCACGCGAAGGCCGCGACAACCGGGGAAAGCCAGGCGAGCCAGGCAGGCCCGCCGAGTGGATCCGCGTGCCCCGTCAGGAACAGCGCGGGGTGATACCCGACCAGCGCGAGGCCGACCCCGTAGCCGAACACGCGGCGCAGCAGTCCCGGGTAGATCGTCGCCGGGTAGCGTGCGAACTCCTTGCCGCCGTAGGTGAACGCGTTGGCGATCTCGCCGGATTCGACGAACCAGAACGCGACGCAGGCGCCGGCCACGAACACCGCGGCGAACAACGCGCAGCCCGCGATCGGGGTCAGTACGAGCATCAGTACGCGCGCCGGCGTCCAGTGCGGAGCCGCGTAGACGAGAACGACGGCGAGCAGCACGAACGACTGGGCGGCCCGACCGATCCGGCGCAGCGCGAAGTCGGTGGCGAGCAGTTGCGGCAGTACGCGCAGGGGCCGGACCAGGATGGCGTCGAGCATGCCCTTGCGCACGTACAACGACAGCCGTTCGATGTTGCCGACGGTCAGGTCGGCGAGATCGAAGGCGAACACCGCGAGCGCGGACATCACGAGCACCTCGCGCAGCCCGAACCCGCCCACCGTCGGCGAGACCCGGAAGACGACCAGGATGACGGCGGCCTCGACGAGTGTGCTCAGCGCGCAGGATGCGACGTCGATGCAGAACGAGGTGCGGTATTGGGTCTGGCTGCGGATCTGGGCCTGCACCAGGCGGACGTACGCGCGGACCGCCGTGGGCTCAGCCACCCTGGATCACCAGCTTGTCGGTCGCGGCCCGCTGCACGCGCAGGACCAGGGGCACCAGGATCGCCACCCAGACCAGTTGCAGGACGACGCTGCCGATCTGCTCTACGGGTCCGGGGCGTTCGACCACGACGTCGAGTGGGATCTGGAACAGGCCGGGGAACGGGGTGGCGAACCACAGCACCGCCTGGGCCCAGCCGGGCAGGAAGCGCAGCGGAAAGAAGGTGCCGGCGAACACGCCGGAGGCGAGCAACCACACCGCGCCGAGACCGCGCGCGTCCAGGAGCCAGAACGCGCCGAGGTTGACGAGGTAGCGCAGCGCGAAGCTGATTGTCGTGCCCAGGGTAAGCGAGATCACGAACAGCGGGATCGTGTAGGGGCGTTGTGGGATGTACAGGGTGAACATGAGCGCGCCGGCGAGGACGGGTACCAGCATGCGGGCGAGCACCGCGTAGGCGGCCCGGCCGAGGTCGGCGGCCAGGAACGCCTCGAACGGGTCGATCGGGCGCAGCAGGTCGGCGGTCACGTCGCCGCTGCGGACACGGTCGGCGAGTTCGTTCCAGGACCAGACGTGCACGACGCTGAGGATGCCCTGGCCGACCCAGACATAGGTGGCGAGTTGGGCGGCGTCGTAGCCGCCGGGCCGGCGTCCGTCCTCGGTGAGGGCGCGCATCAGCGAGTAGATCATCACACCGAAGACGATGTTGGTGAACAGGCCGGCGAGGGCGGCTTGGCGGTAGGTGGACCAGCGGCGAAAGCCCGCGCCGAAGAGCGCGCCGAAGCGGTACAGCCGGGCCCGCCGGTCCGGCGGGGGGTCGACCCGCGGTGGGCGCGCGAAAGCGAACGTCATGGTGAAATCCCTTTCCCCGGGCGGCGTGTGGCGTCGGCGGGGCCGACAGGACACGCGACCTTGGGCATACCGAAGTGACCTCGGGCGGAGGCGTGGGGATGCTCACTCTTGGTTTCGTTGCGCCGAGCCTGATGCGTGTCGAACGCCGGCCCCGGCCCGCAACACCCCGGGCAAGGCGAGTAAGAGTAGTGGACGAGCGAGGACGTTTCACCCCGGTTTTACTGACCCGTACGGGTGGGCACCCCTTTTTTTCGACGCAAAGGATGAACCGATCAGCCCACTCGTGTGACGATCGTGCGCATGGTGCAGCAGTTGGGCAAGGGACAGAACACGCCGGTGTCCGCCGCGAAGGTGCGCGCGGTCTTCGTCTGGCGGCCGGGGCCGAGTACCCCCGGCCTGGACGCGTCGGCGCTGTTGTTGGGTGCGTCGGGTCGAGTCTCGGGCGACGCCGACTTCGTGTTCTACAACCAGCCGACCCATCCCTCCGGCGCGGTTCGCCACGTCGGCAAGGACGAGGGGACGTGGTCGCGGGACGCACTGGAGATCGACCTGGGGTCGATGCCGGCGAGTGTGGATCGGGTGGTGCTCGCGGCTTCGGCGCACAGTGGCACGTTCGCGGGCATCCGTGACCTGCACCTGTTGGTGAGCGATCCCGGGGCCGAGGTGGACCTGGTTCGGTTCGACATCGCGGACGCGACCGTGGAGACGGCGATGCTCGCGGGCGAGTTGTACCGCCGCGGCGGGGCCTGGAAGTTCCGGGCGATCGGGCAGGGCTACTCGACCGGGCTGGAGGGGCTGGCCACCGACTTCGGCATCACGGTGACGGCCCCGCCCCCGCCCCCGCCGGCACCCGCGCCTCCTCGGGTGCAGGCGCCCGCGCCGCCGCCGGTGTCGTCGACGCCGCCGCCGGCGCCTCGGTTGAACGTCCGCAAGCCCGAGCCGGCGCGGCCGCCGGCCGGCCCGCCGCCGGCGAGTACGCCGAGCAGGCCGCCCGTGCGGTTGAGCAAGGTGACGCTGACCAAGGCCTCGCCGATGGTCTCGTTGAGCAAGGAGGGCATCACCGGCAGTCGGATGCGGGTGAACCTCAACTGGGTGCAGGCCGCTCCCGGGCGCGGCATGCTCAAGCGGTTGATGGGGCCGACCGACCTCGACCTGTGCTGCCTGTGGGAGCTGAACGACGGCTCCAAGGGCATCGTGCAGGCGCTGGGCAACATGTTCGGTTCGCCGGACAAGCCGCCGTATGTGTTCCTGGACGGCGACGACCGCACCGGCGCGAACACCGCCGGCGAGAACCTGTTCATCAACCTCGACCACAAGAGCAGCTTCAAGCGACTGCTGATCTTCGCGTTCATCTACAAGGGTGTGACGTTCGACGATGCGCAGGCGGTGGTGACGTTGACGCCGGCGACCGGTCCCGAGTTGGAGATCCGGCTCGACGAGACCGGCGGCGCGGCCCGCTCGTGCGCGATCGCGCTCGTTCAGAACCAGGGCGGCGATCTGACCATCCAGCGCGAGGTGCGCTACATCAAGGGCAATCAGCAGAAGGTCGACCAGGCGTACGGGTGGGGCCTGCAGTGGCGAGCGGGCACCAAGGACTGACGCGGGACCCCCGTACGGGGCGACGAAGCAGATGCGGGTGCGGGCGCCCGGCGGTCGCACCCGGGCGCGGGTGCGGGCGCAGGTGCCGGCAACCGTGCCCGCGCAGGTGCAGGCGCCCGCGGTCGCAGGTGCCGGTGCGAGCGCATCCCGCTCACCGGCCGGGCGTCGCGCATCGCACCCTTGTGGTCAGGCGTCGTCCGGGTGGGTGCCCTCGGGGCGTACTCCGATGCCGGGCAGGTCGACGTAGCCTCCCGACGTCCACGCTCGGGTGCGCAGCCGACGTACGCCGTCGATGCCCCAGAAGGCGAACGCCTCCAGGATCGACTCGGCCGCCGCGACGGCGTGTTCGGCGCCGGGGCG
Source organism: Embleya sp. NPDC005971 (assembly GCF_040629175.1). NCBI lineage: Bacteria > Bacillati > Actinomycetota > Actinomycetes > Kitasatosporales > Streptomycetaceae > Embleya > Embleya sp. NPDC005971. The sequence continues at coordinate 28,408 of NZ_JBEXUX010000043.1, read as the reverse complement.
CAGCCACACCTGGCGGCCGTTGCCGGGTACGTTGCCCAGTTCGAGGCGATCCTGTCCGACGCGGATCTCGGCCGTGTGCGCGGGTTCGGCGACGTCGCCCAGCACCAGCAGAACCGGTTCCACCCAGCCGACCAGCGGCATGTCCACCACCAGCGAGGACAGCACACGCGGCAGCGCGTCGCGGAAGTCCGCCCAGTCGCGCGGGTCCGGCCCGAAGGGCAGGAACAGTTCGGCCAGGCTCATGTCGGGTCGGCTGACACACCAGATGTAGGGCAATTCGGCCAGCGAGCCGGCCCGTTCGAATCCACGTCGCTCGAAGGCCTCGCCGGCGCGCGTGGGGAACAACTCCATGACGAGCGCCTCGTTCGCGTCGTCCCGGGACAGCCGCAGGGTGATCCGTCGCGATCGCCAGCGCAGCCACGCGGCGGGCCCGCCCCGCCAAGGCGCCGGCCCCAGGGTCGCGGTCAGCGCGGCGCCGAGCCTGGTGTGTGCGGCGTCCAACTCGCGCCCGCGGTCGCGGACATAGGGCACGGTGCCCCAGGCGCCGGGGCCGTAGGCGTACTGGCCGGGCACGGACGGGCCCTGGAACCCGGGCATCGGTGGCGGCGGATCCGCCCGGATCGGCAGCGGGGCGGTGAAGCGTACGCACGGCGCGCCCTCGGCGCGCTCGCCGGGATCCCCGCGGCACAGCAGTCCGGGTATGCCGGTTTCGATGGCCATGTACCCGTCCTCGCCCGGGCGAGTCTCCCAGCCGAGCCGCCCGGCGGTCTCCATCAGGGCTTCGGCGGACCAGTCCCCCCACTCGGCGCCTCGGGCGGCGAGCAGCGTTCGAGCGAGTGTGTCGGCGGCAGGCATCACGGAGACAGCCATGCTCGACATGGTCACAGGACACGGGTCGATCGGACCAGACCCTTTGCCGATCCGCGCTCGAAAAGATCGTCGCCGAATCGGCGCCCGCACGCGCTTTTGCCGCGATTCGCGCTGCCCGCGCCGGTCATGCCGCCCGCCCCCGGGCCGACCGGCGCCCGCGGTCGACGCCCCCAGACGCCTGCCGCACCCGCCGGCCCCGCCCATCTCCCCATCGCCCTACAGCAGACTGGTCTCCGGATACTTGCCGCTGGGCGTGACGATCGTCCCGGCGTTGCCACGGAGGATCTCGGCGGCCTGGTCGAGCGCACCGATCGCGGCCATGTCGCCGGTCATCTCGACGAAGCGGCAGATCGCGTCGACCTTGGGACCCATCGAACCGGCCGGGAAGTCACCGGCGCGCAGTTGCATGGGGGTGGCGTTGGTGATCTCCTGCGCGTCGGGCTGCCCGAATCCGCGTACCACCCGGGGGACGTCGGTGAGCAGCATCAACACGTCCGCGTCCAGGGCCTCGGCGAGCAGGGCCGCGGTCAGGTCCTTGTCCACCACCGCCTCGACTCCGGTGAGTTGGCCGAGTTCGTTGCGGACCACCGGTACGCCGCCGCCGCCCGCGCATACCGCGACGGCCCCGGAGGCGAGCAGTTGCCGAATGAGTCGGGTCTCCACCACACGGGCGGGCTTGGGGGACGGCACGACCCGGCGCCACCACTTGCCGTCCGGCTTGACGATCCAACCGCGTTCCGCGGCCAGCCGCTTGGCCTCGTCCTCCTCGTAGACCGGGCCGACGAACTTGGTCGGGTCCCGGAACGCGGGGTCGGCGGTGGAGACGAGGGTCTGGTTGATCAGCGAGCACACCTGCCTGCCGGGTAGCGCGTTCTGCAACGACTGGAGCAGCCAGTAGCCGATCATGCCCTGCGTCATCGCGCCCAGCACGTCGAACGGATAGGGCTGGCTGAGCGAGGCGTCGGCGGCGGATTGGAGAGCGAGTACGCCCACCTGGGGGCCGTTGCCGTGGGTGACCACGAGTTCGTGGTCACGGGCCAGTGGGGCCAGCGACTTGACCGCTTTTTGAATGTTGTGCAGTTGGATGTCGGCGTCGGGCTTGTCCCCGCGCTGAAGCATCGCGTTTCCGCCGAGGGCGACGACGACGCGCATGGTGGATCCCTTCGGTCCCAAGCGACGCTCACGAACGGCCGTCCGCCGATCGCAACGTCGCGGCAAATCCGGATGAATGGGGCGTAGCGCAACCACGAGCGGCCCGGGTACCGATGGTCCGGTGCCCGGGCCGCGCCGATCCTCGTACCTGCTTCGGGCCTAGTCGCCGAGGGTGGCGACCATGACCGCCTTGATCGTGTGCAGGCGGTTCTCGGCCTGGTCGAAGACGATCGAGAAGTGCGACTCGAAGACCTCGTCGGTCACCTCGAGCGCCTCCATGCCGGTCTTTTCGAAGATGTCCTGCCCGACCTTGGTGTTGCGGTCGTGAAACGCCGGGAGACAGTGCATGAACTTGACCTTGGGGTTGCCGGTCGCCTTCACCACGTCCATGTTGACCTGGTACGCCTTGAGTTGCGCGATCCGGGTGTCCCAGACCTCCTTGGGTTCGCCCATCGACACCCACACGTCGGTGTAGAGGAAGTCCACGCCCCGGACACCGTCCGCGACGTCGGCGGTGTGGGTGATCCGGGCGCCGGTCGCGACCGCGATCTCCTTGGCCTTGTCGACGATCTCCGGCTCGTTCCACAACTCCTCGGGTGCGACCATGCGTACGTCCATGCCCAGCATCGCGGCGGTGATCAACAGCGAGTTGCCCATGTTGTTGCGGGTGTCACCGAGATAGGCGAACGAGACCTGGTGCAGTGGCTTGTCGCTGTGTTCGCGCATGGTGAGCATGTCCGCGAGCATCTGGGTGGGGTGCCATTCGTCGGTCAGGCCGTTCCACACCGGCACGCCCGCGTACGTGCCCAGTTCCTCGACGTACTCCTGCTTGCTGCCCCGGTACTCGATCCCGTCGTACATTCGCCCGAGCACCCGCGCGGTGTCCTTCATCGACTCCTTGTGCCCGATCTGCGAGCCGCCTGGGTCGAGGTAGGTCACGCCGGCGCCCTGGTCGTAGGCGGCGACCTCGAACGCGCAGCGGGTGCGCGTGGAGGTCTTCTCGAAGATCAGCGCGATGTTCTTGCCGACGAGGCGCTTTCGCTCGATGCCCGCGTACTTGGCGGCCTTCAGGTCCGCGGCGAGGTCGAGCAGGTGGTTGAACTCCTTGGGGGTGAAGTCCAATTCCTTGAGGAAGTTGCGGTGGCGCAGATTGAAGGCCATGGCTCCAGGCATCTCTCTTCGGACGGGTTCGAAGGATCGACGAATCACTCGGGCAAGACGTCGCACGACGAATCGCACGACGCGTCGGTCGAAGGCTCGCACGACGGGTCACACGGATCGGCAAACCGCCAGGTTAGACGGCCTCGCGCTCGACCGGACAACTCATGCAGCGCGGCCCGCCGCGGCCGCGTCCGAGTTCGCTGCCGCGAATGGTGACCACCTCGATGCCGTTCTTGCGCAGGTAGGTGTTCGTGGTCACGTTGCGCTCGTAGGCGAAGACCACACCGGGCTCCACCGCCAGCACGTTGCATCCGTCGTCCCACTGCTCGCGCTCGGCGGAGCGCACGTCCTGGGTCGCGGTCAGGACCCGGATGTCGGACAGATCCAGCGCGCTCGCGATCGCCTTGTGCATGTCGTGGGCCGGATGGTCGGTGACCTTGAGTTCCTTGTCGTGTTCTCCCGGTTCGATCGTGTAGGACGGCAACATGCCCATGCCGGCGTACTTGGTGAACGTCTCGCCGTCGAGCATCGTCATCACCGTGTCGAGGTGCATGAAGGCGCGCTTCTTCGGCATGTTCAGCGCGACCACCTTCGTCGCGGAACCGTGCTTGAACAGCGCACGCGCCAGCGCCTCGACGCCCTGCGGGGTGGTGCGTTCGCTCATCCCGACCAGGACGGCACGGTTGCCGATGACCAGGACGTCGCCGCCCTCCATGGTCGCCGGGAAGCTGCTCTGGCCCGGGTTCCATACGTTGAAGTCACCCTTGGCGAAGTTCGGGTGGTAGTTGTAGATCGCCTCGAAGTGCACGGTCTCGCGGCGGCGGGCGGGCATCATCATCGCGTTCACCGCGACGCCGTCGTAGGCCCAACAGGAGGTGTCCCGGGTGAAGATGTGGTTGGGCAGCGGCTTGAGTACGAAGTCGTCCACGTCCATGGTGTGGAACGCGACGCTGTGCGGCTCCTGCACGTATTCGAGGATCTCGCGCTTGGTGATTCCGCCGACCAGGTAGCGGACCAGCTCATTGGCGTCGAAGCCCTCGAACAGGCTGCGCAGTTCATCCACCGCCAGCAAGCCGAACTCGCGCTCGTCGAAGACCCGGTCGAGCACCATTTTCTTGGCGGCCGGCTCGCCGGAGAGCGTCTCGCGCAGCAGGTCGGTGAACAGGTGGACACGAATGCCGCGATCGCGCAGCGCGTCCGCGAAGCCGTCGTGCTCCTCGCGGGCCCGCTTGACCCACAGCACGTCGTCGAACAGCAACTCGTCCTTGTTCGTCGGGGTCAGTCGCTTCATTTCCAGATCCGGGCGGTGCAGGATCACCTGCTTGAGGCGACCGGTCTCCGACTCGACGTGGAACCCCATGGAATGGTCCTCCTGACCGTTGCGAACTGCGTTGTGCTTTCCGGCCATCGGGACCGGGTCTGGTTTCGGTGGTACTTCGGTGGTGGTTTTCGGTGCCGGGTCGGTGTCTGCTTCCGGTTTCGTCTGCGGATGGTCTTTCCGGTTGCCCGGGGTACGACGCGCCGGGAGCGCGCCGCGTCAATCGCGCATGTCCACGATGACGTCCTCGACGTAGGTCGCCTCCTTGCCGCCGGGACCGTATTCGCCGCGCGAGGCCTTGACCCAGATGTAGACCGGGATGCCGAGCAGCAGCATGATCAGGCTCTTGAGCACCGCGTCCGAGCCCGCGCCGTAGACCATCCACAGCGTGAACAGGAAGCCCGCTCCGGCGATGGTGAGGTCCTTGGCCAAGGCCGCGCGGCTGACCGGGCGCTCGCGGGTGACCAGCCAGAACAGTTGCGCCGACGCGGAGAACAGGTAGGGAATCACGGTGGTGACGGTGGCCAGCAGCAGGATCGTCTCGAAGGCGTCCTCGGACCACAGGTAGTTCACCGCGACCACGACCGAGGTCAAGGCCGTGGCGACCAGAATTCCGAAGGCGGGCACGCCCGCCCGATTGACCGAGGCGAACGGCCGCGGGAACATGCCGTCCTTGGCCGCCGCGTACGGCATCTCCGCGCACAACATGGTCCAGCCGTTGAGCGCGCCGATGCCCGAGACGATCGCCATCGCGGCCATGATGCCGCCCCAGACGCCGCCGCCGAACATGTTGTTCAGCGCGTCGGAGAACGGGGCGGAGGAATCGACGAGTTCGCCATGCGGCACGTTGCCCATCACCGCGATCGTGCTGAGCATGTAGACGGCGGCGCACGCGAGCGTGCCGTAGATCGACGCCCTGCCGATGTTGCGCTCGGGGTCCTTGACCTTCTCGGCGGCCACCGACGCGGCCTCGATGCCCGAGTAGGCGAACACCACCAGCGCCGCGGAGACCTGGAGGGCGCCCAGGAAGCTCTTGCCGCTCGCGTTGAACTCGCCGAAGTTGCCGCTCTCGACGAAGAACAGGCCGACGATGGCGACGAACATCAGCGGAACGAACTTGAGCACGGTGGTCACCACCTGGAACAGGCCCATGTTCTTGACCCCGGACAAGTTGATCAGGGCCGGGATCCACAGGCCGACCAGGGCGATCGCGATCTTGCCCGGTTCGGAGTCCCAGTGCAGGAAGTAGTTCACGTAGCCGACCCAGGCCACCGCGATGCCGGCGTTGCCGGCCCAGGCGGTAATCCAGAACGACCACGCGTTCAGGAATCCGGGGAACTCGCCGAAGGCTTCGCGGGCGTAGGCGTAGGGGCCACCGGCCGCCGGGACGCGTGCGCCCAACTTGCCGAAGACGGCCGCGATCGCCAGGGCGCCGACGGTGACCAGGCCGAAGGCGAGGATGCTGATCGTGCCGTACTTGGCGAGCGTGGCCGGCAACAGGAAGATCCCGGTGCCCACGACACCGCCGACCACGAGCGCGGTCGCCTGCGGGAGACCGAGGGTGCCCCGCGCGGTGTCGTCGGCCGCGGGATCGGTCGCGGGTGGCGCCGCCGGGGCCTGGGGATCCACCGCGTGGCTCATCGCTGCTCCTCCGTGTCGAGGGGATCCGGGGCCGTGTCTTCGGCCTCGTTTTCCACCACATGGAAATCCTGCACCCGGGGTCGGGCGCGAACCTCCGACACAGGTCACGACCTGCGACGACGCTCGGACCGACCGACGCGGGACGTTCGACCCGCTTCGGTCGGCACAGGGCACTGAAGCGACATACCCGAAAGTTTCCGGCATTCACGCAGGAAAGGGCGGCATCCGCGCGGGCACGGATACCGCCCTTGCTGCGAACAGGTGACGCGGTCTCAGAGCCTGGGGTCCACCGGCTCCGATTCCAGCGCGAGGACGGCGAAAACCGCCTCGTGCACACGCCACAGCGCCTCGCCGGTCGCCAGCCTGTCCAGCGCCTCGGCGCCCAGTGCGTGCTCACGCAGCGCCATCGACCGCTTGTGGCCCAGACCACGATTGCGCAGTCGTTCCAGGTTCACCGGTTCGGTGTAGTCGGCGCCGTAGATGATCCGCAGGTATTCCGGTCCCCGGCACTTGACGCCCGGCTGCACCCGACGGTTCGCGACCCGCGCGGCCTCGCCCGCGAGCGGCTTGACCACCATGCCCTCACCGCCGGCCGCGGTCAGTTCGGTCCACCAGTGCACGCCGGCCGCGACCTGCTGCTCGTCGGTGACGTCCACGATCAGCCGGCCGGTGGGTGCGAGCAGCCCCGAGGGGTCGGCCGCCACCAGTCGGTCGGCGAGCGCGAGATGCCATTCGTGGTCGCGGCCCAGGTAGGACCCGGCGCGGCCGGCGAGTATCTGGAACGGCGCGAAGCGCAGTCCCGCGAGGCCGTCGGTCTCCCAGCAGTACCGGCCGTAGGCGTCGACGAAGGCGTGCGCGTTGGCCTCGCGACCGCGGATGCGATCAGCCAGGTCGCCGACGTCGATTCCGCGTTCGAGTGCACGCGCCAGCGCGGCGCCGGCGACCGGCAACGCGGCGGTCGCGGCCGCGCCCACGGCGGCGTACTGCTGCCGCAGCAACTCCTGCGCCTTGGCCGACCACGGCATCAACTCGGCATCGAACAGCAGCCAGTCGGTGTCCAGCTCCGCCCACAGCCCCGCCGCGTCGATCGCCGCGCGCAGCCGGTGCAGGAAGCCGTCGGTGGTGGCCCGATCGGCGAAGAAGCCGCGCCCGGTGCGGGTCCACACCGCGCCCGCGCCCATCCCCTCGTCCACTCCGAACGCCTCGCGCGCGGCGGCCTCGTCCCGGCACACCAGGGCGACCGCGCGCGAGCCCATGTGCTTCTCCTCGCAGATCACCTTGGTGACCCCGTCCGCGTGGAACTGCGCGAACGCCTCGGCCGGATGTTCGAGCAGCCCCGGCAGCGTGCTGGTCGCGCACGGTGCCATCGTCGGGGGCAGGTAGACCAGCCAGCGCGGGTCGATGGCGAACCGGCTCATCACCTCCAGGGCCGCCGCCGCGTTCTCCTGACGTACCGTCACCATGCCTGCGCCGGCCGTCTCGACATGCCGGCGACCGACTCCGCCGGCGCTCAGGTCGAGTACGTCGCCCAGGTCGAGGGTCCGCCCGTCCCGGCCACCCGGCGCCTGCGAGGCCAACGGACGCATGGGCTCGTACCAGACCTGTTCGGCCTGCACGGCGACCAGTTCGCGCTCCGGCCAGCGCAGCGCGGTCAGGTCGCCACCGAACACCGCGCCGGTGTCCAGGCAGATCGTGTTGTTCACCCACACGGCGCGCGGCGTGGGCGTGTGCCCGTAGACCACGGTCGCCTTGCCCCGGTATTCGTCGGCCCAGGGGTAGCGCACCGGGAGGCCGTACTCGTCGGTCTCCCCGGTGGTGTCCCCGTACAGGGCGAAACTGCGCACTCGCCCGGACATACGACCGTGGTACTTCTCCGGCAACCCGGCGTGGCACACCACGAGCCTGCCCTCGTCGAGCAGGTAGTGGCTGACCAGGGACTCGCAGAAGTCGACCACCTGCGTGCGGAACTCCTCGCTCTCGGCGGCCAATTGTTCGAGTGATTCGGCGAGTCCGTGGCTGGTCTTGACCTGCCGGCCCTTGAGCGCGCGCACCAGCTTGTTCTCGTGGTTGCCCGGTACGCACAGCGCGTGTCCCGCGCCGACCATGCCCATCACCAGGCGCAGTACGCCCGGGGTGTCCGGCCCGCGGTCGACCAGGTCGCCGACGAACACGGCGGTCCGTCCCTCGGGGTGTGCGGCGTCGACCGGCCGCCCCGTCCGGTCACGGGTGATCGCGTAGCCGAGTTCGAGCAGCAGCGATTCCAGCTCGGCGCGGCAACCGTGGATGTCGCCGATCACGTCGAACGGGCCGGTCAGGTGTCGCAGGTCGTTGTATCGGCGTTCGTACACCATCTCGGCGCGGGCGACCTCGTCCACACCGGAGAGCACGTGCACCTTGCGAAAGCCCTCGCGTTGCAGGCCGCGCAACGATCGGCGCAGGTCCCGGTGCTGACGCTGGACCACCTGCGGGGGCAGGTGCATCCGGTCCGGGCGTGCGGAGTTGCGTGCCTGGCATTCGGCCTCGGGGATGTCGAGCACGATCGCGACCGGGAACACGTCGTGGTCGCGGGCGACCTTGACCAGTTGCGCGCGGGCCTCGCGTTGCACGTTGGTGGCGTCCACCACGGTCAGCCGGCCGGACGCGAGACGCATCCGGGCGACGTGGTGCAGCAGTTCGAACGCGTCACCGGAGGCCGACTGGTCGTTCTCGTCGTCGGCGACCAGTCCGCGGAAGTAGTCGGAGGAGAGCACCTGGGTGTGCTTGAAGTGGGTCCGGGCGAAGGTCGACTTACCCGCACCGGTGGTGCCGATCAGGACCACCAGACACAGGTCGGGCATGGTCAATGCACGGCGGGCGCTCGCGTCGTGGGTCATGCCGTTGCTCCGGTGCCTTCGTTGTCGATGGTGGGGGTGGGGGTGTCGGGGGCGTGCGGGATGCCGGCGAGGTCGGTCTCGGTACGGGTGAAGACGACCATCTGGGTCGAGGGGCCGACCTCGGGGTCGACTTCGCCGACCGGTTCGAATCGGGTGGCGTAGCCGTACCTGTCCGCCGCCCGCTCGGCCCACGCGCGAAACGTGGCGCGGTCCCATTCGAAGCGGTGGTCGCCGTGCCGCATGGCGCCCGCCGCGAGACCTTCGCCGCCCGCCTCTTCCGGGGCGTAGCGGACGTTGTACTCGACGTTGGGGGTGGTGACCACGACGGTCGCCGGTCGGGCCGAGCCGAGCACGGCGTATTCCATGGCGGGCAGGCGTGGTTCGTCCAGGTGCTCGATCACTTCGCACAGCACGGCTGCGTCGTAGCCGGCGAGGCGCTTGTCGGTGTAGGTCAGTGCGCCCTGGATAAGCCGCACACGATCGCGTTGCCGCTCCGACATCCGGGCGAGCTTGAGCTTGCGCTCGGCGATGGTGAGCGCTCGGGTGGACACGTCGACGCCGACGATCTCGCGAAAGCGCGGCTCGCGAAGCAGGGCCCCGATCAACTTGCCGTCGCCACAACCCAGATCGAGCACCCGCTCGGCCCCGGCCGCCCGCAGCGCCGTCAGAATCGCGTCCCGCCGCTGCCTGGCGAGCGTCGGGGGTCGCTCGGTCGTACCCGCACCTGCGTCCACCACCTCGGCGGTCGCCGGCACGGCCGCAAGGGCCGCAGCCGCAGGAGCAGCACCCTCGGTCTCAGACGCGGATCCCTCGGTCTCGGGCGCAGGTCCCTCGGTCGCAAGGCCGGCCGCGACGCCTTCGACCGCACGCGCGGGTGCCACGCCCTCGGCCGCCCGCACCCCCACCGCACTCGCCGGCATCGCGCCCGCAGGCGCACCCGCGTCCGCCGGCGTCACACCCGCACCCGCCTCCGCGTCCACGGCTGCCTCGGCGTCCTCGCCGGCGTCGTCCGGTATCGCGTTGTCGAGGTTCTCCGGCGTGGTGTCGTCGATCTCGGCGAGCCGCTCCATCGCGCTGCGGGTGAGGGTGGGACGGCGCGCGAGGTAGCGGCTCGCGATCAGGTCGCGCTCCGGGTGCCCGGACAGCCAGCCCTCGCCGGCGCGGAGCAGCTTGTCCACCTCGTCGGGCGCGACCCAGTAGTGCTTCGCGTTGTCCAGGACCGGCAGCAGCACGTAGAGCTGCCGCAGCGCGTCGGCGAGCAACATCGTGCCGCTCAGCGCCAGGCGCACGTAGCGCGATTCGCCCCATGCCGGAAAGCGCGGATCCAGCGGAATCGACTCGATCCTCACCTGCCATCCCAGCGGCTCGAACAGCCGACGGACCATCTCTTCGCCACCGCGCGCGGGCAGCGCGGGTACCTCGATCTCCAACGGCATCGGCATCGCCGCCAGCTCGGGACGCGCGTCGCAGCGCCCCTGCATCGCGGTGCGAAAGACCGTGCCGAGCGCGACCGCGAGCAGCGACGACGCGGCGTAGGGCCGGTCGTTGACGTACTGCGCGAGTGCCAGGTCGGGCGAGCCCTTGGCGCCCTTGCCCCGCTTGACCCCGCGGGTGAGCGCGATCGGGTCGACGTCGAGCAGCAGCGCCGCGGTGCAGCGCGCGTCGTCCGCCTCGGGGTAGAAAACGTGTGCTTCGCCGTAGGTCGTGGAGAACCGTTGCGCCTTCCCGGGGTGCTTGTGCAGCAGGAAGCCGAGGTCGGTGGCGGGCTGATGAGTGGTTGCGATGGTCAGGAACACCAGGCCGATTATGTGCCAGGCACCCGGTCACCGACGATCGCTTTTTCCCGGTGTGCACCCCCGCCGGCGCGCCCACCGACGCAGCTTCCGAACCGCCCTCCGGCACCGCCCCGACGCGCCTGCGACCGTGCCTGCGACCGCATCCTCGGTTGCGCCCTCACTCGTCGACGTCGACGGACAGTTCCACCGCGGTACGGGTCGCGCCCGCCGGCGCGCCTGCGGCCTCTCGCGGGCAGTGCTGTCGCACACTGCCCAGGTCGATCGACAACTCCTGTTCGGCGGCGGCCCGCACGAGCGCGGCGAACGCCGGGTGCACGGCGGTCCCGTCGCCGGCGTCGTCGTCGGTGAGCACGTGGTCGGTGGTCAGTTCGCGGCCGGCCGGGCGGGTGCCGGTGATGGTCCGACGTCCGGGCACCGACCAGCCCTCGGGTACCGGCGCGGCGATCGGCACGCACAGCCCGACCTCGGCGCCGGCGTCGTCCGCTGGTCGACCCAGGTCCAGCCAGAAAGCTCCGATGGGCGCGATGCCGTCCGCGTGCAGGCTCGCGTACAAATCCGAGAAGGCGCCCTCGATCGCGACGTCCGCATCCACGACGGCACCACCCGAGTCCGCGATCACCGGCCCCGCGTCCGCGTCCGCCGGCAATACGACGTACTCGACCACCCCGACCCAGGCCCGAGGCGGCGTCGCCCGCAGGCGCACGTCGTAGGCGAAACCCGCACCCGCGAGCACCCGTTCCGCCGTCGCGAGCGCTCGATCCTCGCGCGCCCGTTCGGTCCGCACCGCCTCCCGTCGCACGCGCAACGCCTCGTGCGCGCAGCCGCCTTCGTGCATCGTGTCGCGGATGGCCGCGAGTGGTACACCGGCCGAGCGCAGTGCACGGACCAGGCCCGCCCGTTCGACTTGGTCGATCGTGTAGCGGCGGTAGCGCGTGTGCGGGTCCACGTCCGCGGGCACCAGCACGCCCTGTTCGTCGTACCAACGCAGCGCCTTGACGGTCAGGCCCGTGGCACGTGCGAAGTCTCCGATGCCGAGGAGCATCCTCATCACCTCCGAGCGACCACAGTGCCCTCTCCCGTGACGGGAGAGTCCACTGCGGGGGGCGCGCCGCCGCGATCGTCGCGATCGCGGCGGGCGCGCGGCCCGGGGTCACCAGTCGTCGGGCTCGGTGACGGTCAGCAGGCGGACGAATCTCTCGTAGGACACCTGGCAGCTCTCCAGGCGTTCGTAGGTGCGGGCCGACAACGCCACGGGGGCGCTGGGTTCGAGAGCCACGCTCCAGAACCATCCCGGCGCGCCCGTGGCCCGTCCGATGACGGGCACGAGGTCGACGACCCGGCGACGCAGCCGGTCCAGCTCGATACGGCAGGCCCCCGCCGTGACATGGCCCCGAGCGGACCGCGCGAGCACGCGGCCGTTCGGGGCGATGAGCCGCCACCGCACGTGCTGCTCGGCGTCCAGGTGGACGTCGTAGCGCGCGTGCCGTTCCGGCGTACCGTCCGGGGCCCGCGACTCATCCGAAGCGACCGGCGACATAGTCGGCCGTCCGAGGGTCGCGGGGGGCGCCGAAGATCGCGGTGGTGGGTCCGGCCTCGACGATGTGGCCGGGGGTGTTCTCCGCCGCGAGGAAGAACGCACAGTGGTCGGATACGCGTTGGGCCTGCTGCATGTTGTGGGTGACGATCACGATGGTGATGTCGTCGCGCAGTTCGCCGATGGTGTCCTCGATCCGCCGGGTGGAGGTCGGGTCGAGTGCCGAGCAAGGCTCGTCCATGAGCAGCACGTCCGGGTCGACCGCCAGGGAGCGGGCGATGCAGAGACGTTGCTGCTGGCCTCCGGAGAGTGCGCCGCCGGGTTGGCGGAGCCGATTTCTCACCTCCATCCACAGGCCGGCCCGTACCAGCGAGGACTCCACGACGGCGTCCTTGTCGACGTTGCGCACGCCGGTCAGCTTCAGGCCGGCGACCACGTTGTCGTAGATGGACATCGCCGGGAACGGGTTGGGCTTTTGGAAGACCATCCCCACCCGTCGGCGGGTCTCGATCGGACGGCGGGTGGAGTCGTAGATGTCCTCGCCGTCGAGCAGGACCCGGCCCGCGAGTTGCGCGCTGGGCACCAGTTCGTGCATCCGGTTGAGGATGCGCAGGAAGGTGGACTTGCCGCAGCCGGACGGCCCGATCAGGGCCGTGACGGAGTTGGCCGCCATCACGAGGTCGACGCGTTCGAGCACCTTGTGGGTGCCGAACCAGGCGCTGACGGCATCCGCGGTGAGCGTCGAGCCACGCCCGCCGGCGGATTGAACCGGTAAAGGCTGGGTCTCGGCTGCGGGAGCGAGAGTCGTCGCACCGCTGTCCGGGCTGGTCACGTGCGGAGCCTCCGGGGTGTGGAGTGGGACGGGACGAGAACCGGCGTCAGAGCGTCGCCGGGAGTACGCGAGCGGCGGATTCGTACAGTGCCCACACGACGGCGAGCACGACCGGGGTGCCGAGCAGGAGCGTGACTCGGCGATCGGGGTGGCGGCGCAGCGCCCAGACCAGGACGACGAGCACGAGCGTGAACGCCTGTGCCCACAGCAGCAGCCGCACGCCGGCGTCCGCGTAGCCGCCGGTGCCCTTCTCGTCCGCGCGTAGACCTTGCGGACGGCGACCCTCCTGGGCCTTGGGGGCGCCCTGTAGTTCGGCGATGACGACGGTGCGCCCACCGGGTCGGATCCACGAGTCGGCGGTGATCAGCACGAGCCGGTTCTCCCGGCCGGGCGCGAGCACGTCGTCCTTGCCGTTGGCCACGTGCCTGCGCTCGATCACCTTGTAGGTGAACTCGCCCTGTTGGGTGGTGGCTTCGATGCGTTGGCCGACGCGCAGCTTGCCGAGGTCGCGGAACGGGCCGCCGAAGGTGTGCGAGCGGCCCATGATCACGCTGTGCCCGCCCTGGCCGGGCAGGCCGCTGGTGCGCAGGTGTCCGGGGCCCTTGGCGAGCGAGTCCGCGGTGGTGCCCTCGACCACGACCTGGCGCACGCCGATCGCGGGGATGCGCAGCATCGCGACCGGGCTGCCCTTGTCGATGTTGCCGCCGAGCGGGCCCACGTCGCGGTAGAGCTCGTCGGAGAGTCGGTCGGCCAGGATGCTCTGGTCGCGGGCCTGTTGGATGTCGGAGACCACGTAGAGGTAGCCGACGAAGCCCGCGATGAGCAGGGCGAGCAGCGCGACGGACGCGCCGGCGATCGTGTACGGGTCCGGGCGCGCGCTGCGGGGTTTGCCCGCGGTCGCCGGCGGTCGCCCGTCGGCGCCCGCGGGTGCGCTCGCGGGCGCAGGGTCGGTCGCGGGTGCGGTCGCCGGCGCGGTCGCGGGCACCTTGGAGACGGTGTCGGCGGTCATGCGGTGGCCCCCTGGCGACCGATCAGGCGCAGGACGGCGGCTACCGGTGGCGGCCAGCCACCGGTGCGGCGCTTGTGTCCGAGCGAGAGCAGTACCGGGCAGGCGATCAGCGCGGCGCCGCTCACGCACATCAGGACCAGCAGCACGACTGCGGACGGGTCGCCGTCGAGCGCGTCCTTGATCACGTTGGCGACCGAGGGGAACGGGCCCTTGTCGGTGGGCGGGGCGGCCGCGCCGACGGGGGCGGTGGAGGGCGCGGTCGAGGGCGCCGCGGTCGGGGTGTTGCCGGGGTCGATCGTGCCCGGGGTGTTCGGGCTGCCGTTGCCGGCGCTCGAACCGCCCGAGTTGCCGGCGCCGGTGCCCTGGTCGACCGGCGCGGTGGTGGGCGGCGGGGTCTCGCCGGTCCACTTGGGCGCGGCGGCGATCTTCGAGCGGGCGGCGGCGATCTGCTGCTTCTGCGCGTCGCTGAGCGGGGTGTAGCCGGGCGGCAGCGCGCCGGGCCTGAAGCTCCCGGTCTGTACCTGGCCGGCGGTTGCCGCGTAGGCGAGGAAGGTGTCGATCTTGGCCGCCTTGGCGGCGGTGAGCTTGTCCGTGGAGACCATCGCCACGTCGGTGACGGTGAGCGGGTAGGCGTTCTGCGCGGTGTTGCGGTAGTCGTTGGTCAGTGTCACCCCGTCCGGCCCCGGCTTGGCGACGGCGAGGCCGGCGCGCACGGTCGCGGGGTCGGTCGGGTCGACGAAGTTGCCTGCGGCGTTGCGGATCTTGGCCACCGGGGTGCCCATGCGGGTGGCGGCCTCGACCGTGGTGATGGCCATCACGTAGTGGGATCCGTACTTGTCCTGGCCGTCGTCCTTGGGTCCGACCTCGGTCATGCTGCGGTTGGTGGGCACCGCGTTGCCGAGCCGGTTGACGACGTCTTCGTAGACCGTCTGCGGCACGTTCGTGTTGGAGAGCATCTCGACCCGGTTGGTGTACACCGCCAGCGGATAGGTCGCCTTGCCGATCCGCCATTCCGGCGGGCACACGATGCCACTGGCGTCGGGTGTGCCGGAGAGCCAGGTGACCGTCTCCGGGTCGGAGGCAAGCCATGCGGTGAGCGCCCAGATGGTGTCGTCCTGGACGCCGCGCAGGATCGGGGTGCGCGCGGCGGTGGGCCAGGAGTATGTCCCGTTGAGGGCCTTGAACTCGGGGTCGTCATAGAAATTCAGGATGGCGCCGGGCTCGTGTTCGAAAGGCAGGTAGGCCCCGGTGATCAGTTTCGCGATCAATCGGGGGGTCAGCTTCATCGACGGGATGGGCAGGTGTGTCTGCACGTCGTCGATGTTGAACGAGAAGACCAGCGCGCCGTTGGTCAGCGGCGCGTACACGGTCTTGTCCTTGTCCCGGATGGTCGGCAGCGCCACCGGACGGGCCTTGTCGAGGGGGCCGCCGATGGGCTGTTGGGTGACGCCGACGTCGACGAGGTTGCCGAGGAACGCTTCGCGACCGCTGGGGCCGGAGCCGGCGCTCACCGTCATGTTGACCGGGCTGGTCCGGGCGCCGCACAGCCCGAACACCCAAGAGGCGCCGGCCTGGGTGAACTCACCGGACCCGTTGACCGAGAGGTCCGGGTGCTCCATGCCGGGGCACGCGTCGGGTGCGGGCACGAAGGACAGCGGCGTGAACGCGGCCTGCCCGGCGGCGAAGGCGAGCGCCATGTCGGTGTCCTTGGGGCCGTACGACTCACCCAGGTCCACGTGGAATGGCGTGAACGAGGTGACGGTGCTCCCGGCGGCGGGCATCACGAATGCCACGATCGAGCATGCCTGGCGGTCGGAGCAGCCCAGTTCCGACAGTCGCAGCGCCGGCCGTACCTGGATCCACACCTGGCCGGATCCGTCGGCGGCGGTGGGCAGTCCGGTCTGCTTGGTGGCGGCTCCCGGCGGTGACGAGTCCGGCTGCTTGACCTCGTTGCCGTTCTCGGTCCAGCGCGGCGCCCAACAGTCGCGGGGCTGGGGCGAGGTGCCCTTGCACTGCATGACGACCACACTGTTGGTGCCGGCGGCCAGGGTGAATCCGGTCCATTTGACCAGGATTCGCTGGTTGACCAGGCTCGTGTTCTGCGACACGGTCACCGTCGGGCGGGGCTCGGCCGCGCCGGCGGAGCCGACGATCACACTCAGCCATCCCGCGAGCAGGGCGACGCACAGCGCGATGACTCCACCGACGGTCGGCACGCGACCGCGCGAGGCGGTGGATGGTTCGATGCCGCTCACGGCAACTCCACTTCTGACGCCCGCGTTCGGGGACGGCTCCCCCCGGCGAGGACGACCCGCGCCGATCCTCGCGCGGCGCGGCGGTACCGGGGGAGCGGAATCCGACACGGTGTTCGAAAGTTCGTCTGCGACGCACGGACCGGACATCTCCCGGTCACCCGACTCAACCGACATCGGGCCCACGCCCTCGACCGAGGCGGCTGTACAGGAAGGGTGCGCCGAACACCGCGCCGGCCAGGCACACCAGTGTCAGCGCGTAGAACCACACGGGGGGCAGGGGCGGCGAGTCGCCGCTTTCCACCGATCCGGCGCTGACCGGCCCCGCGGGGCCGGACTTGTCGCCGCCGGCCAGGACTTCGCCGGTGTTTTGGTCGCCGGTGCCGCCGGTGCCGTTCTCTCCTTGGCCGCCGGGGGTGTTCGCGCCGGGGGTGTCACCGGGCTTGGGCGTGTTGCCGGTTCCGTTGCCGTTGCCGTTCCCGTTGCCGTTGTTCGTGGTGTTGTTGTTCTGGTTGGTGCTGCCGGGGACGTTCTGTTGCTGTTGTTGCTTTTGCTCCGGCGGTACCCACGACGGGTTGTAGGTCGGGTTCGGGCAGGCGTCGTACTCCGCCTTGGTCGGCTTGTTCAAGTTGGCCGGCAGCGCGCCCGGATCGGGTGCGCCGGGAATCGACTTGATCGCCTCGTAGCCGAAGCTGACCAGCTTGGGCGGCAGCGGCGAGTAGCCCAGTTCGGGGGCCCTGGCCTGTCCCGCACACAGGAAGTATTTGATGAACTTGCCCAGCGTCTCGCCCTTGGCCTCGTCGAAGCCGAACTGTTTCGCCGCCGGCACGATCATGTAGCTGTAGCTGGAGATCGGGTAGGCGCGCCGGTCGGGGTTGGTGTAGACGTCGTCGAGGATCTGCGTACTGTCCTGGTTCAACCGGGCCTTGGTGAGCCCGATCGACACCGCGTCGGACGTGGGCTGGGTGTACACGCCGCCGGCGTTCTTGACCGAGGCCACCGGGAATTGGCGTTGAATGGCGTAGGCGGTCTCGACGTAGGTGATCGCGCCCTCGCCGTATCCGGCCGCGACGTAGTTGGCCACGCCCTCGGAGCCCGCCTGTGCCTTGGCCGCACCCTTGACCGGGAATTCCGACGTCATCCCGCCGGGGAAGAACGGCCGCCAGATGTCGTTGACCTGGTTGGTCAGGAACGCGGTGAACTGTGCGCTGGTGCCCGAGCCGTCCGAGCGCACGACCGGGGTGATGGGGGTGGCGGGCAGCGCCAGTGCCGGATTGTCGTCCTTGATCGCCTTGTCGTTCCACACCTTGATCTGGTTGGTGAAGATCCCGGCGATGGTCCTGGGCGACAGTTGCAGGTTGCGGACCTGCTGGCCGCGGATCTTCAGGTTGTACATGAACGAGGTGCCGCCGGCGACGATCGGCAGGTACTTGAATTTGGTGTTCGAGCTCGCCAGCGCGGCGAGTTCGTTGGTCGAGGCGCCGGTGCGGTCGACGTAGTTGCCCTGGAAGGGGATCTCGGAGACGGCGAAGTCCACCAGGTGGTGCATGAAGTCGGTGCGCCCGGCGGTGGAGCCGTTCTGGTTGTAGTCGACCGCGAGACCGCGGGCGGCGACGTCGGCCGCCCATTGTTTGGTCGCGGGCGCACTCCACGTGGACCCGCTGCCGTTGATCCCGGCGGCGGCCGAGGCGGTGCCGGTCGGCACGGTGATCAAGGGCACGGCGAGTGCGGAGGCGATCGCCAGCCGTAGCAAGAGCGCGGGGACGCGCTTGATCCTGGTCATGAAGTGGGCTCCGGGGTGAGGGACTTGGCGGCGGCGCGCTGCCGCTTGCGGCGACCGGACTCGCCGGGGGTCCGCCCGCCGATCAGGCGTGCGAGGGTGAACAGCACGAGGACGATCAGCAGCAGGGTGACGCCGGCGCCCCAGGCGAGGGAGTTGAGCTGGTCGCTGGGCGACTTGTAGTTCTCCCAGATGAAGTACGGCAACGAGTTCTGCACACCACTGAACGGGTTCCAGTTCATGCCCGCGCTGCCGCCGGCGACGAGCAGTACGGGTGCGGTCTCGCCGACCACGCGGGCGCAGCCGAGGATGACCGCGGTGACCAGGCCGCTGCGGGCGGTCGGCAGCACCACGTTCCACAGCGTGCGGAACTCGCTCGCGCCGAGCGCCAGCGAGGCCTCGCGCAGGCCGTTGGGGACCAGGCGCAGCACCACTTCGGTGGCTCGCGTGACCACCGGCATCATCTCGACCGAGAGCGCGAGTCCGGCGGCCAGGCCGCAGAAGCCCTGGCCGAGCGAGATGACGAAGAAGGCGTAGACGAACAGGCCCGCGACCACCGAGGGGATGGCGGTCATCGCCTCGACGACCACCCGCACCACCGAGGCGAACCGGCCGCCGACCTCGTTCATGTAGATCGCGGCGATCACTCCGAGCGGAACGCTCAGCACGATCGCGATGCCCATTTGTTCGAAGGTGCCGACGATGGCGTGTGCGGCGCCGACCGCGACTCCGTCGGCGCTCAGGGCGCTGAAGTGTCGCTGGGTGGCGGTGAAGAAGTCGGCGTGCAGGATCCGACCGAAGCCCTTGACGAAGACGTAGCCGATCACGGTCACCACCGTGGCGACCATCAGGGCCGCACCGGTGGAGATCACCGCGCCGGCGACCCGGTCGCTCGCGGCGACCCGGTCCAGGCGCATGCGGGTGGCGATCGCGTACAGCAGCAGGAAGCTCACGTAGGCGGTGATCAGGTAGCCCTGCCAGCCGGCGACCGGCAGGATGCGCCCGTACAGCACCCACGCGAAGCTCGCGCCGGCGACCGCGGCGCCGAGTGCGACGCCGATGTCGTCGGGCGCCACGCGGCGCAACGCCACGCGGGCTTCCTCCGGTGGTCGCGGCGCGGACGCGGGCGGCGGCGCGTCGGGCCCGGGCCGAACGATCGGCTCGGTGACGGTCATCGTCGTGGATCCCCTCGATGGTGGGTCTGGTGGAGCCGTTGTTCGCGGTTCAGATCTCGGTGGACTTGCCGCTGCGCGAGCGGGCGACCAGGACACCGGCGACGGTGTTGACGGCGAGGGTGAGGACGAAGAGCGCGAGGCCGGCGGCCATCAGCGCGGAGATCGACTCGGTGTCGGCCTCGCCGTACTTCAGGACGATCAACGAGGAGATCGTCGAGCCCTGGCCGTCGAGGATGCGGAACGAGAAGTCGGTGTTGAACGAGATGATCATCGCGACGGCGATGGTCTCGCCCAGGGCTCGGCCCAGGCCGAGCATGATGCCGCCGATCATGCCGCCGCGTCCGAACGGCAGGACCACCGCGCGGATCACCCCCCAACGGGTGGCGCCGAGCGCGAGGGCGCCCTCTTTCTCGCCGGGCGGCGCCTGACCGAACACCTCACGGCTGACCGAGCAGCAGATCGGGATGACCATGGTGGAGACCACCACACCGGAGATGAACAGCGAGGAGCTGAACTGGCTGTCCACGAAACGGGCCTTCACGTCGATCGTGCGGATCTCGAAGATCGGCAGGAAGTCGAAGGTGGTGGCCAGCCATCGGCTGACCGGGATGAGCTGGGGTTGCAGCACGAAGAAGCCGAAGATGCCGTAGATGATGCTGGGCACCGCCGCCATCAGGTCCACGATGGAGGTGAGTACGCCGCGCAGGCGCCGGGGTGCGAATTCGGTGATGTACAGGGCCGCGGTGAGGGCGATGGGTACGGCGACGACGAGCGCGACGATGGCCACCAGGACGGTCCCGGTGAGCAGGCCGCGAACGCCGAAGGTGCCGCTCTTGGGTTCCCACACGTCCTCGGTGAGGAATCCCCAACCGGCCCGGTCGAGCGCGCTGCTGCCCTGGTAGAGCAGGTAGCCGCCGATCGCGACGAGCAGTCCCAGGACCAGGATCGCCACGCCGCGTGTGGTCCAGCGGAACGCGTGATCGGCCCTGGTCCGACGTACCACGATCCGCCGGGGCGAATCGATGAGTTCCGGCGACTCGGGTGCGAACACGGGCGGATGTGCCATGGATGTCGGCTCCTGGAAGCGGGTGGCGAACCGACCTGACCATTCGTCATGTCGCCCGGCGATCAAGCCGGATGCCCCTCGCCTGGAGACAACCAGAGCGCAGCACCCCGGCGACTGTCCGCTACGGAAACAACCGGTGCCGAGGGTGTACGGCAGGCGTCATATCCGTGCCGTCGGGGTTCCGGCGTATCCGGTTTCCGTTACAGGCGCGGCTCGTTCGCGTCGACGCCTCGTTGGGCCCGGTCCCGTTTCCCTGCCGGACATCCCACGACGATCAAGCCGCCGGCAGCGTTGTCGGCGTCGGCCACTGCGGTCGACGGCCAGCAAATGCCAAGAGAGAGTTGAGACTTCGAATGTCCAGCGTCTTCAGCATGCGCAAGACCGCCACCGTACTGGGCACCGCGACCGCCGCCATGGCCCTCGTCGTCGGCGCCAACGCCTCGGCGAACGCCGCCACTTACGTCAACGCCGGTTCGGACACGCTGCAGAACGTCACCGCGGCGCTCGGCTCGGACTATGCGGCCAATGTCGATCCGGGTGGCAACAACTGGATAACCGTCAACGCCGGCGTTCCCGCCGGTGGCCAGGCGACCGGCAAGGCCGCCTGTGACACCCAGTACGGTACCGGCAAGAACCCGTGGCCGAACGGCTCCAGCGCGGGCATCAACGCCCTGCTGGCCGAGCGCGCCGGTACCAGCGCCAACTGCCTGAGCTTCATCCGGTCCTCGCGTGGCCCCAAGGCCGGCACGCCCGAGACCACGCTGACCTTCACCCGCGTCGCCGGTGACGCGGTCACCTGGGCCACCAAGAAGCCCGGTGCGCCGACCAACGTGACCCGCGCGCAGCTCCAGGACATCTACAAGTGCACGATCACCGACTGGAACCAGATCAACTCCAGCCTGTCGGGCACGATCGAGAAGCACATTCCGCAGGCCGGCTCCGGTACCCGCCAGGAGTTCATCGACAAGGTGCTCGGCTTCGACCCGACCGCCACCGCCAACGGCGCGTGCGCCGCGACGGTCAACCAGAGCGCGCAGGAGAACCGCGGCGACGCGCCGCAGATCCTCTCGAACAACGCGATCATCCCCTACTCGCAGGCCGCGTACGGCGAGCAGACCACCCCCGCCTCGGGCGTGACCAACCACACCGGTGGCTTCACCCCGCGCAGCATCGACGGCAAGGCGCCCAACGCCACCGGCTTCATCGGTAACCGCTCGGTCTACTTCGTCTACGACCCGCTGGACACCGAGCCCGACACGGACACCATCGCGTTCATCAACTGGGCCAAGGCCCCCGCGCAGCTCCCGATCTGGACCACCTTCGGCTTCGTCTCCTAGTCGACGCCCGAGCCACACCGCAGCATGTGATCGAGCGACGGGCCGTCCCGAATCGGGGGTTCAGGGACGGCCCGTCGCCTCCGCAGAGTTCCAGGCGGGGCAGGGTGCGCGGGATCGGTACGGTGACGGGTTCGGTGGCCGCGGCGACAAGCCGGAGGTTCGGGCGAACCCGACCACCACTCGGCTCCGGGACATCGTCGGGTGCGTCGGCACAGACCGGAGTCCGATCCCGGGAAGCACCGCGTCCGGCCCGATCAGAAGCACCTGCCGTGCGAATACTCCGACCTTCGTGCGGTGTTCATCGACTGGGCCCAGGCCCCGCGCAGCTCCCGATCCGGGCCATTCGCATTCAGGCCCTGATCGACGCCGGGCCGAGGTACCACGGTTCACCGGTCGCACGACTCCAGGGGCTTTCGAGCCAAAGTTCACCCGACGGTGGCGGATCGCTCATCCGTTTGCCATCACCGGCCCCTGACGTTTCCCCCGCGGACGCCCACCAGGTCGCCGCGTGCTGTTTTGCTCGATCCCATTGACCCCGGAAGGGCATTTCATGAAGCTTCGTCGTCTGCTCGCGCTCACCGTCGCGGTTCCGGCCGCGCTGGCGATCGCCGCGGTGCCGGCCATCGCCACGGACGCCGCACCCACTTCTTCGGCGACCACGGCATCGGGCACCATCAAGGTCAGCCCGCTGTACGGTCCGGCCGACGCCACCGGCAAGGCGACCGTGCGCTCGAGCGTTCCCTGTGGCCCCGACGCGACCGCCTTCCGGTTCGTCGTGCGTTCGCCCGACGCCAACGAGCGGGTCTTCGGTGGGTCGTTCCTGGGTACGCCGCTGCCCGCCGACAAGGTCGCGGACACCGCGGTCGTCGGCCTGCGGGCGCTCTTCCCGGTCGGCTCCGCCGCGCAGGAAGGCGTCGCGCACAAGCTGGTCGCGCAGTGCTACACGACCGGCGCGGACGGCGTGCTGACCATCACCGAGCCCGCCTCGGTCGACCTGCGCGTCAACAGCGGCGTGTGGAGCTCGCTTTCGCCCGAGGTCCGCGCGCTGCCCACCAAGATCGGCGCCCTGCGCTTCGGTCTGGTCCTGTTCCGCGGCTTCGCGCCCGGTGAGCACGTGGACGGTGTCGTGCGTGCCGCCGACGGCACCGCCACCCCCGTCTCGTTGCAGCCGCAGATCGCGCCCAATGGCACCTGGGGCGGCGCGCTGCTGACGCTCCCGGCGTCCGTGGCCGACGGTTCCTACACGCTCGTGCTCTCCGGCACGGACTCGAAGGCGACCTCCTCGGTCTCGATCACCCTCGACTCGTCCCGCCTGTGGTGGTGACGCGGCGTCGGTGACAACGCCTTGGGCCGCCGGGAATCCTCCCGGTGGCCCACTTGCGATCCGTCCCCGTTTCCTTTCCTCTCAACGGAGTTGACCAGATGAGCCTAAGACTCGCGCGCGTGCTGGCATCGTGCGGAGCCGGGCTGCTCGTAATGTCGGCCATGCCGACGCTCGCGGCGGCGGCCGACCCCGGTTCCCCGACTCCGACGATCGTCGTCGCTCCGGGTACCGGCAAGATCGACACCAAGGTGACGATGAAGGCGACGGTGCCCTGTGCGGCGCCGGCCACCAATTTCCGCTGGAGCGTCAGCGGGGGCACGCTGACCGCGCCGCGCCTGATCGGTGGCGAGGTCGGCGACGAGCTTCCCGGTGATCGGATCCCCAACCGCACCACGGCGATCCGGCTGTTCCTGGCGGGGACCGACCTCACGGGCACGTTCAAGTTGACCGCGCAGTGCGTGAGCGACATCGGCACGCTGTTGAGCGAACCCGCGTCGGTCGACATCACGACGGCGGACGCGGCGGACGGCAAGACGTGGAGCGTGGCGGCTCCGCCCACCTCCGAGCCCCCGACCACCTCACCGCCCACCAGCACGCCACCGACCACCACGCCGCCGACGACCACCCCGCCGACCGGCGCGGAGGACACCCTCGTCCTCGACCCCACGACCGGCGAGCTCTTGACGAAGGGGAACATCACCTCGTTGAAGGCATGCCCGCAGGGCACGACGAAGTTCCTGTTCCTGCTGACCCCTCCCGGCGGCGGCACCGAGACGCGCATCGGCGGGTTCTCTCCCCAGGCCCTTCCCGCGGACCGCAAGCCGGCGATCACGCAGAAGCTGATCATCTCGGGCGGCGCCGAAGGTGACTACCGCATCCGAGCCCAGTGCCTGGACGACGCCGGCGCGGTCGTGGCGAACGACCTCGCCCGGGTCAACCTGAAGCTCGAGGGAACCGCCTGGAAGGTGCTGGCCACCGTCACGCCGACCGTGGGCTTCAATGACGAGATCAAGATTCCCGACGCGACCGGTGTGCAGGTGAACTACACCCTCACGCTGACGAACTTCCCCGCGAATGTGCCGTTCAAGGCCGTGATCACCAAGAAGAACGACACCGCGTTCGCCCCGGTCGAACTACCCACGACCACAACCGATGCCGGCGGTCGGTTCACGGCCTCACTCGCCCCCTTCCCCCGGGCGGCGGCTCCCTGGGTGGACGGCGACTACATCCTGACGGTCACGACCACCGAGACCGGACCCAAGGTGGAGCGCCCCTTCAAGGTCACCCTCACGCGTGCCGGGGCGACCAACGGTTCGAGCACCGGCACCACCACGGGCACCACGACCGGCACGACGGCCGGTGACACCGCCGGGACGACCGCGGGCACGACCACCGGAACCACGACCGGCACGACCGCCGGTGACACCGCGGGCACCACCGCGGGCACCACCGCCGGCACGACCACGGGCACCACGACCGGCACCAGCTCCGGCAGTTCGGCCGGGAGCGGCAACGGCGGCGGAGGCGGTGGGCTCGCGCACACCGGTGCCCTGTTGGACCCGCGCCTGCTCGGCACCGCCGGCGGCACGCTCCTGATGATCGGCGGCGTCATGTGGTACCGCAGCCGCGGCACCCGCAGCACGCTGCTTGCCGGCAGTGGCACCTTCGGCGAGGACGACGGGGACACTCCCGCGACCGTCTGACGACGAGGGAACACACCGAACGGCCGCCCGCTGTAGCACCGGGGGCGGTGGGGTGAGAGAGGGGCTCTGTCGCAGCGCACGGGCTGCGACAGAGCCCTTTCCCGTGCCGCCGATGGCCACGGGGCCCTCGGCTCAGCCGAGTTGGGACATCACCTCCGAGGCGATCAGCTCCAGGTGGTCCAGGTCGTGCAGGTCCAGGATCTGGAAGTAGATCCGGGTCGAGCCGATTTCGGCGAAGCGGCCGATCCGGTCGACCACTTCGGCGGGCGAGCCGGCGAGACCGTTCTCCTTGAGTTCGGCGGGTTCGCGGCCGATCACCGCGGCGCGGCGGGCCACCTCGGCGTCGTCCTTGCCCACGCAGGCCACGAGCGCGTTCGACAAGACCAGGTCCTCGCTCTTGCGACCGTGCTCGGCGAGCGCGTCGCGCACCCGGTCGAACTGCTGCGCGCTGGTCTGCACCGATGCGAACGGGATGTTGAACTCGTTCGCGAAGCGCGCGGCCAGCGCCGGTGTGCGCTTGGCGCCGAAGCCGCCGATCAGGATCGGCGGGTGCGGGCGCTGCGCGGGCTTGGGCAGCGCGGGCGAGTCGGCCAGCGAGTAGTAGCGCCCGTCGTAGTCGAAGGTATCGCCGACCGGGGTGTCCCAAAGGCCGGTGATGATGTCCAGTTGTTCTTCGAGCCGGTCGAACTTCTCGCGCGGGAACGGGATCCCATAGGCGGTGTGCTCCTGCTCGAACCAGCCCGCGCCGATGCCCAGTTCGACGCGCCCGCCGGACATCGCGTCGACCTGCGCGACCTGGATCGCGAGCACGCCGGGCAGCCGGAACGTCGCCGCCGTCATCAACGTGCCCAGCCGAATGTGCTTGGTCTCCCGGGCCAGTCCGGCCAGCGTTATCCAGGCGTCGGTAGGACCGGGCAGGCCGTCGCCGCTCATGCGCAGATAGTGGTCCGAGCGGAAGAAGGCCCCGAAACCGAGGTCTTCGGTGGCTTTGGCCACGCTCAGGAGCGTCTCGTAGGTCGCGCCCTGCTGGGGTTCGGTGAAGATACGCAGATCCATGTGCCCATCCTCCCCCGAGGACGCGCCGCCCACCGGACTCGATCATGCGAGCCGCGCCGGAAAGGGCACCACGTGTGCCACACCGCGTCGCCGGCGCGGCGGGATCGCCGGGGCGTGCCGATGCGGTAGCCCCGACCAGGTCGCGGTCTCCTCGGCGGCACGCAGCCGCACCAGGTTGCGAAAAACGATCGCCCAGGCCGCCGCGCAGGCCCGCCGCTGGGCGGGCTCCAACCTGGCCCAGTCCCCGCAGGGGTTGTCCGCGACGCCCTGTCGGGCCAGCAGCGTGAGCACCTTGGCGACCCGCCCGAGCACCCGGGCGGCGCCCGCGATCGGCACGGCGGCCGGGTCTCCGCCCGGCAGCGGAACGACTGTCGCGCAATCGGGCCCCACGATCCGGCCGACGATCTCCCGCGCGTCCCCGAGTTCGTCGGCCACCCGGCACAGGCAGCCGCCCCGGTCCGGCTTGCCGCTCCACGCGTGCACCACCTGCTGCACGGTGTGCAGCGCGAGCGCGACGGCGGCCAGTGCGCGTGGCGTGGAATCGACGGTGGCCAGCTCGTCGTCCAGTTCGGCGAAGGTCTCGATGGTGTGCATGATCGCTCCCTCGTGCGGTGCTTGTCCGGGTCGCCCGGAGTTCGCCGGAGTTCGTCCGGTGTGTTCACGACGCCTCCAGATTGCGCCCGAGGGCCGGACGAATCGCCCGCCGTCGAACAATCTGTGGACAACCAAGCGGATTTTCGGCGGGTTTCACTCTTCGGGGTGATGTGTCCCCGGGTTGTCCACAGGCAGTCGGGCACGCGGAGTGACCACGTGCCAACCTGATCGTTTCCCGAGCAGGCAGCACTCGGCTCACGTACTCATCAGGGGGTGGTGGCATGTCCCGCACCGACGGCGAAGGCACAACGGGCTACGCGGTCGATACCGGCGAACTGCACGGACTGGTCCGGCGCTTGCACAACATCGGCGCCGACTACCTCGCGCGCGGCTGCTTCGCCGAGCCCGCCCGGGTCGCGGCCGACACCGCCCTTGGCCCCGATGCCCTGGGGACGCTCCCGGGCGCCGCCGAGTTGACCGACCGACACCGCCGAGCGGCGGCCGAGATGGTCGAGCTGTTGGCGCAAATTCGCGCCGAGTTGGCCACCACCCGGATCGAACTCGGCCACACCGCCGACCGGTTCACCGCCACCGAGACCGAGGTCGGCACGCTGCTGCGGACGGCGGCCTCGCGATGAGCACCCCCGACGCCGTGGACACGTACGCGGCGATTCACGCGGCCCGCCCCGGCGAGGTGGCCGCAGCGGCCGACGGTTGGCGCCTGGCCGCCGTCCGGCTGGCCGAGTTGCGCGACGCACTCGCCGAGACCGCCCGACGTGGCGCCCAGATCTGGACCGGCGGCGGCGCCGAACGTTTCACCGCCCGCTGTCACACCCTGGCCGACACCGCCGACCGACTCGCCGCCCACGGCATCGCGCTGCACCGGCACCTCGACAAGGCGGCCCACGCCCTGAACCTGGCCCAAGAGCAAGCCACCGACCCCACAGCCGCCCAATCCGCCGCCACACGCCTGGAGGACGTGTACCGCGACCTCGGCGACCGGCTACCCGCCCTCACCCCTCCGCCGCACACCGACGCCACACCGAAAGCCAACGTCCCCGCCGACGCTCCCCCCACCACCACCCCACCCCCGAGCCAACCCTGCACCAAGAACACCACCGCCCCCACCAACCCGAGCACCATCAACCCCACCACCACCGACCCCGGCAACATCACCCCCCTCTCACCCCCGCCACCCCCACTCGCCCCACCCACATCCTGCGACCCACTCGAAGCCCCACCCTCCGAAGCCCCCGCAGTCACCCAAGCCTCCGAAGCACCCAAGACAGTGCCGCCCCCACCACCACCGTCCACACCAATCCCCACCTGTCTGACCAACAGCACACCGCCCCTGCCCCCACCACCCCCCGAAGCCCCACCCACACCGACACCGCCCCTCACCCCACCCCCACCATCCAGCTGCCCACCGCCCCCACCACCCCCGCCCGTCATGGGCACCCCCCTACCCCGAGACCCTCGCCAGGTCCTCCCAGCCGGAATCGGCCCCCGCGTACGCCGCCCCACCCCACCCCCCTCGCCCCCGATCCCCCCGGTAACCGGCATCCGCATCGCACCCGGCCTGCGCACCGGCAGCCCAGCAGCCACACACGACGCCGCACACACCGCCACCCCCCTCCCCAACCCACTCGGCACCACCACCCACAACGACCCACCCCCCGCCCCCCTGCCACCCACATGGCTGACCGCCCCCACCACCGGCGGCACCCCCACCACCCCCACCCCAACCCCCCGCCCCCGCAGCCGCTACACCACCCACCCACCCGAAGCCTGGTGGACCACCCCCGAATCACCCCACCCCCCAACCTGACCACCCACCCCTGGCGCGTCAGCGCCCCCGACCCAGCCCCACCCCGGTGATCGACGCGCGCAGCGCGGAGAGCGGCGGAGCCGCAAAACAAAGACTTCGTGGCCCGG